>JAJVHT010000229.1:9315-18866 GCA_022072515.1 bacterium
GCAAGCGTTATCGCTGCCG
Organism: bacterium; assembly: GCA_022072515.1. Taxonomy (GTDB): domain Bacteria; phylum Zhuqueibacterota; class Zhuqueibacteria; order Zhuqueibacterales; family Zhuqueibacteraceae; genus Zhuqueibacter. The sequence continues at coordinate 9,335 of JAJVHT010000229.1, forward strand.
CCAGTCTCAATTTCAAACTCACGATCAAGAGATATTCAAGCACTAAAAAATTGGTAGCCAACTCCATACGATACGAGCCATTCTTCATCGGGAAGGCCTGGGTTGGGCTTGTGCGGTTTTATCCGGATATTCCATGATTACCTTGGGAGCGGGCTCCCAGGTTGGCAGAAAAAATTTGTCGGAAATCATGCGCTGACGAGGGATATCTGATACATTTCGCCGGTGATTGGCGCCGGTCAACACGAGTTTAACACCGGCGTTACCGCGAAGAGTGTTGGAGAAAATCGGTGGGGCAATCAGCAAGTGGCCATCGGTTTTTCGTTGCTGAAACGCAAAAAGCGCCTCGCCGGCTGGCGAAAAAATTTTTGCCATAAACTCATGAGGCTGAGGCGACAGAACCGCAATTGTCCCCACGTGATGGGAAGCATATTGAAGTAATTAAAAAAGGAAGCCAGCCAGCTCATTTTGTGTTCGCCGGTGACGCGGTAATAATACTGGGCCTTTTTCAAAAAGAACAATGCCGGCAGCGCCACCGTGAGTGCGCCGAGCAGCAGACCGGGATGGCGTACCAATTGGATGAGCAGCACGAAAAAGCACACCATTTGTAGATTCATTTTGAAAATGTACTCTTGCGGCAGCGGCCAGGACCAATTGAAATAGCGCCGGATCATCACCATTTCGTAATAGCCGTCGCGCACGCCGCGCCGCCAAAAATGGCCGATGGATTTCATGTCCATGTCATGGTGCGCCATCAGCTGCGGGATACGAATGATTTTACAATTGTGCCGGCGTAAACGATAGCCGAGATCGATTTCTTCGGCGCCGAATAAAGAATCATCGTAACCGCCCAACTCGCGCAGCACCGCCACCCGAAACATCCCGCCGCCGCCCGGCGAAGAGATTTCTCCCACCGGTGCGGTTTTCCAGCCGAGATCAAAAAATTCATTATAAAGACTTTTGTGGGGATGCACCTCGCGCAATCGTCCGACGACGGCAGCGACGCGTTCGTCGGCGAAAGCCGGCAACGCCGCATTCAGCCACTCCGGATCAACGGTCATATCGCCATCGACGAAATGGAGGTAATCCCCCGTTGCCGCTTGCAGCCCGGCGTTGCGCGCCAGGCCCGGCGTGGCGGGTTGTTGTTTGAGGGAAATAACCTTGATGGGGAAGCGGCGCGCGATTTCCAGCGACTGGTCGGTGGAATTGTTATCCACAAAGATAATTTCCTTTTGCGCCGCGGGATAATTGATTTGCAGGAGCGAGTTGATACAAGCCGCCAGTTGCTTTTCTTCATTGCGGCCAATAATGACAAACGAGACTTGCGGAAAAGTCTTCATCTCATTTCTCCAAAGTGCTAAGCGTTTTGTGGTTGCTGCCCCAGGCAGAGCCACATGCGGCGATCTTCCCGGTCAAAAGGTTTAAGGGTGAGAAAGGTGAGCAAATAAATTAATGCGGCAAATGACGCTTGCAGGAGCAGCGGCCAGGCGCTGGTGAGCTGCAAACCCACCAGCATCGCGACCACCGCCAGGCCGGGTTTCAGAATCTGCGCCAACGACAGGGTTGGCCGCACGATTTCGTGCAGATAGTAAACTTGCAAAATCACCGAAGCGAGCAGAGAAATCAGCATGGCCAAACAGGCGCCGACCATGCCCATTTTTGCAATTAAAACGTAACTCAAAATGACATTAAACGTTAACCGATAGGCGTTGACACGCAGATCCAAATCCTGGCGACCGGCAACGATCAAGCCATTGGCAAAATGTTTGGCCAGTATCAAGGGAAAAGTGACCCACGATAATATGCGCAGGCCCTCGACCGCTGCATCAAATTTCTCACCGAAAAAAAGGGCAATGATCTTTGGGCTCAGCACATGCACCGCGACCACCACCGGCAGATAGCCGATAATGGTGTATTGAATGCCCTTATCCATGAACAATTGGAAATCTTTGCGAACGTGATGAAATAGGCGTGCCATCGCCGGATAAGTAGCGGTCAAAATGCTGCCGCCGGCAAAAGCCAGAAGATCCATCAGGCGATAACCGGCGCTATACTCACCAACGGCTTCGGCGCCGCACATTTTGGAGAGCATGATGATGTTCAAGCGCCAGTAGATGGTGGCCAGAATCGTCATGCCGACAAAAGTTGGGGTGGCTTTCAACAAATGGCGAAAAATCTCACGATCCCAGGCCCGGCCCGCGGGGTGGGGATGTCTGCTTTGCGCCCAACCGGCCAGCGCCGCCGAAACAACACGGCTGAATGCAAAACTCGCCAGCAGCCAATTCATGCCGACACCGAAAAAGACGATAACCAAGCCGAGAACGGTGCGCACCACCGTTTCAACGATGAAGGTTACGCTGGCCACGGTCATGCGGTCGAAGGCATAAAGAAAAGACACGGCATGATAGAAAATCACCCCGGGCAGCAGCGAAAAACTGATGATGAAAAGCCCGTTTATGGTTTCTGCCTCATAACCCACAACCCTGACAAAGATAAGCATCGCCGCCTGTCCGGCCAACGAGGTGGCCACGCCGATGGCCATGACGCAATTAAACAAAGGCCGCCATTGCGCCGGGTTTTTACCGATCTCGCGAATGATATATTCCCGGATGCCGAGGCCGGCAATGTTTTCAAAAATGGCGACCATCGAGATGGCGAATGTGTAAGCGCCCAAGCCGACGGTGCCGTTGATTCGCGCCAACGTGACGACAAAGGCCATGCCGAGCAGCGGATTGAGAATTTGCACCAGAAGCAGCGACGAAGCATTTTTTATGATTTGGGTGGACACGCCAATTGCTCTCCTTATTTTCCGGCCAGGGGTTGATCGTTCAAGCGGCTATTCCGCCAACTGGCTAACGGGCCAGCAATTTTGTTATTGAAATCTTTTGAAATTTGCACGATGGCGCAAAATAGGCCAAAATAAAACCACAGGATCGGAATGCGGCCGATTTCTTCATAATCCACCGTGCCGTGAATCGACAAAGCCAGCAAGCCGCCGGCAATGCCGATGGCGATCATCGCCAGCTCCGCCGGCGCCCGCTTGGCCAGGGCCAGGCTGTAAAAAATCACAGTGAGCAAAATTCCCACGAACACCACCAAACTGCCGACGCCCAATTCGGCGGCAATCAGCAGATACATATTGTGCACTTTGGCCTGGAAGGTAAAAGGTACGGCCGGGTCGCCATATTGCGGCAACCAGAGACGATAATTGCCATAGCCGATTCCCCACGGATTTTCCTTGATGATCTTCAGGGCGATGCGCGCCATCGGTTCGCGTGTGGCAAACGACCCTTCGTCGGCGCTGGTAAAGCGTGCGATGAAGGTGTTGAGATTAATCAACACAAAGGGAATGAGCAAAAGAAGAAGGCCTTTGAGGCTTTGCACGGCTCGCGAGCGCAGCGCCGGCCGCATGAGCATCGCCACAAACACCAGGCTGCATCCCAAAGTCACGCCAATCCAGGCTGCCCGTGAGAGCGTGGCAACCAGGGCGCCGCCGCCGATGAGAAAGGTCAAGCCGGCGAGGAGACGATAACGCTTATTTTCCGCGGCAATCAGCACCGCCAAGGACAACGGCAACACCAAACCCAGGAAGCGGGCAAATTGATTGGCATGGCTGAAAGTTCCGCCGACGCGGATGGCCGTATCGCCGGTGTTAAGCGCTTGTGACAGGACGGCGTCCGGCTCGCCGACGAGCGCAATACCCAATTGCCCGCCCGATAATTTTTGCGCGAAGCCTAAAAAGCCCTCGAGGATGGTCATAATGAATAGCGCCATGATGACACGCTGCATTGCGGTTGGATGGTTTACACATTTGGCCGTAATCCAGACGAGCGTCATCATGCGCAACAGACGAATGATCTCAAAGAACGTCAAGCTGGCCTCTTTGGCAAAATTGGCGGAGAACAGTGCCAGCAGAAATAAGCCGATCATCAACCCCATGAGCAGGCGAGGGTGCAGCCCACGCCGGTCTTCGCGCCGCGTTGCGAACACATACTTCAATCCCAAACCCAGCATGGCAAAATCCAACAGACTCGCCGCGATGCGATATTCACCACCCAACTTGGCGTTGTAGTACAAGCTGAAGTCAAAGCCCACCAAGGGGATGGCCACGACCAGCGCCGTCAGCAGCGCCAGATGGCGTTGGCCGATCCACAACAATCCGATAACCAGTGCGAAAAGCGCGGTGAGCGCGCCCAGCCACTGATCTGGCAGGCTGGCGAGGTTATAGGCAATGAACGCATATCCGAACAAGATCCCGGCAAAAATCAGGGCGCGAATATGTTGGCGTGATATGATAAATTCGACTGCGATCATGGTATGGATTCCGTCCGCTAGGCGTTTCAGTACGCGCCGGCTCCCAACAGCACATTAAACGGTGTTTTAAACAAAATTTTAAGATCCAGAAACAGGCTTTGGTGCATCGCATAATATTTGTCGAGCGCGACCCAATCGCGAAAGGAAGCGTCGCTGCGGCCGCTCACTTGCCACAGGCCGGTTAGGCCGGGCTTGACTTGCAGGCGAGTTTCGGACCAGGCGGGATCGAATTTCAGCTCTTTGCGCGCCAGCGGGCGCGGACCGACGAAGCTCATTTCGCCCCGCAAAATATTGAACAGTTGCGGAATTTCATCGAAACTCAGCTTGCGGAGGATTTTTCCCATTCGCGTCATGCGCGGGTCGTTTTCGATTTTAAAAATTGGCCCGTCCACTTGATTCAAGTGTTTCAACAAATCTTGCCGTTGCGCCGCGTCCTGCACCATCGAGCGAAATTTAAACATGAAAAATTCCCGCCCGCCAAGGCCGCAACGGCGTTGCCGAAAAAACACCGGTCCCGGGCTGTCCAATTTGATCCCCGCGGCGATGACCCCCATGACCGGCAGGAAGAGCAGGAGCAAAATGATCGCACCGATGAGGTCGATACTTCTTTTGCTGAAATTAAACAGACGGCGGCGACGTTGCCCTGTCAAAGCCGGCTGCGGCATGGAAGAAGCGATGGTCGTAATGTTGTAATTTTTTTCCAGCAGATTTACGGCGGCGGGCTGCACTTGCTCTTTGACCACCACCGCGCGTTGAACATACTGCCGCGGGCCGATGCTGCTTTCGCGCGTCACCACCGTGCGTTCGATCCAATTGCCCTCCGCGATCCGGCTACGATTCCACAGCGTGGTTTCGCGCAACACCGAGCCTTTACCGACAAAACAATCCGCGCCAATGGCGGTCGGCCCGACGATTTGCACATCATCATCAATGACCGTGTTGTCCCCGATAAGGACGGGCGGAATCAAATTGACGCGGCTGCCGAGGCGAACATTTTGGCCGACCCAGACATTCGGCGAAATTTGGCGCTGATAAGTGATATTGCCCAAATGGCCGGCCAATACCTCCTCGTTCATGCGCATGTAATCATCGACGTTAAAAAGATATTGCCACGCGCCGGACAATTGCTGCGCCGTTACCTTTTTGCCGGCTTCGAGCAGACGCGGCAGCAGTTGTTCCTTGATATCGAGAAAGTTCTCGCCCGGGCGATAACATTCAAAGACCGACGGTTGAAAACAATAAACGCCCACCGGAAAAAATTTGGTGTCCTGCTCGCTGCCGTCACCGCGCTGAATGCGTGCCACGCTGCCGGTTTCCGACACTTCCACCACCTCGTTGCGCCCCGCCGCATTGGCCGCCGGCAGTTTGGAAATCAACACGGTGGCATCGGCATGGGCGCGGAGGTGTTGCTTCACCAAATCGCGCAGGTTGAAATTGAAAAGCACGTTGCAGCCCATAACGATGAAAGGCTCGTTTGACAAAAACGCCGCTAACTGGGTCAAGGCCCCGGCCGTGCCGGACGGGCGGTCTTCAACGGCGTAACGAATCACGACTTCCCAGGGATCGCCGTTGCCCAGCACTTCCATCAACGACACATTTTCGCGGCTCAAACAAAAAATCAAATCGGTAAAACCGCAGCGTTTCAGATGTTGCACCAGATGCAGGGCCAGAGGCGTGTTCGCCACCGGCAGCATGGGTTTCGGGGCAACTTGCGTTAACGGCAGCAGGCTCGCTCCGCCGGTCCCGGCGAGAATAACGACTTTCATAAAAACCATCTCCTTTGGTTTACAAGTTATCGTAAGCAATCTGAAAAATTTTCTTGGGCGCAAATTGAGCGACGGTTTATTTCATAAGCCGTAAACAGGCACCACCAGCCTGGTTACAACTTTCTTCTGTCGCGGTAAATTAAAGCAAGGGGAGTGCCACACCGTGAAAACGAACTGGACAGTAAAACGCGGCTATAATTTTTTGATTTACGGCAATTAATTCGGCTGGCGGCAAAAGCGGAAGTAAAGCGGGATTTTGAGGCGGAACGTTTCTTTGTAATAAAATGATGGGTTGGGCAAAGCATTGGAATAAAATGATGCGCTTGAGCGGTCCGGAAGCGAATTGCTCCTGCCGGTGCAGCCGGGCGAGGCGCGAGGTTTGCTGGCGCCCGTTTGCTGATTTTTGTACGGCGTTCAATAAAGGTCTGTTGGAAAAAATGTTTTTTCAATAGCGGCGCGGAGGGCTTAAATTTCCGGAGCTTTTCTGAAGGGCTTGCGTGGGTGATGAAGAACCCAATGTGTTTAAAGCGGCCTGCGGCTGGACGCAAAAAAAAACCACACCGATCATAAAACCGCGCTGCTCTATTCGCGTGGTTTTATGATCGGTGTGGAATCTGGTGGGGCGGCGCCTATAAGGCTGCGGCTTGGGCTCGCGTCTGGAGAATTTTCAACAGTTATTCGTGCATTTTTGGCGAAGCGATTTTTTAAAAACGCGCTGCTGGATAGCGCCGCGCTCATGCGGCTCACAAATTCTCGTAGATCAGTTGGGGAATATAAAAACGCCGTTGATTGAGCACGACGCCGAACAATTCCACGCCGACTTGCTCCAGCTTGCCCTTGAGCGCCCGCAGCACTTCAACGCGCGTGCGTTCCGCTTGCACGATCTGGATGAGGCCGTCGGTTTGGCGGGCAGCATACAGCGCGGAGGGCACCTCATTTAACGGCGGCAAATCATACAGAATCAGGTCGAAGTATTTGCTGTTTTTTCCGGCTTTGTTGATGGCGCACACCATCGTTTCCATTTCCATGCGTGTCGCTTTGGTCGGCTTACCCAACGGCAGCAGAAAAATTTGATTGGCTTTGATGACGCGAATCACCTCGGTCAAGCGTCGCCGCCCGCCAATAAGATCGACCAGACCGTACATATTCGGCAAAGAAAATAGACTGGCCAGATTGGGATGGCGCACGTTCAAATCCACCACTAAAACCCGCAGCTTCGTTCTTTTGAGATCAAGAACCAAATTCGCCAGAATCGTCGAGGTGCCTTCACAACTGTGCGCACTCGTAAACCCAAGGCTCAGCGTGCCATGGCGCTGCTGCAAGACTATAATTTCGTTGCGAATTTTTTCAATCTCGGGTTTGAGCAGCGGCAGCGCCCGAAACATCGCGGCGGATTCGTCCGCCAAAGTCAAAGCCGTGGTCTGCTGGCGTTTGTGTTCGCGCAGCGTTTGCTCGGCAATGTTTTGAAACGAATCAAAGTTGGTCTTGGGAGCGGCGCCCAATTCCGGCTCGTAGCGACGATTTTCTTCCTGGAAAATCCGGTCGGTTTTATTGTTGGCATAGCCATTTCCATTGAACCGCGCATTCACGGTCTGCTTAACATCGATCATGTTCGTATCTCGGGTTAGGAGGCGGGATAAAACATCGTTAAATGACGCCATTAGAATTCTTCGGGGCGCCGGAAGATTTTAGGTCGACCGGCGTAAATGGCTCTGAAGTTTTTGCCGGCGGCCGCTGGCGCGCTTCGTCGCCGTACCGCGGGTTTCGCCTGTGCTCAGCCGGACGCCTGGCCCCGACGGAAACTGCGCCAAACACCGGAACCCCCAGCGCCAGCGTCACTTCATGCGGCGATTTGAACGTGCCATCGTAAAATTCGCGCACCAAACCGGCGGCCAGTCCGGCCATCGTCCCCAGCACGATCGCCAAAATCATGTTGCGGCCCTTGCGCGGGCTAATCGGTTCAAATGGCACCCCGGCCGGGCTGATGATGGTGATGCGCGAGAGGCGGCGATCCGTGGCTTTTTCCACGCTCATTTCTTCGCGGCGGATAACAAGCTGCGAATAAATCCGGCGGGCGTTGTCAATCGCCAGTTCTATTTCATTGAGCACGCGCTCTTTTTTCGGCAGCGCTTGAATTTCGCTTTTTGCGGAAGCCGTGATGCGCGCCAACACGCGTTCTTCCTGGCGCAACGAACTCAACCGCTCATTCTCCAGCACCAGGAGACGATCCACCTCGGCGATCAGCTCCGCTTGCACGCCTTTGATTTGTTTGTTGAGATCCGCGACCAGCCGATGATCCGGTTGGTATTTTTCCGCCAGGGCGTTGCGCTCCAGCCGCAGCTCGGTGATCTTGCTGTACAACATCCGCACCGAGGGATGGGCATCCATTTCTGCCGTGGGGATGCTCAGTGAATCGCCGGCGGCGCGCAGCTTGCGCAAACGTTGGGCTTTTTCATCGAGCACTTCCGCCTTTTCACGCAATTGCGCCAGTTGTTGATCGGCCGTGCGATATTTTTCATAGAAGAGGTCTTCTTGCTTGTTATTCGTGAGCAAGCCGGTGGAGGTGCGATACGCATAGAGGGCGGTTTCCAGACTGTCGAGCCGGCCTTTCGCTTCCTTGATGCGTTCGGCAAGAAAATTTTCCGTCTCTTCACTGCCGTGAACTTCGGCGTTGTAATCCGCGTATGCACTGGCGAGCGCATTCGCAAACCAGGCGGCGCTTTGTGGATGCGAATCTTCAAAACCGATCTCAATGACATTGGCGCCGGTGACGGCTTCCACACTGATGTGGCGCCGCATGCGGTCGAGGGCTTTTTCGATGCGCACCTCGTTGGCGCTCGCCTCGCCGTGGTCATTCGCAGACAAGGCCAAGTCGGCGGGATCCAATCGTTGACCTTCGGCTGAACTGCGGCGCAGCACCTTTTCAAGCACCGGCCGGCTGGTCGCAATTTCCAGCTCGGAGCGAATGTCTTCTTCCTGATTCAGGCGCGTAAAATACGGATTCAAGGCGCCGGGACGATCTTCACGCCGGACCAGAACTTTCGCCGTCGCACGATAAACATTTTCAGCGGTAAAGGTCGCGAGGCCGATGGGAATCACCGTCAGGGCAAAAATGAGGAGGATGAGATTGCGGCGGCGAAAGAGCGCTTGCAAGCCATCCCGCAAACTTAAAAAATTCGAGCTATGTAACAGCATGTGATTCTCCTTGAAAGTTTGCCAGTTTGCTTGTTGTCCGGTTAGCCCGTTAAACAGTTTAACCGGCGACGGCAAAGCAGCCAACTTATTTTATTAACGCATAGACCCAGGCAAAACCGGACAACGTGCTGACCGGCAGCAGGCCTTCCACGAATTCATCCATGAATTTATTGGCGCGAGCAATGCCGGATCTCGGCACGTAAATCACATCGAAAGGCTGCAGCGCAATGTTCGCTTCCGGCCTCTCGCCGCGCAATGCG
>JAJVHT010000161.1:0-1917 GCA_022072515.1 bacterium
CCATAAGATAGCCAATGGATTTTTGCCCCGCAAGGATTTTTTGACTTACGGCTCCACCCATTTACCATGCGCCTTAATCAGCTCAATAAGTTTCTCGTCCGCCAATTCTTCCGGAATATTTCTCTCGACAATCTCTTTGCCGACGTACAAATTGATTTTTTTCGGGCCGGTGCCGACGTAGCCGAAATCCGCGTCCGCCATTTCGCCGGGGCCGTTGACGATGCAGCCCATGATGGCGATTTTGACGCCCTTGAGATGGCCGGTCTTTTGTTTGATGCGCTCGGTGGTCGTTTGCAAATTGAACTGCGTGCGGCCGCAGCTCGGGCAGGAGATGAACTCGGTTTTGGAAATGCGCAAACGCGTCGCTTGCAAAAGATTATAGCTAAAACGCAAAGCATCAGTGAGGCGAAGATCGCCATAAATCATCAGTGCATCCCCGAAGCCGTCGCATAGCAACCCGCCGATTTGCGAGCTGGCATCAGAGAGCCAGTTCCGGTCATTTTCCGGGACTCGATAGCGCCAAATGATCGGCACGTTGGTGCCAAGCTCGTCGAGATGTGTGACCAAAGCCCGCGCCAAGCCGACCTCACCAAGGCGACCGGCTTGCAACTCAATTCCAACCGCCCAGTTTTGAAAATTTAATTCTTGCGCCGTTTTGATCAGCCAATTTGCTTTTTCAAAAGCCGAACTTCCCATCGTTGCCACAAGTAGTTCAACTGCCGCATCGCGTGTTTGCGCTTGCTCGATGACTTTGTGCCAGGCCGCTGCTTGCAGCGAATCCAGATTCGCCAGAATGATTCTAGGTTGTATCAACTGCTCGCCATTCAGCGATTCAGAATTTAAAACGACGGGTAGAGTTTTTTCAATCTTGACTGAGGGGCCATGATTCGCGTTCACTTCGAGAAACTCAACTTGCGCTTCTGTATTGGTTGGGGGAGCGCCTAAAACCGGCAGTGTTTTGCTTTTTGCCGCCATGCCAACGCCGCGCCATTCTTCCTCGCTTGCGCCATTTTCAGGTAAAGCCAGGCCCACGCGCACCAGTTCCTTGCCACCAAATGAACTGCCGGCCAAATTGATGCGCCATGATTCGCGGCGGTTGTACGCATACGGATTGACTTTGGGAAAGTATTCCCTTGCCGAAATTGGCAGGGACAGGGGAGGGGAAGCGCTGGCTTGTTTTCCCCAAGTATTGAATTTCTGCACCAACGCTTGCGCTACCGGAATTTCGTAAATCGAATCTTCGGTGAGTGAAACCCGAATGGTATCGCCAATGCCGTCTTCCAGCAACGCGCCAATGCCGACCGCGGATTTGATGCGGCCATCTTCGCCGTCGCCAGCTTCGGTGACGCCGAGATGAAACGGATAGGTCATGCCCAGCTCGTTCATGCGCGCTGCGAGCAGACGATACGCTTGAATCATCACCTGCGGATTCGACGATTTCATCGAAATGACGAGCGCGCGATAGTCATAAGTTTCGCAAAGACGCACAAACTCCAGCGCCGATTCCACCATGCCGGCCGGCGTGTCGCCGAAACGGTTCATGATGCGATCCGACAATGAGCCATGGTTGACGCCGATGCGCATGGCCACGCCGTTGGCTTTGCATTTTTTGACCAGCGGCGTAAAGCGTTCCGCGACGCGCTCCAATTCGCCTTGATATTCGGCGTCGGTATATTCCCAAATGGCGAATTTCTTTTTGTCGGCATAGTTGCCGGGGTTGATGCGAACTTTTTCGACGAAGTCCGCCGCGATGAGCGCTGCATTCGGCGTGAAATGAATGTCAGCCACCAGCGGCACCCGAATATTTTGCCGGCGCAAAGCCGCTTTGATGTTTTGCAGATTTTCCGCTTCGTTCAGCGACGGCGCCGTGATGCGCACGATTTCGCAGCCGGCCTCGGCCAGCGTGATAGCCTCTTG
>JAJVHT010000161.1:2017-18759 GCA_022072515.1 bacterium
GCGGCACCCGAATATTTTGCCGGCGCAAAGCCGCTTTGATGTTTTGCAGATTTTCCGCTTCGTTCAGCGACGGCGCCGTGATGCGCACGATTTCGCAGCCGGCCTCGGCCAGCGTGATAGCCTCTTGTACCGTCGCCGCCGTGTCCATTGTGTCGGCAATGGTCATCGATTGCACGCGAATCGGATTGTCGCCGCCGATGCCGATGTCACCGACTTTCACCTCGTGCGTTTTCCGGCGCTGATAGAAAAAAGGAGAGTTACAGTATTGCGGTTGTGGTGGAATCATGTGAGGTAAGTATTGTTCTTTCGTTTAGGTAAAAATTAAAAGCGCTTGTTGTCTTGCCGAAATTTCAGATGGAAAGCACACTGCCCGGGCGCTCAAAGCGCCCGGGCAGTGTGCCGGTAACTCAGGCGATACCGCTTGTTGCTGATTAAAGGCCGGCAACGTGCGCCTCATTTTAAAATACACAAAACACTTTTATTAGTCAAAACATTTTTGCCGGGTAAAGATTTTCTGCCGGTTGGATGGGAAAAGGCCGAAAACATAGCAGGAAGCAGGGCGGGGGGCGGAGCAACGCGGCAATCTTGGCGATATGCGGCGGAGAATATTTCCGCTGCATGGTGCCGAAGCTGCCGTGTTGAATCAAACTCCTGGAATTTTAAGCGTACGACTGGTTTTCCTCTTTATGAATTCCACTGTTTCATTTTGAAGCGGCTTGGCGCTGTTCTGATAAATTGTTTAACATGGTGATCAACTCCGTCCGCGCAATTGGCTTGCGTAAATCCAGCGCATAGATTTGATATTTTCCGTCGCGATTGGAAGTGAAGAGAATTTCATTCCCCTCGGGAGAGAATGTTGGAAAGGCATCCATGGCGGGATCGCAGGTGAGGCGCTGAATGCGGCCCGTCCCGCGCTCGAACAGAAAAAGATCGAGATTGTTGTCGCGTTTTTCGAAGTAAACAATCAGCTTGCCATTGGGCGCGACTTGTGGCCCGCCCTTCGGACCGTTTTTCGCGAGCAGACTGAGCGCCTGCGCTGTACCGAGAGATTGTTCGAAAATGTCGAACCCGCCGTTGACATTATTGATATAGAGGAGCGTGCTGCCATCCGGCGTAAATCCCGGCGCTGATTTATCACCGAAGCCTTGCGAAAATTTGGTCACACTCGAATCTGCCAGGGAAAAGAGAAAAATGTCGCTTTGCCGATTAAAAAGCTCGGCGTTGCGCAGGTCATCACGATCGGACACAAAGGCCAAATGATCGCCCCGGGGCGAAAAAACCGGACTCCAATCATCGGCGCGATGGCGGGTAAGACAAACAAGCTCCGCGCCGGTTTGTGCCTCCATCAGATAAATCTCCCGCGCCGCATTCGTTCCGCCTTGCCGGGATGATCGCACGAACGCAATCCAGCGGCCCTCGGGAGAGAAACACGGCGCTTCATCAACGGCGGGATCGTTAGTCAAACGCACCGCTTGCGAGCCATCAGCGGCAGCCTGATAGATTTCCCAATTGCCATCACGATTGGATTGAAAAACGATCGCGCGGCCGTCCGGTGAGAACCGCGCCAGCATATTCTCACCTGGCGCGGTGGTGAACGGGCGAATAGCATACGGTGCGCCGAAGCGTTCGGCAATCGCACTGGTATATAGCTCCGTCTCGGTGGCGTTGAGCACATCGAGATAGTCATTTATACTCGCAGTGATATGGCCAGTCAAAAATTTTGCTTCTGCCCGGCCAAATTTTGCCGCCGTCATTCCCGGTTGCAAGGCCAGCGCCGAATCGAATTGTGCCCTCGCGTCCTCATGGCGTTCTTCCTGCAGTAACTGCATGCCCAAGCGTACGCGTAGGCGCACGTCGGTTGGATTCTTGCGCAATTTGTTTTGTAAGCCGGCCGTGTTTTCCGACGCTCTGGTCGACACGCTGGTCACGCGGGCGTTCTGCTGGCTACTCCCACACGCTAAAATAAAACATAGCGTACAAAGAGAAATCACTCCGATAAAATTTTTCTTCATCCTAAAATTCCAAATTGAAAATAAAAACCCGCGCCAAATTGCTGGGCGGGTTGAGAAAGATCGAATGGTTAGCATCCCGCCGATGGGACACTCCAGGTGTAGCTTCTCGGTTAGCGCGGCGGCTCGGGTTCGCCGTTATTGCCTTGCTCTTGTTTCTGGCGCTCGGCCTCGCCTTCGAGAATGCGGCGCAGCCGCTCCAGCTCGCGTTCGGCTTTGCGGCGTTCGTCTTTGATGCGGTCTAATTCTTCCTCGGCGGATTCGGTTTCGCGCTGCTCCTTGATAATCTGCTCAAAAAGCTCGCGGCGGCTTTCCGCTTTCTTCATCAAAATATCGCGCTCGCTGACGGCATAGAGGGAAGTCGGCAGAATCGCGACTTTGGTGCCGAGCGTAATGCGCCAATTGGGATAGTTCGGCAAATCGGAAATTCTATTGACACCGGGCTTGCTGTAATCCGTTTCGTCGGCGGCGTTGGTCACGCGCAGGTCGGCGTTCAGCAGCATCGTCATCCAGCGATAAGGCTTGTAAGTCACGCCCGGGCTGATATACATGACACTCTCGCGGCTGAAGGCCGTTACCGGCGGCTTTTGCAGAAAGGTGCTGCCATGCACTTCAAAACGAAAATCAAATTTGTCAAAGGGGAAGAGCATGGCGGCGCCGTAATTCATTTCCTGCGTCATGTTCAACACCCGCACGGTGTCTTTTGTAAAAATGCTGGGGGTTAATTTGGCGCCGACATCATTGTGATTCCAGTAGCCGAGGTTGAAGTGCATGCTGAAACCGTCTTCGGGATACAGCGGATCACGGGCGTAGGAGGCCATGACATTCGCGCCAAAGCTCGTTTTGTCGGCCGCATACGGTTCAAACATGATGTTGTGTTCTTTGGCCGTGGGAAAGCGCACGCCGAGATCGAAACCATAGCTTAAAGAGCTGCCTTTGCTGCCCAAGGATCCCACTTTGAGAAAGAGAAAAAGATCGTCGAGCAAGTTGTAGCCCTTATCGGTGCGTTTGTTCGTGTCCTGATAAATGACGGGAACGAACGCCGCCTCAAAATGTTTGCTAATGCCATAATTCAACGAAAGTCCGCCCTGAACATTCCAAATCGTCACCGCATTGGTGCTCACCTGACCGGGCTGGCTAAGTTGTGTGACTTTGCCAAAGAAACGGGTGTGCGTCTGCAGGGTGAGATAGCCCGGTTCGAGAGTCCAGGCTGAACGGACGATCAACGGTCCGCGGCTCGCGTTGATTTGAGCGAGTGCTGGCGAGGTTTGTCCCAACCAGCCGAACACTGCCGCCAACAACAATCGTCCAAAATTTTCTTTCACGCGGTTCAACCAATTATAGCCCGACGAAAAAGAATGAATCACAGGTTCCATAGATGCAGCCTCCAAAGTGGTGTAACGTCCATGTCATCAAGGTGTTGTCTTGTTTAAAAGACTAAACTTTGCCTTTCCGCGCTTTCCTGAGCGGCAAGAAAAAGCGAAGTTAACAATTTGAAAACAAAATTACGTTTTGGGTAATTTTGCGCTTTTTGGCCAAACATTTTTCAAAGAATTGGACATTTTCCCGGTAAAACAGCGCGGGTGATGAAAACACCGGGGAGGGTTGGCGGGGTGGCGAGAAGAGGTTCTGTTGGTATTCATCCGGCCACGCACGACGTCCCGGTCATCATGTCAATCAATCCTTAATTCATCCCGAAAAATACCAGCAGAGGGGGAAAGATGCAGAAATAAAAAGATTAACTTTACGGTGGGGAAAAATATTTTTCGATAAATTTTATCGAAAGGCTTTTGAATATGTAATTTTTGTAACGCGATGATTTTCGGCTTGAGGCCGGCGGCGGGTCGCGAAACAATTGGGCAATAGAAAAAAAATCGCGGTGAACCGGCGTGTGGTGATTTATCTGCGCCAGGCCGTACGCCCTGAATTCGTGTGATTCAACTTATTGCTGCCGGCGCGCGCGGCTTCAGTGTGGCAATTCTTGCAAGCGCGTGCGCGCGAGATTAGCCTCATTGGCCTGCGGAAAGCGTTTGATGAGCGCGGCCAAATTCTCTTTGGCCGCCGCCGTTTTGCCGGAGGCGATTTGGGCATAAGACATTTTCAACATCGCCGCCGGCACTTTTTCGCCCTCCGGATATTTCGTGATCACGGTTTGAAACGCTTGAATGGCCTCGGCGTATTTTTTCTGCGAATAATTGCATTCGCCGATCCAATACTGCGCGTTGTCGGCCAAATCGCTTTCGGGAAACATCTGCAAGTATTGAACAAATCCCTGTTGCGCCAGCGCGTACTGGCCCTTTACAAAATCGCGATAAGCGGAATCGTACAAGCGTTGGGTTTCTTCAAGCTGGCGCCGGGCGGCGGCATTGACTTGGGCCGTATCGACACGGGTCGCCGAGTTGGTCGTATCGGGGCTGGGCGCCATCACCGGGGTGGTCAGGCGGATTTTGGACGGCAGGTTGGAAATCCGGCGGCCGGTTTCCTCGAGACGATCATTGAGAATTTGCGATTGTTCGCCGAGTTGATTGAGTTGCACCTGGATATCCGCGCGCAAACGATTGTTGGCTTCGGTGCTTTGCTCGGTTAAATTCGTGAGCCGGACAATGGTCGCGCGCAAGCGCCGTTGTTCCGCGCGCAGCGAATCAATTTGGGAACGAATGTAAAAAGAATCGTTTTTTAAATTGACCACTTCTTTGCGCGTCGCGCAACTCACCATCAGCAACGCGCTCAGCACGGCGAGGCTTTTCAACAAATTTTGCATGGGAAAGGATCTCTGAAAAATGTTTGCAACAACACGCCGGCGCCCGGAAGGGCACCGCCATGAAAGATGGCCGAACCTTCTGTAACGGGCAACGAACGGCCAGCCTCAGCGGCGGGCAAATTCGGCGCGGCGGTTTCTTGACCAGGCTTCTTCGCTGTGATTCATATCAATCGGGCGTTCTTTGCCGTAGCTGATGGTGGAAACTTGCGACGGTGTAACGCCGAGTGAGACCAAATAATCTTTGGCCGCTTTTGCGCGTTTGTCGCCCAGGGCTAAATTATACTCCACGGTGCCGCGTTCGTCACAATGGCCTTCAATGACGACGCGCGCTTCGGGATGCGCTTTTAACACCCGCGCATTGTCGGCAAGTATTTGCAGCGCCTCAGGAGTCAGATCGTAGCGATCAAATTCAAAGTAGACATTTTGTAAAGCAAACGGCACGGCGCTTTCCGCCGGCGCGGCTTCTTCGGTTGGTCGTTGATATGCCGGAACGGCCGGCTCGGGAGCCGTGGTCACGGTGGATGCTTCCGGTTCATTCGCGCTGATCGGCGTTTCCGTCATTTTCTTTGAGCTGGGGCAGCCGCTGAAAACAAGCAGAGTCAGTGCCGCCATTATAAGCAGCGTTGATTTAGCCGCCATCGTCTGCAGCGATTTGAACTTTGCATTGTGAAAACGGAACATGTTGCTCTCCATGAAAAAGTCAATTCCTCAAGAGAATTATTCTTTGCACAAAAATTCTTCTGCCGGGCGCGAATTCAACGACCAGGCCGGGCTGGTGCAGGCGCCTTTATAAGTCAAGCGCCGCACATCGGTGCCGTCCCACAGCATCGAATAAATTTCGCTGCGGCCGTCGCGCGTCGAACTGAAGGCGAGACGATAACCGTCCGGCGACCAGCAGGGATCTTCATTGCTGCCGGCCTTGCTGGTGAGCTGCGCCACCGCTTGCGTGCCGAGATCATAAACAAAAATATCGAACCCGTTGGGCGTCCGGGAGACAAAGGCGATTTTATCGCCGCGCGGTGACCAGGCCGGTGAATCATTGTAACTCAAGTCAATCGGCAAACGCCGCAAATTCGTGCCTTCCGCATCCATGACGAAAAGCTGCGGATTGCCGAGCCGGTCGGAAGTGAAAACCAGCTCGCGCCCGGTTGGCGACCAACTGGGCGAGGCATCGATCGCCGGATGCTGGGTCAGGCGCTGCAACGCTTTGGTGTAAATTTCCATGACGTAAATTTCGGCGTTGCCGTCCTTCGTTGATACAAACGCAATCTTTTTCCCATCCGGTGACCAGGCCGGCGCCGAATGCAGGCCGTTGTCCTTGATCAAATAACTCATGCGTCCGGGAATCAAATCGAGCACGAAGAGATCCGGATTGCCGCGCTGATAGGAAGTAAACACAATCTCCCGGCCATCGTTGGACCACGCCGGCGTGAGGTTGAGCGATTTCAAGCTCGTTGCCTGGCGCAAATTCGAGCCGTCAAATTCCATCACAAAAATTTCTTTGCTGTCGCCGGTCGCCGCGGTAAACGCGATGCGGCTTTTGGCGATGCCTTTTTCTCCGGTGAGGCTGTGGACAATATCGTCGGCGAGCGCGTGGACGAGCAGGCGCAAATTTTCCGGACAGCCGCGATATATTTTTTGGTCCAGCGTTTTATTGGTCGCGCTATCCAGCAGTTGCCCTTCCAAAGTTAGCTTCTTTTGCACCAGGGAAACTTTCGTTTGCACCGCAAACCGGATGGGGCCGGTCGGCCGGCTTAACGCGAGCTCGAGCCGCAAGGCATCGGGATTGGCGCGGCTCTCTTCGGTTTGATACGCCGCTACCACGCTGGACGTCCACAAATCGTTGTCCAGAATATCCACAATGCGCTGTCCGAGCTCTTTGGTGGCCTGGTCGCGCAATTGGCTGGGCTTCAATTCAATGGGCAAGCGCGCGGAACTGCGGGTTTCTGCGCGCAGCCGGACTTCGGTTTGGGCGAGGATTTGATTTGGCAGCGCTGATACGAATAAAAAAACAAAGGCCCAAAGGATGGAATCAACGCAACGGCTGTCAGATTCACTGCTACGGTAATTTTTCATTTATATTTTTATGTGCAAAAAATTTCAATAAGCCACAAAATCAAAATGGACGCCCAAGGTTGGCGCGCTGAAACCATCGGGCAGCGGCGGCAGGGGATTGGCGCTATAAACCGCGCGTTTTGCTGCTTGATCGAACACCGCGCTGCCGCTGGATTGCTCGAGCTTGATGTCCTCAACTTCGCCGCTGCGTGTGATTTTGAAATACACCGTGGCCAGGAGGTTGCCTTCTCCAGTCGCCGGCGCTTCCCATTTGCTCTCTATGCGAAACTGCACCAGCGCGATGTAATGCGGAAAGGGAAAGTCAGGCGCATCGAGTTTGAGTCCGCCTCCACCACCAGACGCGTCACTCACCTGACCGGTTTTAGCCTTGGCGGTGCCGGCGCCCCCCGGCGAATTCGATGAACCGGAAGCCGGTGGCTGGTTTTGCTTTTTGACAACGGCGGGTTTGCTCGCCGGCAAAGTTTTTTCCGGTTTGGTTTTTGCCGTTATCTTCTCCGGCTCTTTCTTTTTCTCTACCGGTTTCTCTGCCGGTGCCGGTGCGGCGACGGGATTGGATGCCGCTGCCGCAGGTTGGCCGAGCGCCGGTGGGCCTGGTGCACTCGCGGGTTTGGCGACCAAGGTCGCGTTAATCAAGCGCGGATAGCTGCGGGGCGCCGGTCGGGATAAGGAAAGGCCGGCCTGCCAAAGCAGCAGCAGAATGATGAAGTGAGCGACGGCAGAGACAATGACAGCGCGTTGCATCATTTCGAGGGCTTGGCGGTTTCCGATTCGAGCACAAGGCCGACGTTTTCGATACCGGCGCGGCGAATGGCGTCCATAATTTTAATGATCTGGCCGTACGCCACGGCCGCGTCGCCTTCGAGCAAAATCGGCAGGCTCGGCGAGCTTTTGTGAAGCTGCACAACGCGCGTGACGAGATTTTCCATCGTCACTTTTTCCTGATTGATAAAAATTTGGTTCGCGCGATCAACGGCGATGACGATAGCCTTACTGGGCTGGGTTTCACGCGCGCCCGCTTTCGGCAAATCCACTTTGACGCCGGCGCGCATGAACGGCGCCGAAATGATAAAAACAATCAGCAGCACCATCGTGACATCAACGAGCGAGGTCACGTTGATATCCGGCGCGATTTTCATTCTTCGACTTCTCACGATGCCACCAATTGATAAAATAAATTTTCAGTTCTGTGGTAAGGCGAATAAACCCATCTTCAATTTTGCGCAGCCGCGTCGACAAAAAGTTATGGCACAACACCGCGGGAATGGCGACCGCCAGTCCGGCGACGGTGGTAATCAAGGCTTCGGCGATGCCTGGCGCGACGACGGCAAGATCGGCGCTACCGCTGCTGCTGATGCCCAAAAATGAATTCATAATGCCCCACACCGTGCCGAGCAGGCCAATAAACGGACTCACGGTGGTGATCGTCGCCAATGAGGACAAGCCCGATTCGAGCTGGGAAAACTCGATGTCGGTCGCCGTTTCGAGACGCATGGTCAAATCATGCTCGAGCGCGTTATTACCGCGCTCAGCTAAATTTTCCGGCATCGGGGCCTCAGGCATTTTGACTTTGGCGGGATTCTGCCGATCCCAAGCCGCCGCCAGCGTAATTTGTCCTTCTTCAAAAACACGGCTCACCGGGCTGGGATGGTTTTTTACGGCTTTGGCATAAATCGTTGACAACTCAGCATTGGGCCGCAGCAAATTGATGAGGCGATGATAGTCACGATGGAAGGAGCGATATTGCCAGTATTTGTTGAGCGTCAACGACCACGATAAAATGGAAAGCCCCAACAGCGCTAATAGAATGAATTGCGTGAATAGGTCCGCTTGCGCGACGAGATCCATCACCCCATTCCCCGGCAAAGCCAAGCTGGCAGCGGGCACTGCGAATACGGTTAAACTCAATAGAGAAAAAAACATCCGATTCGGTTCATCCTTGTTTTACCTTGATTTTGCACGTTGCAACACAACCTTGCTCATCCTATAATGATGGACGTTCTTTCCAGCATAAAGGTTGTACGGCGTACACCCCAAATTGCAAATTTCCTTAAAATAAGTTAGTATTTTTTCGGGTTAGGCGCAAGAAATTTCTGCTTGTTTGCCGGAATCATTCTGTTTACGTCAGGCATTGGCAAAATTTAAAGCTCCCTCGGTGTTTGTGCGCGGGCATCAAAAGAAAACGCCACCGGCTGATTGAGCCACGATGGCGTTTTCTTTTATACCCACAACGTGTAAAACCAAATCTTTTTACAGGCCGGCGAAAAATTTCACCGACGCGGTCGCCCAGTCGAACAGCGGCGCCCAATAGACGCCCAAGAAAACGGTCGGCACCGCGAAAACGGCGAGCAGCACTAAAGCCGATGGCGAAATTTGGAGCCGGGTGAGCGTCAGGTCGTCGGTGCTTTCCAGATACATCGCTTTAAAAATGCGCGCGTAATAAAACAGCGAGACCACCGTGTTGAGCACGGCAACGACGGCCAGCCAGATGTATTGCTCGCCGCCGCGCACTAACGCCGCCAGCAAATAAAACTTGCCAATAAAACCGACCGTTACCGGCAGACCGGTTAATGAAAAGAGGAAAATCGTCATGGCGGCGGCGACGACCGGCGCGCGGTAACCGAGGCCGCGATAATCCTGGATGCGCTCGCTTTTGATCAATTCCTGGCAGATAATGACGACGAGAAAGGCGCCGAGGTTCATCAAATAATATGCCACGAGATAAAACATCGTCGCATAGACGCCTTCGCGGGTGAGCAGCACGGTGCCCATCAACGCGTAGCCGGCGTGCGCAATACTCGAATAAGCCAGCAGCCGTTTGAGGTTGTTTTGTTTGATGGCGATCAAATTGCCGAGCGTCATCGTTGCGGCGGCGACGACGGCGAGTAGTTGCGGCCAGTTGACTTCCGCCACCACGGGGTACCAACTCGCTCCATCTTCGGTGGTGGCCAGCGCCGTATTAAAAAAACGGATTAACAGGGCGAAACCGGCGGCTTTCGGCCCGACGCTGAAAAAGGCGGTGATCGGCGTGGGCGCGCCTTCATAAACATCCGGCGCCCAAAAATGAAACGGCACCGAGGCGATTTTATAACCAAAACCGGCAAGGATCAACAGCACGGCCACAAACAGCGTCAACGGATGCGGCTGGGACGAAGCCAGAATTTTGGAGATTTCGACGATATTCAACGAGCCGGTCAGGCCATACAACAATGAAAAACCGTAGAGCATCAATCCTGACGAGAACGTGCCGTAGATGGTGTATTTTAATCCGGCTTCGCTTGAACGCTTGACGGTTTTGAGATAACTGGCCAAGGCAAAGGAGGTGATGCTCACCGTTTCAATGGCGATAAAAATCGTGAGCAGGTTAGTGGCGGACGCCATCCAAAACATGCCCAGCGTCGTGGCCGTGAGCAGAATAAAATATTCGCCGACATTGCGGCCGGCCAGCTCCAGCGAGGTCATCGAGAGAAAAACCACCAAGATCATGCTGCCGAGGAAAAGCAGCTTAAAGAACCACGAGAACGGATCGACGGCCAGCATGTTATTAAACAAGCCGGTGACGGGCAGCGCCGCTTGCGCGAAAACAGCGACGAGCGCAATGACGCTCCCGATCAGCGCGATGACGCCGAGCCACGGTGTGCTCTCGCGCTTGATCGTGATATCCACAATGATCAGCACCAGCATCAGGCCGATGAGAATAAACTCGGGAACGAAATAGCTGAGACTGCTAATATTATCTTTTAAGCTTATTGCTACCGCAGTGGAATCCATGTTGGCTCCGTTGTTAGAAAGCAAGCCGCAAACAGCCGTGCCGGGAAGGCTTTTTGCTTTTCGCTGTTTGCCGGTTGCTTTTTATTGCATTCCCCATAACGCCGGGGCTTCTTTCATGACGACAATGAGATTGTTCATCGTCACTTCGAGCAAGTTCAACACCGGCGCCGGATAGACGCCGAGAAAAATGACAATGATGGCCAGCGGCACAAGCGTGAACAGCTCCCGGCCGTTGATCTCGGGCAGATCGGCATATTTCGGATTCAACTGGCCGAGAAACATGCGTTGCAGCGTCCACAGCATGTAGCCCGCGACCAGCACGATGCCGAGCGTCGCAATGATCGTGTAGACTCTCAAATTAAACGCGGTCGAGCTAAACGCGCCGAGAAAGCTGAACGCTTCGCTGATGAAACTGGAGAGGCCGGGCAAGCCCAAATTGGCAAAAAAGGCGACCATGACGATACCGGTATAAATCGGCATTTTTTGGGACAAGCCGCCGAAACCTTCGATGTCGCGATGGTGGGCGCGATCATAAATGACGCCGACGAGCAAGAAGAGCATGGCGGTGACGGTGCCGTGATTGAACATTTGCAAAACCGCCCCGTTCATGCCGAGCGGCGTGAGGCCGGACATGCCGAGCATCACCACGCCCATGTGGCCGATGGAGGAATACGCCACCATCTTCTTCAAGTCTTTTTGCGCCATCGCGCACAAGGCGCCGTAAACGATGTTGATCACCGCGATAACCACGAAGCCATAAGCGAACGGTTTGTACATCATCGCGTCCGGCAACACGGGATAGCTGATGCGCAGCAAGCCGTACGTTCCCATTTTCAACAGCACGCCGGCCAGAATGACGCTGATTGCCGTCGGCGCTTCGACGTGCGCGTCGGGCAACCAGGTATGAAATGGGAAGGCGGGAATTTTGATGGCGAAGCCGATATACAACGCGGCAAAAACGAGTAACCGCACATTGAATTGGCTGAGCAAGCCTTGATGCAGGGTTTGATCCATCATGTGCAGCATGTTGAAAGTGTGGCCGCCGGTGACGGGGTCCTTCACATTAAAATAGAAAACCAACATTGCGACCAACATGAGCACGGAGCCGAACAAGGTATAAAGAAAAAATTTAATCGCGGCATATTCGCGGCGCGGGCCGCCCCAAATGCCGATGAGAAAATACATCGGCAGCAGCATCACTTCCCAGAAGACGTAAAAGAGAAAGAAATCCAGCGCGCAGAAAACGCCCATCATGCCGGTATCAAGCAACAGGAAAAGCGCGAAATAGCCTTTGACCGCTTTCTCAATGCCCCATGAGGCGAAGATACAAATGAAAGAAAGCAGCGCCGTCAACAACACCATCGACACCGACAAACCATCGATGCCGACGAAGTATTCGATGTTGTAAGACGGTATCCATTTCGCCTGCTCGACCATTTGCATCGTTGCGGTGTTGCGGTCAAATTTCATAAAAATGAA
Organism: bacterium; assembly: GCA_022072515.1. Taxonomy (GTDB): domain Bacteria; phylum Zhuqueibacterota; class Zhuqueibacteria; order Zhuqueibacterales; family Zhuqueibacteraceae; genus Zhuqueibacter. Next base: position 14,111 of record JAJVHT010000161.1, read on the forward strand.
AACCGCCAACACCACCTGCAAGCCGGTCGCGACGACGGATATCCAGCGAATGATGCTCGTTTGCTTTTCATTCCGTGGCACGAGCAAGATCAACGCCGCGCCGATGATCGGCAAAAAGATAATCCAACTCAGAACGTTTGAAAGCATTTCTTCCTCAAGAATTAAGGTTCGTAGTAGCCCCTTCAGGGGCTATACTTTCCATATTTTATCAAAACGGTGCCGAAAGGCACTATGACAAACGTTTCACGCAAACGCCAATTGCAAAACATATAACAACACGACGGCGCCGAGCGCCATGAGAATGTAATTTTGCACGCGGCCGGTTTGGACTTCCCGTAACGTGGCGCCAAACCATCCTACGACATTGGCGGTCAAATTGACCAGACCATCGACGATTTTGTTGTCGTTCCAGCCGCTGAGCCGCGAGCCGAGAACGGTGATTTTAGCGACACCGTTAACGAGGCCGTCGATTACTTTCAAATCAAACCACCCCGAGATGCGGCTGAACAAATGCGTGCCGGCGAGCACGGTTTTGGCATACAGCTCGTCGAAATACCATTTGTTCCATAAGAAATTGTAAACGGGTTTAAAGCGCTCGGCCATCGCCTCAGCAGAGAATTTTTTCCAATAATAGAACGCAGTGGAAATGAGAATGCCGAGACCGGCGGCGAAAATCGACAGCCACATCGCCATGGTGTGCGCTGTATGGGCCGCTTCATGCCCAGCCTCGGGAACCGCTGGCGACACGAGGGCCGTGGTGGCGTAAGCGGCCAGGTCGGGTTTGGTGACGAGGTCTTCAAACCAATGGCCGTAACCGCCGGCAACGGCAAGCACTCCGAGCACAATCAGCGGCACCGTCATAACCGTTGGTGATTCTTGCGCGTGATGATGGACTTCTTTTTTCGCCGGCTCGCCAAAAAACGTGAGATAAACCAGACGGAACATGTAAAACGCCGTAATGCCGGCGCAGAGGAGAAGCGTGCCGAAAATGACCATGTGGATGGGATTGTGCGACGTCAGCGCCTTCTCCAGGGCCGCGGCGAGTATGGCGTCTTTACTGAAGAACCCGGCGAAAAACGGCACGCCGGAAATCGCGCAGGTTGCCGCCAGCATGGTGGCAAAAGTGATGGGCATTTTCGTGCGCAAGCCGCCCATGTTGCGCATGTCCTGCGGGTCGGAATGATGATCGTGCAGCTCGTGATACGCGTGGTGCATGGCGTGAATAACGGAGCCGGAGCCGAGAAAGAGCAGCGCTTTGAAAAAGGCATGCGTCATCAAATGGAAAAGCCCGGCCATGTAACCGCCGACGCCGAGCGCGGCAACCATATAGCCCAGTTGGCTGATGGTGGAATACGCCAGCACTTTTTTGATGTCCATCTGGGTGATGGCGATCGTGGCCGCAATGAACGCGGTGATGGTGCCGATCACGCCGATGAACAGCAACGCGTCGGCGGAATAAAAAACGAAGGTGCGGCCCACGAGATAAACACCGGCGGCCACCATGGTGGCGGCGTGGATCAACGCGGAAACCGGCGTCGGGCCTTCCATTGCGTCCGGCAGCCACACGTGCAAGGGGAATTGCGCCGACTTGCCGATGGCGCCGAAGAAAATCATAATGCCGGCAAACGTCAGAAGCCCGCCGCTTAATTTTCCATCGGCGACGCCGGCGAAAACCTCGTCAAAACCGAAGGTGCCGAGCGTGGCCAGAATAATCATGATGCCGATCAGCATGCCGATATCGCCGATGCGCGTGGTGATAAAGGCTTTGATGGCGGCATCGGAAGCGGATTTCTTCTCATACCAGTGCCCGATGAGCAAATATGAGCTGAGGCCGACCAATTCCCAGAAAATGTAGATGCCGAAAAAATTATCCACCAGCACCAGCCCGAGCATGGAGAAGCTGAAGATTGCCAGATAGGCGAAGTAGCGGCTGTACCGCACGTCGCCGTGCATGTAGCCAATCGAGAACAGATGCACCAGCGCGCTGACCAACGTTACCACGACCAGCATGATGACGGTGAGATTGTCGATCAGAATGCCGAAGCTGATTTGTAACGAGCCGATGTTGATCCAATCAAACCGGTGGGAGATTTTGAACGCGGGATCGTAATTGGCCAGCATACGGCCAAACAGCGTAATGGCCAAAATCAACCCGATAAATATCGCCGAAGTGGGCAGCCAATCGCCTTGGCGTGGCAAACGTTTGCCAACAAAAATTTGGATGACGAACGCCGCCAGCGGCAAGAGCAGAACAATCAGGGCTTGGGTGAGAATGGGGTTGTCCAAAATTTCTTCCTCCTTCACTCGCCCCGATCTAAAGATCAGGGCTGATAGATACAAGCCCGATAAATCGGGCTAATTTTTTTGCGAATAGGACGCGGTGGCGTCTTTTGATATCTTAACGAGATATCATCCCGCCAGCGAATCTGCTTCGTCCAAATTGACCGAGCGCATACGCTGATAAATATTCAAGACAATGGCTAGGGCCACGGCGGCGCTGGCCGCCGCGATGACGATGACGAACACGCCAAACATTTGGCCGTCGAGATCCTTGTCCAGATAGCGCGCGAAGGCGATAAAATTGATATTCGCGGCGTTGATGATCAACTCGACGCCCATCAAGACCGTCACGGCGTTGCGTTTGGTGATCACCGCCAACAGGCCCAGGCAAAATAAAATCGCGCCCAGCACGAGAAAATGAGTTAATCCAACCGGCATCATCGCGCGTCTCTCCTTCCCAGAAAGGCCGCGCCGACAAGAGCGGCCAATAAAAGCACGGAAACAATTTCAAACGGAATCAAGTAGGTGGTCATAAACAATTCGCCGATCTTGCTGGTGGTTGGCGCGGGCGCGGCCACTTTGGCTTGCGGCCACGGCGTCGTCAAAATGATGCGCAGCAAAATCGCCGCAATCCCGACGCAGACGATGGCGGCGGGCACCACTTGCAGCGTGCCGGTGCGCATTTCCAGGCCGGTGATCCGTTGCGATAACATCACGCCGAAGAGCAACAGCACTAAAATGCCGCCGACGTAAATCAATAATTGCGTGGCGGCAATAAAATCCGCGCCGAGCATGACATAAATTCCGGCGACGCCGAAAAACGTAAACAACAAACCGATGGCATTGAGAATGATGTTTTTGGAAAAGACCATGATGACCGCCGAAAGCAGCGTCAGCGCGCCGATCACGTAAAACATCACATCGAATGAAGTCATAAAAGTTTCCTAAAACGTGAGCCGTAAGTTATAAAACGTAACGAGTAAACAGTCACTCGCAACCAACAACTAAATCAATATCCACACGCCGACGCCGAGCAAACAGGCGAAACTGAAGGGCGTCAACACTTTCCACGAAAGGTGCATAAGCTGGTCAACGCGGAAACGCGGCAACGTCCAGCGCAGCCACATGTGCGTGAAAATGAGGAACACTCCCTTCAAAACAAGCCAGAACACACCCCAAGCGCCGGTGTTCAAAAATCCTGGGATCGGGCTTGACCAGCCGCCGAGAAAAAGCGAGGCGCCGACCAAAGCGACGACCAGCATCTCGGCGTATTCCGACAGCATGAAGATGGCCCACTTGAAGCCGCTGTATTCAGTGTGGAAGCCGCCCACCAACTCGGATTCGGCTTCGGGAAGGTCGAACGGTGTGCGATTGCACTCGGCGAGTGTGGCAATATAAAAAATTCCAAACGCAATAAAGTTAAAAGGAAAATATCGCCAGATCAGCCAACGATGAATGCCGCCCTCCTGGGCCACACAGATGTCGGTAAAATTCAGCGAGCCGACTTGCATCACCACTACGAGAATGGCGAGCCCGGCCGGAATTTCGTAGCTGACGATTTGCGCGGCCGCGCGCATGCCGCCGAGCAAAGCCCACTTGTTATTCGACGCCCAGCCGGCGAGCATAATACCAATCACCGAAAGTGAGGTGATGGATACCACGTAAAACACGCCGATGTTGAAGTTGGCAAAAACAAAATTGCGCGCATAAGGCAGGGCAGCGAAAGCGGCGCAGGGCGCGATAAAAACGAGAAACGGCGCAAACCAATGCAACCGCTGGTTCGCGGCAGCCGGAATAATATCTTCCTTAATCAGCAGCTTGACCGTATCAGCGAGTGTTTGCAAAACGCCCCGTGGGCCGACTTCCATCGGGCCCACGCGATCCTGCATCCATGCCGACACCTTGCGCTCGGCATAAACCGCCACCAACGCGTTCAGCGCCAGCACCAGGGCAATCACTAATCCGCCCAGCACCATGAAGATGAGCGTCAACAGCGTTGGCGAAAGCGCACCTAAAAATGTTTGCGCATGCAGCGTATCGATCAATTCACGCATCCAAATTCTCCTCATTCACGACGTACAACGAATGCCTGCAATAAAAAGGAAACTGCAACGAAAATTTGCAACGAAAATGGAACCGCAACGAAAAAGCGTGAGGTTTTAGAGTTCCCGTTTTAATTCACCCGTGCTAAACCGTCTCACCCACTATCGCTTTTTCTAAAGGTTCCGCGGTCTCAAGCGCCGGCGCTTCTCTATAAAGTTCCGGCGCCGACTCGCGCGCGTATTTGCCGGTTTCCGGTTTGTCCCATTCGAGATCGCCTTTGCGCCAAACGTAAGCCAATCCGACCAACAGGATGCCGATAAAAATCA
>JAJVHT010000138.1:0-1783 GCA_022072515.1 bacterium
GGGAGGCGTGCGTTTGTTCTTCGGCCAGAATGCGATGATCCGGAAAAGCTTGCAGAATGTGGCGGACGATGGTTTCTTCCGAAGCGCGGTCGGCGACGGTGACGAAGTCGGATTCGGCTTTGGTTTCGATGTGCAATGTTTCACGGCGTTGCGCCATTTCGAGCAACGCCGCGCCGCCGGCTTGCGCCGCGGTTACCGCAACCTCGAGCAGAGGGGAAAGATTCATTTAAAAAACTCTTGCAAATGTTCAAAAAAGTTATAATTATAATAAGAACCAACTTTGTTACCAAAAACCGGATTAAACATTTTTCAGGAGGTTACACATTATGCGATTCTCCGTGGAAAGACGCGGCAACGTAACATTGCGCGGGCGAAAGGGAAAATACAGTAAATTATATAAACAAATTTTTGATAGTTTACCGACTTTATCAAAAGAAGATGTTTTGGTGATTGACCTCGCACATGAAGCCAAAGACGCGAAAGAATTATATGCGTATACGAACGCTGTACGTATCAAATTACGCAAACACAAAGAATCAGCAAAATATGCTGTTAGTCAAGACACGGCCAACACCCGCTTGTTGATTTTTCACCGCTAACGCGTATAAGCTGAAGTGACAGCATTGCTGCCAAGGCATAAAAACCCGATTTTGCTTAAATCGCCGCCGCGTGGAATTCCCGCAAAACCAGAACGTACACCACGCTTGACGGCTGGCCGGGCCGCGTTAAAGTAAAATAAAAGCGGCAGCGGTTGGCCGCCGCTACGCTTGAACTATTTGTGGGCCAGTCATTTTATTTCCACCACGGTCACCCCGTAATCGCCTTCCCCCATTGCCGCGTCGTGAAAACGCTGTACCTGCGGATGTTTTTTCAGAAAATTTTGAATGCTTTGTTTGAGGGCGCCGGTGCCTTTGCCGTGAATGAGCCGCACTTCACTCCAGCCGGCCAATAGCGTGTCGTCCAAAAATTTATCCACGGCGTCCAGCGCCTCATCGACACGCTTGCCGCGCAAATCAATTTCCGGCAAAGTGGCGGGCGCGTCCATGTTGCTGATTTTCGCCAACGGCTCCAATTTTTTCGCGGCTGGTGTCGCGTGCGATTGCAATTCCGTTAACGGCACCCGCGCGCGCAGGCTCCCCACTTCCACCAAAACCCGCCGCGAAGAATCCGGCGCTTCCAACACGGTGGCAACAGCGTTTTGTTTGCGCCATTTGACTTTCATGCCGACGTGAACTTCCTGCACCGGTTGCGCCGGCGCCGCCGGCTCGACATTCACCTGTTGTTTCTCTTGTACGATTTCAGTTTGCACTTCATGCAGCGTTTTTTTGGCATTTTGAATCGCCTCGCGGCTGGCGGCTTGCTCGCGAATTTCACGCACGGCTTTTTCCACCGCCGCATTCGCGCGCTGCATGATCGCTTCGGATTCGGCGAGGGCTTTTTGCTTCAGCTCGCGCTCTTGCGCTTTTAGGGTGTTCAGGCGCTCTTCATATAATTTTGCGAGCGCGGCGAAGCGCGTCTCTTCCAGCTTGAGTTTTTCGGCGGTTTGGCGTTGTTCCTGCAATTTCGCATCCAGCTCGGCCAGCAAGTTTTCGACCTTGCCTTTTTCCTTGCCGACCAACTGGCGCGCGGCGTCGCTGACTTCCTTTTGCAGACCGAGCCGTTCGGCAATTTCAAACGCGTAGCTCGCGCCGGGCACGCCGGGACGAAATTGATACGTCGGCCGCAACGTTTCGCTGTCAAAGGCCATCGAACCGTTTGCCGCGCCGGCCGTTTCGTGCGCAAA
>JAJVHT010000138.1:1883-4724 GCA_022072515.1 bacterium
GCGAGAGGCATCCGCAAACGATTGGAAAGCTCCAGCAAAATGCGTTCGATTTCCTCACGTTCGGCGCTTTGCAATTGGCGGATGCGGTTGTTCATTTCAACCGATTCCATCGGCTCGACGAAGAGGGTGCGGCCGCTGGCGGATTCATCATGAACGAGGCCGGGAACGCGCTGGCGATATTCGTCTTTGAGCATGAGCACCAGACGGCCTTCGCGCATGGTGATGACTTCTTCTTGCAGCATGTCACGCGCGGCTAATTTTTTGACCAGGCTTTGCAGGCGATCGCGGGTTTCGGCCATGGCGCGGCGAATTTCCTTGCGCACGCGCGACAAGACGGGACTCGCGGAATCTTTCACGCTGCCGTCGGTGAAGCTGATGGCGTTTTCAATCGCGGTTTCGATATCCTGCATCGGCGTGACGGGGTGGGCGATGGCGGCGAGCAGCGGATATTTTTCCCGCCGCGCCAATAAATACGCCCGCACGCGCCGGGCGCCGCCAAGAAATTGCGCCATCTCGATAAGCTGGCGAATCTCAAGCACGCGGCCAACAATGCGCAAATGCTGCAGGGCCGGCCGCAGATCCGGAATGGAGCTTAACGGAAACGGCTCGTCATAATCAAGAATGGCGCGCATTTCCGTCGTTTCGTCGAGGCGGCTTTGAATCGGCGCCAGCTCGGATTGCGGCCGCAAGGCGCGAATCTCTTCCACACTGATCGGTGAAAGCGCGGCCTCGGCGATTTGTTCGAGAATTTTGTCGAGTTCTAAAAGTTGAAGAGCGTCCAGATTTTCCGGATCAAAAATTTTGGCCGCCTCCGGGGGCGAGTCCAGTGGGGCGGGAGCGCCGGGGGTTTCGCCGGCATGAACATAATCGTGGTTACGCATTAGCGCTTTTGATTGGCACTTTTTTCTAACAACCGGCTGCCAAAGGCATTGATCAAATTTGTCGCCATTTCATCCGGTTCTTTTTCCATGCGCGTATACGCGTTTTTGAGCGTTTCCTCGAAGGAAGGCGTGCCAATATAAAGTTTTCTAAAAAAATTATAATTATACGGCGCCACGTATTTGACCGGCGCCATAAACATGCTGTTGGCTTCGGTCCTTTGCACCAACTCGGGCATCGGCAAAAGTGAAAAGCCCAGCGCCAACAGGCTGGTCGCGATCAAGCCCTTGTACAGGCCGATCAAGGTTCCCGCAATCCGGTTGAACCAATCGACCACCTCCATTTTCATGATCTTGTGCACCCACTCTAAAAAAAGCGCGAAGAGCAGGAGGCAGAGCACGAAGATCGCCAGGAAACCCATGATGACGCTGAGATTGGGGGACAACTCGATGACGAAGTTGAAAAAGCGCGCGGAAAAGGGCAGCAACACGACGGCGACGATGAGCGAAAAAAACAGGCCGCCGATGCTCAATATTCCGTTGAAGAGTCCCGACCGATAGCCCTCAAATCCAAAAACAATCATCAACGCAATGATGGTGAAATCAGCGTAACTAATTTCAACGGCCATAAATTTTCTTTACCTGCTGGAATAGCAAAATTGTGGCGGGATGACGAAGCGCGGTGGTCAAGCACCCAGCCGCTCGCGGACCATCTGCTGTGCCATTTTACCGTCAGCGCGACCTTTGATTTGCGGCATGATTTTGCCCATCACCTTGCCGAGATCGCCCGCCCCGACGCTGCCCATCTCCTTGATGGCGGCGTCGATAATCTGCGCCAATTCTTCCGGTGCGAGCGCCTGCGGCAGATAAGCTGCAATAATGGCCAACTCCGCCGTCTCTTTTTCAAGCAAATCGAGGCGGCCGGCCTGTTGATACGAGGCAATGGCTTCGCGGCGTTTTTTGGCGGCGTTGGTCAGCACCGCCATTTCATCATCCGGCGTCAACGTCCGCAGCTTGTCGGTTTTTTGCTCCTGCTTGAGCTGGGCTTTGAGCAGGCGCAGCGTCTCGACGCGGACTTTGTCGCCGCTTTTCATGGCGGCGACGTAATCTTCATTTAAGCGTTCTGCAAGCGTCATGATTATTGATTTTCCAGCCGCATCGTGCGGCGTTGTTTGCGGCGCGCGGCATTGAGCTTGCGTTTGCGGCGCTCGCTCGGTTTTTCAAAATGCTGATGCTTTTTGATTTCGGACAGCAGTCCGGTTTTTTCACAGGCCTTGGTAAAACGGCGCAACGCTTTTTCAAAGCTCTCATTATCGCGCACTCGAACACTCGGCATTCGACTAAAAACCTCCTTCAACAGTGAATGGGTTAAAGAATCTGCAAAAAATAAATATCTCGCGGCGCCCGGCGGCGCCGGCGACTTCATCCGGATGCGAAGTTGCTTAAAAATATATAAAAGACGGGCTTTAGAAGCAAGTGTTTTTTAAAAATTGCTTGCCCAATTCTTATAAAAAGGCTATATTGGATTTGCTAAAAACAATTTGACAAAAGCGCTTTTTTTGATTATTTTGCGTAGAAGCAAATTAACGGTTTTTAACGGTATAATCGGCAGTCGTCAAAGGAGTTTGCCACTATGAGTCTTGATGCGCTGGGTATGATCGAAACCCGCGGCTTGGTCGGCGCGATTGAGGCCGCAGACGCGATGGTGAAAGCGGCGAAGGTGACATTGATCGGCAAAGAAAAAATCGGCGGCGGCTATGTGACCGTGATGGTGCGCGGTGACGTCGGCGCCGTGAAAGCGGCCACCGATGCCGGCGCGGCCGCCGCGGAAAAAGTCGGTGAACTCGTCTCGGTGCATGTGATTCCGCGCCCGCATGCGGACGTCGAAATGATTCTGCCGAAACGCAGCGAAGTCACGGAAGCTTAATCTGGCGGCTGGGAGCCGGTGGCCTTGCCTCAACGA
>JAJVHT010000138.1:4824-14694 GCA_022072515.1 bacterium
CAACCAGAGACCAGCGACAAGGAACGAGCCTCATGCCAGAACGCGCTTTGGGTCTGATTGAAACGCGTGGGTTAGTGGCCGCGTTGGAAGCCGCGGATGCGATGCTGAAAGCGGCCAATGTGATTTGTGTCGGCAGGGAAGTGACCGACGCCGCGCTGGTCACCATCAAAGTGACCGGTGAAGTTGGCGCGGTGAAAGCCGCATTGGACGCCGGCAGCGCCGCGGCGCACAAAGTCGGCGAAGTGGTGTCGACCCATATTATTCCACGCCTGGATGAGCAAGCGGAGTTAATCACGTATAGTGCGGCTGAACGCGCCAAGTTTAACCCCACCATTCCTGCCGCCCCGGCCACTTCCAAGCGGGGTCCGAAAAAAACGTAATCATTAAACATGCATCCTTGGTGTGTTCCGGCGTATGCCAAAATCAATCTCGGGCTGCATATTCTCGGCAAACGCGCGGATGGTTATCACGAATTGGAAACTTTTTTCCTGCAAATCGACTTGGCGGATCATTTGTTTTTCGAAAAAACCGCCGGCAGTCGTTTGGAGTTGACGTGTAATCAGGCCGAAATCCCGGTCGATGACTCCAATCTTTGCGCCCGCGCCTATCACCTGCTTTGTGAAGCCGCGTCACATTCTTTCGGCGTACGCTTACATCTGGAAAAAAGCATTCCCGCCGGCGCCGGGTTGGGCGGCGGCAGCAGTGATGCCGCCGTGACTCTGATCGCCTTGAACCGGCTCTTCGAATTGAAACTGTCAAAGGACCGGCTGTATCAACTGGCGACAGAACTCGGTTCGGACGTGCCGTTTTTTTTAACCGGCGGACTGTGTTGGGGACGCGGGCGCGGTGAAATTCTCGAGCCGTATGCGGAATTGCCGGACCTGGGAATTCTTTTAGTGACTCCACCGGTGGCCGTCTCCACTGCCTGGGCCTATAAAAATTACAACAAATTAGGCTTGACAAAAACCGAAAAGTATCGTAAATTACCAAGCTCAAGCATTGGGCAATTGACAGATGATGAACTCGCCGCAGTCTGTCAAAATGACCTCGAAATTGCGGTCTTTGAAAAATATGAGGAGTTAGCCGCTATCAAGGCGCAGTTACAACGAAGTGGCGCCATCGTTTCCAGCATGACTGGCAGCGGCTCGGCGATGTTCGGCTTGTTCCGCACCCAGCAGGAAGCACAAGGTCGGAAGCAACTTTTTGAGCGGTGTAACACCTTTGTGACGAGGCCGATTCGATGGGGTATGCCGCAGGTATACCAAATGCAGTACTGACCTCCGCCGCTCGCTCGACGCGGGTGAGCGCATGTAAACAGGTGTCCATGTCATCAGATTAAACTTCGCAAGGAGGGATGGATGGAAATTACGGAGATCACGGTCAGTATTCGGGACGAGGACAAGTTGAAAGCATTCGTCAATGTGACATTTGATGACTGTTTTGTCGTGCGCGGAATGAAAGTCATCAAAGGCGCGACGGGTTATTTTGTAAGTATGCCGAGTCGCAAGATGAATGATGGAACTTATCGCGATATCGCTCATCCGATTACTAACGAGTTTCGTGAGAAAGTAGAGAACGCGATTTTAGACGCTTACAAAGCCGAAGCGCGCCGGAACGGCCAAGAGCCGTAGAGCCGCCGCCGCGGGGAGTGAAGAAAGTGGGAATTTTTGGGGCGTCGCCAAGTTGGCAAGGCACAGGATTTTGGTTCCTGCATTCGAAGGTTCGAATCCTTCCGCCCCAGCGGGTGCAAGGAGTTCCGTTTTAGTTTAAAGCTTTTGAAAATAAGCGAAGCCGGGACTGTTTGCGAATTGTCGTTTTATGTTTTTGCATTTTTGCCATTTGCAACTTGCTGAATGAGCGCCATCTTGCAACATCCTCGGCTCTTTTCGGGTCGGGCGCATCCTGAGTTGGCACAACGGATTGCAACCTATCTCAATCTCGAATTAGGGAAGACCGAATTTCGCGAATTCAGCGACGGTGAGACGTGGGTCAAATACTGCGAGAACATTCGCGGGCAGGATGTCTTCGTCATCCAGCCGACCTGCGCGCCGGCGCGCAATCTGCTTGAATTGCTGATCATGATCGACGCGGCAAAACGGGCTTCGGCGCGCCGCCTCACGGCGGTTATTCCTTACTTCGGTTATGCCCGGCAGGATCGTAAAGATCAGCCGCGCGTCTCGATCACGGCAAAGCTGGTGGCAAACCTGCTGACGACAGCGGGGGCTGATCGCGTGTTGACGATGGATTTGCACGCGCCCCAGATTCAAGGGTTTTTCGATATTCCGCTCGATCACTTGTATTCGGCGGCGATTTTTGCGGATTATTTTCGGGCAAAAAAAATCGCCGATTTGGTGGTGGTGTCGCCGGATATCGGCGGCTCGCATTTGGCGCGGGCTTATGCCAAGCGCTTGAATGCGCCGATTGCCGTGGTTGACAAGCGGCGGCCGCGCCCGAATGCCGTTGAGATGACCAGTGTCATCGGCAGCGTGGAAGGCATGAACGCGTTGTTGATCGACGACATTTGTGACACCGCCGGCACGTTGACGATGGCGGCGACCAAACTGAAAGAACGCGGCGCGAAGCAGGTGTTTGCCGCCTGCACCCACGCGATTCTCTCCGGCCCGGCGGTGGAGAGATTAAGCCATTCGGCCATCGATGAAATTGCGGTGACGGATTCGGTGCCGATTGACCACGCCAAACATTTCGACCGGATGAAGATTCTTTCCGTCGGCGAATTGTTCGGCCGCGCGATTATGCGCATACATAATGAGGAATCGATTAGTTTTTTGTTTGATTAGTTTGATTGGAGAAAAAGATGGCAGAAGCTGCATTGGATTTATCCGTTCGTCAAGAAGTTGGTAAAAAAGGCGCGCGCCAGATGCGCCGTACCGGCGCCATTCCTGGCATTTTTTATATTCACGGCCAGAATTCAGTGCCGGTCGCGGTGAATGAAAAAGCCTTGCGCACGGTGATGATCCGCAAGGCCAACCTGGTGGACGTGAAGTTCGATACCGGCCGGGCTGAAAAATGCGTCATTCGTGAGGTTCAATGGGATCCGCTCACCAGCCGGCCGCTGCATGTGGATCTCATGGGCATCAAGCTGACGGAGAAGGTCAGAATCAAAGTTTCCGTGCAATTGACCGGCTCGCCGGTGGGCGTCAAAGAAGGCGGCACCTTGCAAACGATGCTGCGCGAGCTTGACATCGAATGTTTGCCGTTGGATATTCCGGATGTCGTGGCGATCGACGTCAGCGGTTTGAAAATTCAGGACACCGTGCATGTAGGTGATCTGAAGCTCGATAAAGTTCGCATCTTGAATGATCCGGCGCAAGTGATTGCCAGCGTCCTGCCGCCGAAGCTTGAAGAAGTTCCGACTGCCGCCGTGGCTGGTGAAGAGAAAGCCGAGCCGGAAGTCATCGGCCGCAAGAAAGAAGAAGCTGAAGGCGAAGCCGCCGAAGGCAAGGGCAAAGAAGAAAAGAAAGAAAAAGAGAAGAAGTAAGGTTCTCGTAGGCCTGATGGTTTGGAAACTGTTGAAGAGAGATGACGTTTGGCCAATAACGTTGGCGATAGTTTGTATGGCGCCGCCAAGTATACTCCCTCCCAATTCGCGTTTCCCACGTCTGCAAGCCCGACGGGCGCAGCCTACAGCGGTCTTCTCAGAACGTATTTAAAAAATTACCGCGCGGTCATTCTTTGAAGGGAAAGCCTGAGGCTGCATGCAGGGTCATGACCGCCCGGTTTCGCAGTCGCGGCGCGTGGCATGTCAGAAAAATATCTTATCGTCGGTTTGGGCAACCCGGGGACGCGCTATGCCGGCACGCGGCACAATATCGGTTTCAAGGTCGCCGAAAGTTTGGCGGAACGGCTGCATCTCAGTTTTCGCGCCGGCAAGGGTGATTATTTGATCGCCACCGGCGTGGGCGAAACGATGCTGCTGAAACCGCTCACTTATATGAACAATAGCGGGATGGCGGTGCGCCATGCGGTGGATTATTTCGACCTTGCGCATGAACGCGTGCTGATCGTTTTCGACGATTATCAATTGCCGTTAGGCAAATTGCGCCTGCGCGCCAGCGGCAGCGACGGCGGCCACAACGGCATGGCCTCGGTCATTCAACACCTCGGCACGCCGGCCGTGCCGCGCTTGCGGCTCGGCATCAGCTCGGAGTTTGAAAAAGGCGAAATGGCCAATTACGTGCTATCGACCTTTTCCAAAGCCGAGCAAAAACTGTTGCCGGAAATTTATGATCGCGCTGTTGAAGCGGTGCTTTGTTTTGTCAGTCAGGGCATGCAGCAGGCAATGAACAAGTTTAATTCATAGTCTCCCGCCCTCGGCGGGTGCTTCTAATGAAGTTTGACCATCAAAATCGGTAATAAATTGTAGTCCTGCCCCCGTGTGGGGCATTTGTTGCAACCGCGAATTTCGTGGCTCCGACAGCCGCCCACAAGGCGGGGACTACGAAAGACTTCCGAAATTGAACGTCAAAACTGAGGAGAGAAACTCATTTTTAAAATAGCTGATTCAAGGAGGTGAAAACCGATTGAGACTGTATGAAACCACGGTGGTTATCGATTCCGCGCTGAAAGCCGATGAAGTTCGCAATCAGAACGACAAGATCGTCAATTTTATTTCCAATCACGGCGGCAATATCGTGAAAGTGGAAGATTGGGGCAAACGCCGTCTTGCGTATGAGATCAAGCGCAAGCAGTATGGCTTTTATTTGAATGTGCGTTTCTCCGGCCCGGAAGCGTTGCCGGTGCTGTTGGAGCGTGAGTATCGCCTGAACGAAGCCGTCCTGCGTTATTTGACGATCAAAGTCGATCCGCTCGTCATCAAGAGTGAAGAGCAAAAGGCGCAAGCCGCGGCGCGGGCGCAAAATGGGGAAGAAGTTTGGGAGGAAGTTCCCATCGCGGCCGATGCGGAAATCGTTCCGGCGGCGAAATAGGGTGATCGTAATTTGCGCGGCATCTGGGCGCTGCGCCTACTCCCGTTGCCAAATTCTGTTGTTGAAACTCGAATGCCGTTTGATCGAGGGATGAAAAGGCTATGGCGGACTTTAAAATGCCGGATGTTAATGCGGTGATGATTGCAGGAAATCTCACCACGGCGCCGTCTTTTCGGAAAACCACCAACGGTACGCCGGTGGCGAATTTTTATATCGCCTCGAACCGCCGTTTTAAAGACAACACCGGCCAATGGCGTGAAAATGTTTGTTACGTCGGTGTGGTGGCGTGGTACAAGTTGGCCGAGAGCTGCGCCGAAAATCTGCAAAAAGGCAGCGCCGTCCTGGTTGAAGGCGAGCTGCAAAGCCGGATCTGGCGCAACGAAGACGGCAGCAGTAAAAATGTCGTCGAAATCAAAGCCCGACGAATTCAGTTTCTCAACCGGCGCCATCCCTCGGGCGAGTTGATGCCCGATGCCGAAGAGTTGGACGGCACCGTCCTGGATGAGCATCATGAGGCGTCGCCGCTTGAGGAAACAACGACGCCGGCGCCCGAAGCAAGCAAAACCGGCGCCGCCAATGAATTCAGTTTCGGCTACGAGAATTTAAAACTTTAGCCACTTTAATTAACCTGAAACTTTCACATTGTCCCGTGCGCACAATCGAAAAGCGGGACACTCCGAAAGCCTGACACCAATCTAATTTGGAGTTCCACAATGTTGAAGAAACGTCGTATTTGCCGTTTTTGTGAAGAAAAAGAGCTGTTCGTCGATTATAAGGATGACAAACGGTTGGTGCGATTCACCACCGAGCAGGGCAAAATCATCCCCCGCCGCACCTCGGGAACCTGCGCGCATCACCAGCGGATGTTGACCACGGCCATTAAACGCGCGCGGCATTTGGCATTGATTCCGTATGTCGCCGAGCTGGTGAAATAATCAATAAAAATTCAAGCTAAAATTCGAACTTGCTAACAGGAATTAACCAATATGAAAGTCATTCTCCGGCAGGATTTTGAAACCCTTGGAGAAGCGGGAAAGATTCTAACCGTCAAGGACGGCTACGCCCGCAATTTTTTGATTCCCCGCGGCATTGCCTACGAAGCTTCCGATCGCGCCATGCGCATGTTCGCGCAGGACAAGCTGCGCCTCGAAGCGCGCCAGAACCGCGAGAAAAAGCTGGCCGAGGCGTTGAAGGCAAAGCTCGACGGTGTTTCCGTCACCGCAGCGGTGGCGGTCGGTGAAGAAGATCGTGTCTTCGGCTCCGTCACCACGCAGGACATTGCGGATATGTTAACCGCCAAAGGTTTCGAGATCGACAAACGCAAAATTTTGCTGGACGAGCCGCTGAAGGCGCTGGGCTTCTACGAAGTGCCGGTCAAGCTGCACAGCGAAGTCCAGGCCGTCATCAAGGTTTGGGTGGTGAAACAGTAATTGGGTTTTTGCAAATTCTTCGTATAAACAGCAAGCGGGCATTTAGCCCGCTTGCTGTTTCGAATGGATTTTCCGGCCTTAGCCGAATAAAATTTTTCCGTCCTCAATAATTTTTTTCCCGTCGATCATTACACTGGGCGCCGGCAAGATGCCGCGCGCAAAAATTTCCGGCGTTTTGCTGCCGCTCACCAGGTGGCCAAAGCCGAGATGCGCCGTGCCGAGCACTTTTTCATCCTCAAATTCGCTATAGCCCAAACGCGCTTTTGCATTCAAGCCAAAACCGATTTCGACCACCAGGCGCGCATTGGCCCCCGCGAGCCGGCGCCGGAGCTCATTCGCCGCTTTGCCGCCTTTGATCAGCGTCAGCTTGCCCGCCGCCACTTTCAGCGTGAGAGGAGAGGGCGCACTCGCCTGGCTGCCTGTCAGGTTTTCCACCATGATCGTCCCTTCGACCGAGTTGAGCACCGGCGTCACAAAAGCGCGGCCCAGCGGCAGTGAAGCAAAATACGTCTCCGGCAAAAGCGGAATCATCTCCGCGCTGCCGCGATTTTGGGCAATCGACATTTTCAGCCCCGGCACCGCCGGGTTGTTTGTGGTGAGCTGCAGCGTGCGGCCAATGGTGAGAATATCGGCCAACTTGCGGCTGCGATCACGCAATTGGCGTTGATCGGCTTCCAGGCTCGGCCAAACCGCCTCATCGTCGATTTGCGAAAAGACGATCACTTGGGTGCGGTTCTGTTGCCGCAGCCAGGTCAAGCTCGCCTGGTCCAATTTCGGCAATATAACGACGGCGAGTTCGGCGGCTTGAATGGCATTTCTGGTCAAGGCCGAAAGGCGCGGCTCGCCGTTCGGCCGTTCGTAAAGAGCCAGCGACAGGAGTTCCACATGCGCTTTGGCGGCAACGCTTTGAAAAGCCAACGCCGCGTGCGTTTGTTTGACTTCCGAAACGAGTAGCACCGACTGCTGGGGCTGCAATTCCAAACAGTCGAGCAAAACCAGTTTCGCCAGCTTTTCAATTTTGTTCAAGGAAATCTTGCGGCACGTTATGAATTTTGTTCGTAACTATTCAGCTATTGCACCGCCCGGGCGCTAATTTTTGAGATTTATGATATCGCAGTAATTTATTTTTGCATGCAGATTCGAGCGCCCGGGCGGTACTGAATAGTTACTTCTGTTTAAATAAAAGCCGTCCGCTGGAATGTGACACACTCAATTCAAACCACCAGCAAGCGGCCGGCTTCCATAATCATCCGGCCATCGACGTAAACCGTGGGTTGCATGATCAAACCGTCGAGATGGCTCGGCACCGCCACCGTGCCGCCCATCGACTTGTTGTCGCCGAGCGCGATATGCACGGTGCCCATGACTTTTTCATCTTCCAAAATAACGCCGGTAATTTGCGCCTGCTCATTGGTGCCGATGCCCAACTCGGCGATGTTGCGCGCGGCGTCTCCCAACGGCGCAATGAGATCGTTAAATTTTTTTGCTTCCTCGCCGCCGGTAATTTCCACCGCCATGCCCTCACGCACGACGACGTGAATTGGTTTTTTGATTTTACCGACGCCGGCCACCGCGCCTTCGAAAACGACCACGCCCTGCGCGCTGCCTTCGATGGGGGCGAAGTACGTTTCTCCCGCTGGCAAATTGCCGCTCTCGCCGGCGTTGTGATAAAGCCCGGTGTTCGCAATGGCTTTGCGGTCGCCGCGGCGCAGCCGGATATCGGTCCCGGCGGGACTCGTCACATGCACTTCGTCGCCGCTCTCTAAAACGGCGGCGAGGCGGTGGCTGCGTTCGGCAATCGCTTGGTAATCCGCATTTAAGCAGCGAATCATCATGTCTTCTGTAATGCCGGGGAGCGTCGTCATGCGCGCGCCGTGCGCACACGCTTCGCGCCGGGCCGCGGTGTGTGTCAGTGACTTGCTCGTCGGACAGAGCACGACGCTGCTCGCCGCCATCAGGGCGGCAATCGGCGGCGGCGGTTCCTCACCATTGCGCTGGCGGGGAATAATTTCCGCCAGCATCGCCTCGGCGCCCATGGCTTTGGCGACCCGCCAAAACGCCATACCGATTTCGCGCTTGGGTTCATCTGTCACCACCAAAACGGTTTCGCCGGCTTTGACGGCCAGACAGGTTTCCAACGCCGTGCGCGCCGCCGCTTCGAGCTGCGGCGTCAAGTCCGCGCTTTCTTTTGCCTGGCGCCGCGTTGGCGCCGCGCGTTTTTTACGGTTGGAAGCTTTGTTCCGCGCCGGCGCTTTGGCCGCCAGCTTTTTAGCCGTTTTTTTTACCGTTGTTTTCTTGACAATTTTTACCGTGGCCATATAGCCTCAATTTGTCTTTTAAAAAATCATCTCAGCAATTCCACAAACGCGCCAGTCAAACCTACAGCGCTTGTGAAAAAATATGCGCAAAAATTTTGGCATCGTCAAGGATATTTTCAATCAAACAATACTCGTCCGGACTGTGCGCCGTCTCGGCCATCGTCGACCACACGGCCGCGGGAAAGCCGGCGCGTCGAAAATAGGCCGCCACCGTGCCGCCGCCAATGCCCATCGGCTGCGGGCGCTTTTTGCGCAAGTCTTTCATGGCGCGAATGATCGCCTGCACCACCGGCGCGTCCGGCGCCGTCGGCGGCGCGGCCTGGTCATGCTGCGAAAACGAAATGGTGATTTTGACTTTGAATTTTTTCTCCGTCTCTTTAACGAGCGCCTTCACCACCTTCATCACCTCGGTGATTTTGTAGTGCGGCAAAACGCGGCAATCGAAATACATCACATCTTCCCCGGGAATCGTATTCACGTTCGGCACATTAGCTTCGCGCTTCGTCGGCTCGAACGTCGAAATCGGCGGGCTGAACATCGGATCGCGCTTGCTGAATTTTTTATGGAGCGTATCGAGCCGCACCGCCAAATAGCTCGCGGCCTTGTGCGCATTGCGGCCGGACTCCGGCACCGAGCCGTGCGTTTGTTTGCCCAGCGTGTGGAAGCGCAGCCACAAAATGCTCTTCTCGGCCACTTCGATCATCGTGCCTTTCGTATCGCCCGCATCGGGAATCAAGATGAGGTCGTCGCGGCTGAACAGATGGGGATGCTGCGTCAGCAAATATTGAATGCCATGCTGGCTACCCGTTTCCTCGTCTGCCACGAACACCAAACCGACGCGATTGGGCGGCGTGAGGTTGAGATCGCGATACGCTTTGACGGCAAACACCGAGGACACCAAGCCCTGCTGGTTGTCTTCAACACCGCGGCCGATGAGCTTGTTGTCCACCACGCGCACCGTCCACGGATCGCCTGTCCATTTGGACAAATCGCCCGGCGGCACCACATCGAGATGCGTCATAATCCACACCGTGCGTTTGTCCGCCTGGCCGTTGAACATGGCCACGAGATTCGGGCGATAACCATACGACACGCGCGGATCCGGCGCGCGATATTCCTGCAGATCATCCGGCCGTAAATGCTGGCTCACCCAATCTTTCACCAGCGCCGCTTTGT
>JAJVHT010000138.1:14794-18534 GCA_022072515.1 bacterium
CCGTTGAACATGGCCACGAGATTCGGGCGATAACCATACGACACGCGCGGATCCGGCGCGCGATATTCCTGCAGATCATCCGGCCGTAAATGCTGGCTCACCCAATCTTTCACCAGCGCCGCTTTGTTGCGTTCGCCATCGCCGCCGCTTTCCGGCCCCAGCGCCGGAATTTTCGTCAACTGTGTTTCAAAGTCAATGATCGCTTGCCGATAGCCTTCGATTTTCGCCATGATTTCAGCCAGAGTCGTTGTCATCAGTTTTCCTCTCTCCAAAAATGAATTTGCGAACGTTGGATGTTAACACCATTAAAGTCGGATATTCTGAAAGCTACTTAATCCACAACGGATAGATTAACTCCAACGGATACTTTTATCCGCTGGAGAAATTTATTAACTTGGAACACACTTTTCCCTAACGAAAAAATTGCGGCTTTCCCTTTATGCCGTGGCCGCGCGCAACAGCAGCTCGAACTGCGTCGCAAGCTGCGCAATTTCCTCGGCGCGATCCGTGCCGTTGATGATGCGCCGCGCCCCGATATAATCCGGCGGTTTGCCTTCTTTAATAAAATCGCTCAGCTTGCGCCCGGTAAAAAAGCCCTTGCGCATCCCCACCGCGCAAATGGCATACGCCGGTTCGCGATTGAGCACAAAATCGGGATTCTGCACAAAAGTTTCCTGGTTCACCACCACGGCCGCGCCGTTGATCACGAAACGCAGTCCGGCCAAATTGACGCCGGCTTTGCGGTAATTCTCCACCCAGGTGATCTGCACGTAGCCCCGGCCATAATAACCCGTGCGCCAGTAACGATCCTGTCTTTCCCATTCACGCGGATTGGTGTTGCGATTAAAACGTTTTTCCTTGAGCGGCAAAAACGTGTGCATGGTTTCCCAGCGAATCGTGGCGAGAATATACGCCAGCTCGCGCACCATCGTCAGCCCCGGATCAGTTTCAAACTTGCTCAGGAGAAAATCAAGCGCGCTTCTTCTTTCCGGCGTGAGCGTCAGCCCCGTGCGCAACGGAAAGTCCGTGTAAAACTGTTTGCGATCAAATTTGAACATCATGACGCCTCCAATATGGTTTTGCGGTTTTTAGACTCGCGCTTGTCCTCTTGCTGGTGACAGTAATCCCGCGAATCCGGTTTGTCAGCCATTATTCGTCCTGGCCCAATTCAAAATATAGCACAAAATCCGAATGATGCAACGTTTGTTTTGCGGGGAGCCGGTGCTGATTTCTGCGCGGGTGCTTGCTCTTGCGGTGAATGGTTTGAGCGCAGCCGGTGCGCTTGAATGCGGGTGCCCGCCAAAAATAAAAACGGAGCATGACAGCGCGTGAATCTTATGATCACGCACTGCCATACTCCGGGAAAATAACGAGGACTGCAGACGGTATTAGTTCGACGCGTAGGCGGCGAGAATCTTTTTCGCTTCCGGATAGGACAGCGCGCGTTCGATATTGTTCGTCGTGAACTTGACGATCTCTTCGCAGAGCTTGACGGCTTGCGCTTTGTCGCCGGTCTTCACATACGCCCGCGCCAACAGCACTTTGTGGAAGGGGTCGGTCAGATCGGTTTGTTTCAAATGCTCGATCGCCGCCGGGTAATCGCCCTTTTCGAGCACGACGTATCCCGCCAAATAATGATAGGACGGCCAAAACTGTTCGCCTTCTTTGCCGCCGTCTTCGATCATCTTTTTGACTTGTTCAACGATTTTCCACGCCTCGTCGTGCTTGCCCATTTTGGCCAGCGTGCGAGCGCGGCCGTGGTGCATGCGGCCCAGCCAAATTATTTTTTGGGTGCTGTCGATCTGACTGGGTGGCACGGATTTGTAGCCGATTTCGTAACAACGCAGCGCCTCGTTCAGCCGGCCAAATTCCAAATTGATGCGTGCCTTGTGATTCCACAGCCACACCGGCGGAAAGCCTTGGGCCGCGCCGTTACGATTATAGCGCTCCATGTATTCGTCGAGCGTCTTCAACGCGGGATCCGGCTTGCCTTCGTAAAGGTCGGCCCAGATTTGCCCGAAGAACGGCCCGAACGGTGAAGCATCCGGATCGACTTTGCCGACCACCTGTTTATAACTGGCGCGGGCTTTGTCGTATTTTTCTTGCAGCAAGTAACAGTCGCCGATAAAACTCGCGGCGCGCGGCAGGCTGGCATCGATTTTATTGGCGGCTTCAAACGCGGCGATGGCTTCGGTGAGATTGCCCTTGCGCCGCTGGACATTGCCGAGCATCATGCAAACCATGCGGTCTTCCGGCAACATTTGGCTGAGCTGCTTGAAAGCTTCCAGCGCCTTGTCGTCTTCGTTCTTGTAAAAATGCGCCATGCCTTGCAGATAAATCTGCTCGCCTTGGGAAGCATTCGCGGCCAGTGCCGTGAACTTGTCGATATGTTTTTGGCGCGGCTGCGGCGGCAGTGTCGCTGCCACCAACATGTGCGCCATGGCAAAGTTGGAATCTGCCGCCAGAGTTTTGCGCGCCAACTGCCCGAAATCCTGGCCAAATGACTCCAGGGATCTAATCGCCAGGGCGAAATTTTCTTTCGCCTCCGGCGAGTTGGTGGTTAGCGTCAACTTCTTCTGCGCGAAGCCGGCGGTGGCGAGGAGCATAACCGTCAAGGCCAGAAATCGTAGCGTCGTTTTACTCCCAATCATACATTGTCTCCTGAATTTCTGTTTTTAATGAATTTTTGGAATTTAGCGTTGCAGGTAAATTAAAATGCCATTCAAAAAAATGTTTTGTATCGCGGACATGACAGGGGAAAAGACTTCTTTGGGAATGAGACGTTGCAAGCTTTTTTACACGTATTGACAATCTCGGACCCACGACTGGATTCGTGCCAAGCCGGCAAGCGTTTTGATTTGACCCGTGGTGGTGCCGGCGGGTGGAACTTGTTTAATTCTTTGGCGTAGGGCTTTTTTTCTCGACTGACACGAGGCACGAAACCTCCAGCCATTTCTTAAAATTTTCCGCCATCACGCAGTTATGGCAAACTGTCGTCGGCAACAAAACGATTTGCGCCCGGGCCGCAAGTTGATCAGTGTATTTGAGTTTTTCTTTTTTCAGCATTGCCATGAAGTCGCGGTGCTCATCGGCGAGATGCTCGGTATAAATGCTGCGCAGATGATTCTTCTTGTTTTGCTGGAGCCACGGAATAAACTTGTCGTAATTCGCATAAAAGGCGTCAAACAGAAAAAGCTCACGGATATTTTTTACCAGGCCGCCTTTTTCGACGGCGAAAGCCACCGGACGGTAACCGCCGCTGTGCGCGCTCAAAATGACGCGGCCGATTTTAGCCGCGGCGATTTTCTTTTCCGTGTGCAATGTGTGCAAAATTTCCGCAGCGAAATCACGCAGGCCGTTTTCCTCCTCCATTTTGCCGCCGCGTGAATCGGGCGCGCGCCACGGGCCTTGCGCGAACACCAAGAGCGCATTCTTGCGCGAGGCGATAAACTGCTCGACCAGCCCAAACGTTTTCATCACGCTGTCGACCGCATTCCACCAGCCGTGAAAATGAACGATGAGATCGTTGCCGCCGTGCACCAGATGATAACCCCGTGGAATAATGACGATGGCCGTGCTGTCGTCATAATGGGGATGGCGCGGAAAAAATTTTCGCGTCGTCGAGTCGGCGGGGTTTTCGGCGTACGTATGGCCGCCGGCGCGCGATGAATGCGGGAACGGCGCGTGGCGCAAATACAGCCGCGCCCATGCATAGCCCGGAAGTTGTTGCCAAACAACCG
>JAJVHT010000119.1:0-8312 GCA_022072515.1 bacterium
CCATCGGCATTATCCTGACCGGCACGCTGTTGGTGATTCTCCTGCCGCTGCTGGGCTTCGAGATTGGCTGGCTCCGCCGCAGGTTTTAAAGCATTGCGAAAAACTTGTACGCCCCAATTTTTCCTTGTTGAAAAGTTGGGGCGTTTTTTATTTCAGAGGGTTATCTATCTTCTTTCCCCTTCCCGCTTTATTCTCGCAGAGAGGCCTTGACTTTTGATCCCAAACTTTTTATCTTTCTTTCGCCAGACTTCTCAAGCGAAATATCAATGAAAACAGCTAAAAAATCTGTTCGGAAGGTTGATGCCGCAAATATCAATCATCGTCGCGGTATTGACATAAAAGCCATTCAGGCCGTCGTTAAACAAATCGCAGAACAATTCCAACCGGAAAAGATCATTCTGTTTGGTTCTTATGCGAACGGCAAGCCGCAGCCTGAAAGTGACGTCGACTTGCTTGTCATTATGGAAACACCGCTGCGCAATATCGATCAGGCAGGGGAAATTTCACGTGCCATCAATTATCATTTTGGGCTCGACTTGCTGGTTCGAAAACCACAACAGTTGGCGGAACGTTTAGTATTGGGTGACTACTTTCTACAAGAGATATTGGAAAAGGGGAAAGTCCTCTATGCACGCCCTGACCAAAGAATGGGTTGAAAAGGCTGAGGGTGATTTTAATACGGACTGTCGCGAGAACCGTGTCCGGAAAACGCCGAACTATGACGCGGTCTGCTTTCATTGTCAGCAATGCGTGGAGAAATATTTGAAGGCGTATTTGCAGGAGCAAGGTCAACGGTTTCGTAAAATTCACGATCTCATTGAACTCTTGGAACTGTGTTTGTTATTTGATGGAACTTTTGAATTATATCGCCAGCTTCTGAAAGACCTGAAAAAATATGCCGTGGAATTCCGCTATCCGGGTGAATTAGCAATCAAGGATGATGCACGGATCACGATACAATCTATGAAGGCGATGCGTGCTTTCGTGCGTGAACGACTCGGACTGACCACATAACGGCGGAATTGTTTTTTAAACTTCTCTTTGACGCCGGAGCCAATGTATGCCCACCCAAACGCTTCCCTCCGTTTGTCCGATGGATTGTCCCGACACGTGCAGTCTCGACGTCGAAGTTGTCGATGGCCGCGTCACGAAATTGCACGCGTCGAATTTGAACCCGGTGACACAAGGTTTTATTTGCGCCAAAGTCGGTGACTACGCCAAACACGTTTACAGCGACGAACGCCTGCTCTATCCGCTGCGCAGGGTTGGCAAGAAGGGCAGCGGCAAATTCGCGCGTATCAGTTGGGATGAAGCCGTTCGCGAAATTTGTACGCAGTTCACCGCCATCAAAGCGCAATGGGGCGGCGAGGCAATTTTGCCGTTCAATTACGGCGGTTCCAACGGCATGTTGGGACAGGGCACATCGGACACCGCATTTTTCAATAAATTAGGCGCGTCACAATTGGCGCACACGGTTTGCGCCGCGCCCACCACCGCCGTGGCGCGCGCGATGTATGGCCGCATGCCGGGCGTCGCGTTTCAAGATTACGTGCACGCGCGTTTCATTCTCATTTGGGGCGCGAATCCGAAAGCCTCCAATATTCATCTCGTGCCGTATTTAAAACAAGCCAAAGCCGCCGGCGCGAAAATCGCTATAGTCGATCCGCGGCTCAATTTTTCCAAAAACGAGTTCGATTTGCATCTGCCGGTTTATCCGGGCGCCGATGTCGCTGTCGCGCTGGCGATGATCAATTATTGGCGCGAGCATAACTTATTGAATCGCGAATTCATCGCGCAACACACCGTGGGCGCCGAAATTCTTTTGCAGAAAGCCGAAGAATATTCCCTTGAAAAGGCGGCACGCCTGGCGCGCGTCGAAGCCGCGACGATTGAAAAACTCGCGCAAATGTATGCGGAAACGGAGCCGGCGGTGCTGCGCTGCGGTTGGGGACTCGAGCGCAATCGCAACGGCGGGCAAGCGGTCGCGGCGATTTTGGCGATGCCGGCGCTGCTCGGCAAATTCGGCAAACGCGGCGGCGGTTACACGATGAGCAACGGCAGCGCGTACCGGGTCGATGAAAACAAAAGAGTCGAGGCCGTTCCTACGCAAACACGCGAGCTGAACATGAGCCAGCTCGGCAAAATTTTGCTCGAAGAAAACGCTCCGCCGGTCAAAGGCATTTTCGTTTATAACTGCAATCCCATCGCGACCATGCCGAATCAAAATACGGTGATCCAAGGCTTCCAGCGCGAGGATTTGTTTACGGTGGTGTTCGAGCAGGTCATGACGGACACTGCGGTGTTCGCAGACATTGTTTTGCCGGCGGTCACGTTTTTGGAGCAGAAAGAAATCAAAAAAGCGTATGGCAGTTTCGCGCTGCAATATTTGGAGCCGGTAATCGCGCCGCTCGGCGAAGCCAAGCCGAACGAGGAAGTGTTTGCCCTGCTCGGCCGCGCCATGGGTTGGGAGGACCGCGCGTTTCACGAAGACACCGAAGCCTATCTCCGCCGCGCGGTTGCCTCAGTGGGCAATATCAAAAATTTAAATTTTGAAAAGCTCCAAAAAGAAAAAATCGCCTTTTTCGATTTCCCGGGCGAAACGCCCATTCAATTTGTCACTTCCTTTCCGTGGACGAGCGATGGCAAAGCTCATCTCAGCCCCAGCGCGCTCGGCGAAAATCCGTTTGGGTATTTGGAAAATGCGAGTGACGATTTTCCGTTGACGTTGATCAGCCCCGCCACCGGCAAGCTCATTAGCAGCTCGTTCGGCGAATTCAATTTGCCGGAACTTTTTCTCACGATGCATTCCGCCGATGCCCGGTCGCGCACGATCAAAAGCGGCGACACCGTGCGCGTCTTCAATCAGTACGGCGAAGTTCGTTGCCGCGTGAAAGTGAGTGATTCCATTTGCCCCGGCGTGGTAAGCATGCCCAAAGGCGCCTGGCGCAAAGCCTCGCAGAACGGCCAAACCGCCACGGCTCTGGCGCCGGATACGGTGAGCTTCGTGGGCGGCGGCGCATGTTTTAATGACGCGCGGGTGGAGGTAGTACGGGTCTAAAATAACCGGAATGGAAGTTCGAGCCGAATCTTGTTCTTGCGCGCAAGCTTTTTTACGAAATTATTACTTTATGCATTAATTCAATAGCCATTTATCTCTAAATTCATTAATTAAATCAATCATAAAGTCCTTCGTCGGTAATCCTTCGACTAACTCGAAAAGAGTAGCAACCTCACCCCAAATGCCCAACAATTCTTCGGGTGTGACTGTGTTTAACTTCTCACCTGTTATACTTGACTCCTTGTAATGCACCGCCTCATTTCTAAGCGTAATAAGATGCTTTAGACGAGTAGTAAAAAGGTTCTTTGTAAAAATCTCTTCCTTGAAAATGAATAGTATCTTAGGCATCAATTCTGTTCTGTCCAAACTTATATAGTGGTGATTATCAAGCTTGTTAGATTCTCTTAAAAAGTATAATTTGCGATTAATAACAGCCTCGATACAAGCCGAGAGATTAATAATATGCCCAATCATATCAATCGATTTAAAGGTATGAGTTCTGAGCAGACGTCTATCAGATGATCCAGCATTTTGTTGTGCAGTTTGCCATGCTTCTGCAAGCATGACTGTGCTATCGTCATCACTCACATCTTCAATCATTTTGTCTCTATGTTTCACCCATTCTGTTAAAGATATAGGCCACTCATGGTTTTGTTTTGGCTTCGAGTTAGTTGTATCATTAGAAATGTCAAGGGTATTATTCATCGCAGTGTTGCCTATTTCGTCTTTGCATTCCGAATTTTTATTTGATGAAGTAGGCAGATTATTATTTAGTTGCTCTGTATCAGATGAGGTTTCCGCATCCTGAACAATCGACATAATGAATTCTTCAAAGAGTATTCCTGCAACTTCATATTCTGCTGCAGAATGGACATATTTGAATGCCTCTAAAAGAAGGAACTCCGCAACCTCTTCAAATTTAGAGAATACTTCAAAATTTTCGATACGTTCTTTCATAATCTTCGAAGAGTTTTTAAGTCTTTGAATTGAGATGGCGGCATTTTGATTTATTTGACTCGGAGTAACCCATCGAGGCAAAAAATATGTCTAGTTTTTCAATCTCAACTCAACTCCCCAAACGCGCTCAAAATTTTCATCGCCGCCACCAAACCGGCGGTTTCGGCTCGCAAGCGGCGGGGGCCCAGGCCGAAAAAAGTGAGGCCGGCTTCGCGCGCGAGCTGAATTTCATTGTCGGAAAAGCCGCCTTCGGGGCCGATCATCACCAAACCAATGCGCGGTTTCGGCGCGCGATTCACGAGTTGCGGCAACGGATCGCCGGCGCCCTCGTGGGCAAATAGAACAAAATCAAATTCGCGCAAACGCCCGGATTGGCCGGCGGCATACGCGGCGGGCAACGTCGAAGCACGGCGGCACAAAGCGCCGAACATCACGGGTTCGTTGATCGCGGGGCAAATCGAGCGGCAGCATTGTTTCATCGCGGCGAGGGCGAGGCGATGCCAGCGCTCGTTTTTGCCGGGGCCGGGGTTCACTTCGCTGCGCTCGCAAAGCAGCGGAATAAACGCGGACACGCCGATCTCTGTCCCCTTCTCGATCACCCAATCAAAACGATTGCCCTTGGGCACGGCCTGCGCGAGGGTGAGATGCACGAACGGCTCACCGAGCCGGCGCGATTTTTTGATGGGACGCAAACGCGTGACGGTTTTGCCGATTTCAAAAATCTCGCTCTCGGCCGCAATACCGGCGCCATCGACCACCATAATGCGGTCGCCGATTTGATGATGCAGCACGCGGACGAGATGCGTATGTTCATCGCCGGCCAGCGTAATGGTGTCGGCGGTAAAACTTTCCGGCGGCGCGTAGAAAAATTCGCGGCGAGACATTTTGTTAAAACGTAAATGGTAAAACGTAAGCTACGAATCTGATCACTGGATACTGCTTACTAAACACTGAGTTTAAAACGCCACCCCAATATCCGTAAACCACTCGCGCTGGCCGTCTTCATTGAACGCCAGCTCTAGACGCAATAAATTGATATACGGCAAGTGAAAATGCAAGCCGGCGCCGTAGCCGAAGCGCGGCGGCAGAACGCGGCGCGAGCCATCCGGTGGCAGATCTTGAAACCAAACGCGGCCGTAATCGGCAAAAATGCCGGCGCTAATGCCGAATTTCATGTTTTGCAAATATGAAGCAAAGGCCGGCACGTCGTGAACGCTGAAATAGTGCCACGGTAAAATCGGGAAGCGCAACTCGGCGCTGGCGAGCGTGAGGTTCTCGCCTTCGTCTTTGTCATCGGCGTGGGTGAAATGGCCGCGGACGCGATTCGTATAACCGAGGAACACGCGCTCGTAAATAGGCAGGTTATTCTGCGCCAGATCCGTCATGGCGCGCGCGCCGATGGAAACGTTGCGATAAAGTCTTTTGTAGCCGCGCACATCCGCGCCGTACCGCCAGAAATGGACATATTCGCTGTTGAAGCCAGTGCGCAGGCCCCAGACCTTCACGTACACACCGGAACGCGGATACTCAAACAGATCGCGGCGATCGTAGACAAATGAAAGCCCGGCGCTGGGCAGACGGTCGCGGCCCGAGGGATCGAGCGTCCGTTCTTGTACGAGCGAATCAAGCGCCGGCGTCGGTGAATCGAGCTTTAATTGCGTATATCCCAAACTGAGATTCAAATACGTGAACAGGCCGAAACGTTTGCCGAGGCTCCAACTGGCGCTGAGGCGATTTTCATCGACTTCCTGCCCGAGCTTTTCAAAGCTGCGGTTGCGGGTGCGCTGCACGGCGAAACGAAAACGCGTCAGCATTTGCGCCGGGCCGAAGAGCCACGGATTCGAATAGTCAATGGCAAAGGCGGGATTGTAACCGGCCCAACCGGAGACGGCGAAGATTTCGTTGCGCCCGCGAAAATTCGTGTGGACAAGGCCCGCGCCATACGAGGCTTTGCCCCAGTCCTTGTCATTGAGGAAAAAAACCGGAAAGGGAAAAAGATATAAACGCTCGCTGACGCCGATGAGCAGATGCACGCCTTCCGGGCTATGCAGCGAATCCAGCTCGACACGATTGAACAAACCGAGATTGAGGATGCGCTTTTGGTCGGCTTGCAAAGTAGCGATATCAAGCGTATCGCCGACTTGCGTTTGCATCTCGCGCAGAATCACTTGCGGTTTGGTATGCCGGTTTCCCGAGACAAAAATTCTGGCGATGGGGGGATTGAAAACAATGGGTGGAGGTGAAAACGAGGAATCGATCACCGCCACGGTATCGGTTTGCGCCCACGCCGATGCCGGCAGCAAAAAAGATAAAATGATAAAAAAGAAAAAACGTAAACGCATGATTGATCCTTTGCACCCCAACAGCCGAAATGGTTTCAACCATCCGCGCAATTGGCTCACTTCGCATACAAAAATTGGTAAATTGATTGAGCGGATAGATTTTTTTAGAATTTATCCAAAATCCGGAACGTGACGCGCCAGTCGTCGTGGCCGCGATCGGTGCGTTTGGCGAAGTCGACGCGCAGAATGCCTTCGGTAACCAGCACAGAAAATCCCACGTCGCTCCGCAAATCGTTGAGGCCAAATTTTCCGAAGTCGAGCAGGCCGCGATCAGGATCGCGCGGATCAGCCAGCCAGGCGTAGCCGGTTTCAGCGAAGATGCCGAGCGAGATCATGTCCCAAAACGGGAGATAATGCAACGGCAATTTGCGCAGCAGACCGCCGAATGCGGTTTGGCCGACAACGTAATTCACATTTGCAAAGAGCAGGCGATTGCCCACGAACTCTTTCTCGCGATAGCCGCGCAAACTGCTAAGGCCACCGAGGGTCAGCAAGTGCTGGGAGGCAAAACTGCCGCTACGGCTGCCGAACATGAATTTCGCGACGAGCTTTTGATCGCTGAGTGTCGGTTGATAACGCTTGAAGGTGAGAAATAAACCGTTGGTCGAAAAATCATTGCCGGTGCGCTCGAAATAGCCTTCCGCCAGCCAGCCGAGATTGGGAAACACCGGATTGTCGCGCCAATCGAAGGCGCCGGTTAATTTGACGGCAAGCTCGTCGCCGTCGACAATAGCAAAGCCGTGCGATTGGACAAAGCGCGGATTGAGCGGATAAACTTTATCGCCGCCCAACAGGCTCCAATTCGAATTACGGCGCAAGTTTTCGTAACGATGCTGGCTGACGTCCAAACGCAAGGTATGCACTTGCGCCAGTTGATAATCGACAAAACCGCGCCCGCCTTTGCGACTGTAGAAATCCATGAAATCTTCGTGGTAAAAAATGCCGGCAAGCGAATTTTCAAATTCATTGACAATCCACCGATCATTGGTTTCGACTTTGTTGAAATATTCCGCGCCGAAAGTCAACCGGTTCGGAACTTCAAACGACTTTTGCGCGCCGAGTGTCCAACGCGGCCGTTTTTTCTTTTCATTTTTAAAACCGTAGCCGGCATCGCCATACAGCAACAGCCCCGCGGCCACGCCGGTGCGGGCTTCCGGTTGCGGCTGAAATTTGACGCCGAGATCTAGGTACAGCGCTTCGACGCGATTAAAATGCGTGTTGGTATACAGCGTGAATTTTTTGGGAACATCGTAGCCAAAATTGACCGGCACCCGCTCGATTTTGAATTGTGCGACGGCCGCATGCACGAAGAATAAAATAAGGAAAACAGGACAGAAGAATTTTCTTAACATTCACAAACTCCAATTCAATCCAGGTCTTAAAAAAATCACTGACCGGTCACTCTGAATTTTCCCATTCCGTTAAAGTGGCCGGTCAGTTTCATTTTTGGTCATCGTACGGCACTGCTATTTTTTACGTAAAATAAGTTAAAAAATCCTGCCTGCATAAGCAAGCAATCTTTTTTGCGCGTGCATAAATCCAATCGCCGGATCGCTTCGTATTCTCCATGTCAAGTTTTTAATCAAACCTTTTATTCATTTCAACTCTTAGGAGAAGTTTTATGCGCAAGTTTATTGTGTTTGCGGCGATGTTGGTGGCCGGCCTGGCGTTATTTTTGATGCCGGCGGCGCATTACCTCGACGCCTCCAGCCACCGCGAAGCGCCGTTGATCGCCATGGATCCCCTGGCGGACAATACGGACCTCTGGGTGTTTCGCTCGCCGGATGGCGAGCAGAATACCGTGACCCTCATCGCGGGCTTCATCGGCCTCGAATTGCCGGAAGGCGGGCCGAATTGGACGACGTTCGCGGAAGGCGTGCGTTACGAGATTCATATCAAGAACAAAACCTCGAACGCGGAGCTGGGCGCGGCCACTGACGATATTACGTATCGTT
>JAJVHT010000119.1:8412-13619 GCA_022072515.1 bacterium
CTCGAATTGCCGGAAGGCGGGCCGAATTGGACGACGTTCGCGGAAGGCGTGCGTTACGAGATTCATATCAAGAACAAAACCTCGAACGCGGAGCTGGGCGCGGCCACTGACGATATTACGTATCGTTTCACGTTTTCGCAAACGAACGAAGACCCGACGACGTTCTTCAACATCCGTTTGGGAAAACAAAATTTGAAGACGACGTACAAGTGCGAGAAGAGCACTGACGGCGGCTACTCGTTCACGACGATCATCAACAACGGCGTCGTGCCGCCCAATAATATCGGGCCGCGTTCGATTGACGGCGGCGCCGGTTTGGGAAAACCTTACGCGCAAATCGTGCAAGAAGCGATCAACACCAGCTCACCGGACGGCGAAAAAGTCATTTGCGGGCCGTTTGATGACGCCTTTTTCGTCGATCTCGGCGGCGTGTTTGATCTCGGCCAGACGCGCAAGGATTTTGGCAATGATGCCAGCAATGCCAATTTCGCGCGCGACGCCGTCGCGGGTTATAACGTGCATGCGATCGTGATGAACGTTCCGATCGCCCGGCTGCAAAAGAACGGCAAGGGCGTTGGACAAGCCGGCGGTCCGCTCGATCCGGATTACGTCATTGGCGTATGGGCTTCGGCGAGCCGCCCGCGGGTGACGACGCTGTCGCCGTTGGGCGCCAAGCCGACGTACAGCAGCGATTACGTTCAGGTCTCGCGTCTCGGCATGCCGTTGACCAACGAAGCCGTCATTCCGATCGGCGCCAAGGATTATTGGAATGCCGTGACACCGTATAGCGCGGACGAACAAAGCTTCATCAAATATTTCGCCAACCCCGAGTTGGGCCTCTACATGGATGACAGCCAGTTCGGCGGCGCGGTGCCGGCGCTGGCGGCGTTGCGCATTCAAAGCCAGTCGTATCCGGCCATCGGCACGCTGCCGACTTACTCCACGCCGGGCTTTGATTTTCGCAACGGCAAAGACGGCGCGTATGCCGTGACCAAGCTGAATCCGGTGCCGGATCTTTCGGGAACGGCGTTCGCCGTCAATCTGAATGTTGGTTTGGTCGGCGCCAATCAGCCGCGTTTGGTTGATCTGTATCCGATCTTTTATTTCGGCGTGCCGAATGCGATTCCGTATCAACTGGCGACGGGCAAGACCGGCGGTCCGCTTTCGGCCGGCAAGCCGTTCATTCATAATTTTCTGCCGCTCAATGTCGATAGCAAAGGCAAACTTTATGGCGGCGACATGCTGCGTTTGAACATGGCCACGCCGGTGACCGCGCGCAACACAGCGGATTACAAGCAAAATGCGCGCTTTGGTTTGGTGCGTGCAGCGGTGCTGGGTTTGACTGCAGCGCCGTACAACACCAACAAAAATATCGAAGCGATTCCGCACATGGACGGCTTCCCGAACGGCCGCCGTTTGGAAGATGACGTGACAACCATCGAGCTGCAAGCCGTGGGTGGTTTGGTGCTCGCTGCCGTTGGCTTGCCGTTTGACGATGCGGTGCAGGGTAATTATTCCGATCTGGCCTCGCCGAAATTGCTGGCGGAATTGACCTACAACGCGGGCCCAACGGCAAATGATAAACCGCTTTCGTTTACGTTCCCGTATCTGGCCTTGCCGCATCGTGGCTATGATTACGTGAAAAAACTCACCACGACCGGACCGGTCACGAGCCTGAACAGCGGCCGCCTTAATATTGGCGTTCCCAAAGCCTTCGTGATCGAGCAGAATTATCCGAATCCGTTTAATCCATCGACCGAAATCAAATATCAAGTTTCGGCCACTGATGTGGTGAAACTGCGCATCTACAATCAACTCGGCCAGGAAGTGACCACGCTCGTCAACAAGATACACACCCCCGGCTCTTACAGCGCGGTGTGGGATGCGAAAAACGCTCCGAGCGGCACCTACTACTATCGCCTGGAAGTCGGCGATCAAGTTTTCCCCGCAAAAAAAGCGGTGTTGGTGAAGTAGTGGCTGGTTGCTCGTACTCATAATCAGACTCATACTCTTACTCGTTTGGCGGTTTAGTTATGGCGAGTAAGAGTATGAGAAAGAGTACGAGAAGAAGTCCCACATATAAATAGCTATACAATCTTAAAAATATGCACCGTCAATCAACAAAAAATTTGCAAACGTTTTTGATAATTCGTATTCTTTCTAACTGGAGCTTTTGACCTATGAAAAACCAGTTGTACAAAAATGTGATTACCGTCGCGGTGCTGGCGGTTTTGGGGCTGCTGGTTTGGGGCCGCTATAACGCCGTGAAAAAATCCGAACGGCCGTTGCCGAATCTCAGCCGGCGGGCGGCTGAGGCCCAGCCGTCGTCTGAATTTTTAAATGCGCAGAAGGCGGTGGACTATTACGAAACGGCGATTCGCCATAAGCCGCGCGTCGCCAAAAATTATGTTGATCTCGCCAATGTTTTTCTGCAGGAATCCCGGGCCACGGGAAACCATCATGAGTACATTCCCAAAGCGCAGGAGATGCTCAACGAGGCGCTGCGTTTGGAACCGGAGAACTTCGAAGCGCTGTTGGCCCAGGCCTCGATCAAGCTGACGCTGCACCAATTTCAAGAAGCGAAACGTTTGGCGCAAATTGCCATTGCGAAAAACCCCTACTCGGCTTTTGCTTACGGTGTGCTGGTCGACGCGCACACCGAACTGGGCGAATACGCGGAGGCCGTGCAGGCCAGCGACAAAATGTTGAGCCTGCGCCCGGATTTGCGCTCGTATTCCCGCGCGGCCTATTTGCGCGAATTACACGGCGATGCAGCCGGCGCAATTGCGGCGATGCGGCTGGCGGCTGACGCTGGCGTGTTCGGCCAGGAAAGCCGCGCCTGGGTTTTGTATCATTTGGGCCTGCTTTATTTGCAAGCCGGCAAGCTCGATACCGCGGCATATATTTTTAAAGGCACATTGGAAGAGCGGCCGGATTATGCGTATGCCTTGAGCGGCCTGGCGCAAGTGCATGCTGCCAGGAAAAACTATGACGAGACGATTCGCCTGCTTCAACAAGCGCACGCGGTCACGCCCGAGCATGTCTTTCTCGAACAACTGGCCGACGCGTATCGCTTCGCGGGCCAGACTTCCCGCGCCGATTCCACCGCGCAGGAAGTTTTAAAAGCGTTCGGCCAGCACGAAAAAAGTGGCTGGAACATCAACCGGGAATTCGCCGGGTTTTGCGCCAATCATGATTTGAATTTGTCCGCCGCATTGAAACGCGCGGAAGCTGAATACAAAGCCCGGCCGCAGAATATCGACGTGCAGGAAACGTACGCCTGGTTGCTCTACAAAAATGGCCGGGCGCCGGAAGCCGCGCCGCTTATCGAGCAGGCGATGCGCTTGAAAATGCAGCGCCCGACGTTATCTTATCATGCCGGCATGATTTATTTTGCCGCCAAACAATACGATAAGGCGCGGGGTTGTTTAAAAAGAGCTGTGGACGAGAATCTTTCCATTCATCCTCGCGACTGGGCCGAAGCGCAAAAAGCGCTGGCGCAACTCGCCGCGCAAAATTATGCGCTGCGCTAAAAATTGGCCGGCCCAGCAAACTTAAGAACGAACAAACCGAAAAGGAGCTGTCATGCGCAAAGAGGTAACAGTAATTTATTTGACTATTTTTTGGATTCTGCTCAATTCCATTTCTGGCGCCGCACAATCGATCGGCGTGATCAAAGGCATAGTCAAAGACGCCGCGACCGGCAGCGGCCTGCCCGGGGTCAACGTCATTCTCGCAGGCACCAATCGCGGCGCCGCCACAGACGGTGACGGCAATTTTACGATCACGCGAGTTCGCCCCGGCGGCTACAATCTGATTGCAAGTGTTTTAGGTTACGCCGAAAGTCGCACGAGCGTCACGATTGAAGCCGGCCGGGAAACCAACGTCATTTTGTCGCTTAGCGCTAAAAGTATCGAGCTGGACGAACTGCTCGTGCAAGCCGACCGTTCGTATTCAACGGCCTCGTCGCGCGCCGTCCGCGATTTCGATTTGAAAATTCGGCCGAATCGTTCGGCGCAGGACATGTTGCAGCTTGCGCCCGGCTTAATCATCGCGCAGCATGCCGGCGGCGGCAAAGCCGAGCAAATTTTTCTGCGCGGCTTCGATGCCGACCACGGCACCGATGTGAATATTTCAGTGGACGGCATGCCGGTGAATATGGTTTCGCACGGTCACGGTCAGGGCTATGCCGATTTGCATTTCATGATTCCCGATATTATTGAGGAAGTTGATGTGTACAAAGGCCCGTATTTTGCGGAATTCGGCAATTTGGCGACCGCCGGCGCCGTGGCGTTTCGCACGCGCGAGCATATCGACAGCAACCTGCTCCGCGCGGAGGGCGGCGCATTTGACACGTATCGCCTGACCACGCTTTATCAAGTTCCCACCAAAAGCCTGCACAACAACGCCTATTTTGCCGGGCAATTTTATAATACCGACGGCCCGGTTGCCAGCCCGCAAGGTTTTCGCCGGTTCAATTTGTTCGGCAAGTTTCACACGCATCTTTCGGAAACCACGAAATTGTCGTTTGACATCAGCGGCTTCAGCTCGGCGTGGAATGCCTCGGGGCAGATTCCACAGCGCGCGCTGGATCGCCGCTTGATCAGTCGATTTGGCGCGCTCGACGATCTTGAAGGCGGCACCACCGGCCGCCAGAATCTTAATTTCATGTACGAAACCGCCGGCAGCGGCAACAGCGAGTTCAGCATTCAGGCGTATGCCAGCCGCTACAATTTCAAGCTCTTCTCCAATTTTACTTTTTTTCTCGAAGATCCGGTTAATGGCGACATGATCGAGCAAACTGACTCGCGCCAAATTCTCGGCTTGAACACCAAATACAGATTTTTCCATGATCTCGGTTTGGGCGTGACCACCGCGACGTTTGGCGGCGGTTATCGCGCCGACGATATTGACGTGGCGCTCTGGCACAGCCCCAATCGCGTGCGCTTGAATAAACGCGTCGATGCGAACATTGCCGAACGCAATCTCTTTCTCTGGGCGCAAGAGGAAATTATTTTCAGCCCGCAAGCGCGGTTACAGCTCGGTTTGCGCGGCGATTATTTGACCTTCGATCTCGAGGATCATTTGGAAACCCTGCCGGGCAACGGCCTGCCGCACGCTTCCGGTTTTGCGCAGGAAGCCATCGTCAGTCCGAAAGCCAATTTGGTCATCAGCCCCTCGCGCCAGCTTGACTTGTACGCGAACTT
>JAJVHT010000119.1:13719-18453 GCA_022072515.1 bacterium
CGCCCGGCTAATGAAGCCAACAGCGTTGTCGCGCTCGGCTACACCGTGCTCGATCTCTCGGCGACATATCGCCTCGGAAATTATCAACTCCAGGTCGTGTTGGAAAATTTGACGGACACGGAATGGAATGAAGCCCAATTCGACACCGAATCACGCTTGCGCGGCGAACCGGCGTCGGTTTCGGAACTGCATTTCACGCCGGGCAATCCGCGGAATGTGCGCTTGGGTTTGAGTTACACTTTTTAAACATAGATCAGAAGTTTGAAAATTCCGGCGAGGCCGGCGTTCAATTGCATGAACGCCGGCCTTTCGCTTTCGAAACGGACCGGACGGCAGCTTTTAAAAATTCACGCTTGACTTTCGCGCAAAATTCATCTACAATAATCAACCAAGCAAAAGCAATCCGTTGCGCCCCTTTTTATACAAAAACCGCAGGAGAGCCGTATCATGGATCCCAAATTCGATCAATTGCTCGGCCCGCAATATGGCTGGAAAGAAGCGTCGCTGGATTTAGGCCGCGCGGTTTATCCGCCGGAAGCCGGACAGCCGCAGGCTCTCGCGAATATTCCGGTGCGGCTGCCGCTGGCGCTGGGCAATCGCCACGGCCTCGTTGCCGGCGCCACGGGGACGGGCAAAACGCGCACGCTGCAGCTCATGGCCGAACAACTCTCGGCGAATGGTGTGCCGGTTTTCCTGGCCGATATCAAGGGTGATTTGACCGGCCTGGCGCAGCCCGGCGCGATGAATCCGAAACTGCAAGATCGCTGCACAAAGTTGGGATACAATTTTCAAGGTCGCGGCTTTCCAGTGGAATATCTCAGCTTGACTGGGAAAAATGGAATTCCCTTGCGCGCCACCGTGAGCTCGTTCGGTCCGATTTTGCTCTCCAAAGTTCTCGAGTTGAATGAAACGCAGCAAAGTGCGTTGACGATGGTGTTCAAATTCTGCGATGATCGCCGCTTGCCGCTATTGGACTTTAGCGATCTGCGCGCCGTGCTCACGTATTTAACCGGCGACGGCGCCGCCGAGCTGAAAACATATGGCGGCCTCTCCACCGCTTCAGTGGGCGTGCTGCTGCGCAAGATGATCGAACTGGAAGCGCAAGGCGGCGACAAATTTTTCGGTGAGCCGGAATTTGATCCGGATGATTTGTTGCGCACGGCGCCGGACGGCCGCGGCGTCATCAGCGCGCTGGAAATTGCCGATCTGCAAGATCGCCCGCTGTTGTTCAGCACGTTTATGATGTGGCTGCTGGCGGCGTTGTATCGCGATCTGCCCGAGCGCGGCGACGTGGACAAACCGATTCTCGCCTTTTTCTTCGACGAAGCGCATTTTCTTTTTAACGACGCCAGCAAAGCGTTCATGCAGCAGCTCGAACAAGTCGTGCGCCTGATCCGCTCGAAGGGCGTCGGTGTTTATTTCGTCACCCAAACGCCGAAAGATGTCGATCCCGATGTGCTCGCGCAGCTTGGCCATCGCGTGCAACACGCGTTGCGCGCCTTTACGCCGAACGATGCGAAAGCCTTGAAAGCCACCGTCGCGACTTTTCCGATCACGAAATTTTACGATCTCGAAGAAACGCTGACGACGCTCGGCATCGGCGAAGCGCTGATCACGGTGCTCGATCCGCGCGGCGTGCCGACTTCGCCGGTGGCGACGGTTTTGAATCCGCCGCAATCGTTGATGGCGCCGGCGCCGCCGGAATTGATGGAAAAGACCATTCAAAATTCGCCGTTGTATGAAAAATACAGCACGCCGATTGATCGTGAAAGCGCGCGTGAATTGTTGGCACGAAAAATGGCGGATATTCCGGATGATGAGCCGATGGAAAAACGCAAATCCCCGGCAACACCAAAAGAGCAAGGCGTTTTCGGTACGGTCGTGGATGCGATCGATTCGCCCCTTGGCCGCGCTATTGGCAAGGAAGTCGTGCGCGGCGTCTTTGGCTTGTTGGGCGGCACGCCGACGCGCCGGCGCAAACGCGGGCTGTTGTGGTGAGGGCAAAATCAAACCAAGACTCGACCGAATTTTTTATTTAGGGAAATGCCGATGCAAGTCACCATGACCACTTTCAATGTCGAAAACATGTTTAATCGTTTCGAGTTCTTGAATCAACCGTGGGATCAAAAAAATGATAACGGGTTTATTCAAGCACTCGATTTGGCGGTGACCTCGGGTGGCCGCGAGCAGCCTCGCCCTTACGAAATTTCCGTCATTCAGCGCAACAACACCGCGCAAGCCATTCTCGACGCCGCGCCGGATATTCTGGCGGTGCAGGAAATCGAAAATCTGCACACGTTGCGACTTTTTAACGCCTCTTTTTGGGACGACTACTTCGACCAAATGATTTCCATTGAAGGCAACGACCGGCGCGGCATTGACGTGGGGTTGCTGATCCGCAAAGGCTTCGCCGCCAACATTCAGAATCTCCGCACGCATGCCGACGAAGCGATCAATGGCGGCCGCGTGCGGCGCACCCTGGGGTATATCTTTCCCGAGCCGATTTTTTCCCGCGATTGCCTGGAAGTGGATATGCAAATCAACGGGCAGCCGCTCACGCTGTTGATCAACCATTTTAAAGCGCAGGACAAAAGGTCGGCGAACGCCAATATTGCCAAACGGCGGCGGCAAGCCGAGCGCGTGGCGCAAATCGCGGAAGAAGCGGAGCAACGCGGCCGGTTGCCGATTGTGATGGGGGACTTGAATGTTGATCTCCGCCATCCGGTCCTTTCCGGCGATGACTCGCTGACGCCGCTGCTGAATCTGAAAAATTTGCAGGATCCCTTTCCCGCCGAGACGTGGACGCATTATTACGTTCCCGCCAAAGAGGTCAGCCGGCTCGACTATGTGCTGCCCCATCGCGATTTGAAAGTGGTGGAAACCAAAATCGTGCGCCAGGGACTGACCGCCAAGTGCAGGCAATATCCGGGGCCGCGTTATCCGACGATTGGCGCGGAGTTGACCGAAGCCAGTGACCATTGCCCGACTTCAGTAGTTTTGGATATTTGAGGATTTTGCGCTGTAATTGTCTTTCCGTGAATTTTTAGACACGCTGTCTATCGAGGCGGGATTCCGACTTATGAAAAATATCGAACAAAATCAAGTTGACCAAAAGCCAATTGGCACGATACAGGTTTATATCAGCTACAACCATAAAGATGAAAAATGGAAAAATCTGTTGCTGGACAAATTAGAATCCATCATCAGAGCCGGCCGTAGCGCGCCGTTTGAGATATGGGAGGATCGCCGCTTAAAACCCGGGGATAAGTGGACTATCCAGATTCCCGAAGCTCGCAGCAAGGCCCACATTGCCATTCAACTGATATCATCCGAGTATCTTAATTCCAAGTTTATTCTTTCCGAGGAGATTCCCCATTTTCTAAAGCTTCAAGCGGGAAACGGTTTGCGACTGATTCCGATTCTGGTCGGCAGATGTGATTGGCAGAAAGTCGATTGGCTGGCGCAAATTCAAATTCTTCCACGCCGTATGATGCCGCTTGCCGAGTTAAATCCAAGTGAGCTCACTGATACCATTGAAGAAATTGCCGATGAGATTGTGGCGGTTATAAATGAAATGGCGTCTTCTGCGGCCGATGTGATTGAGCAACGCGCGCCCTCTAAAAGCGACGCTCCACAAATCTGGCTGGTGGCCGCCGATCCTGAACATTTTGATTGGGAGCGCGTCTTTGCCAGCAAAAGTGATTTTTTGATTGAGGGATATGCACGAAATACGACTAGAGATCTTCGCAATATTCAACCAGGGGACAGCGTTCTCGCATACAGCACGTTGGGGGATTATATTCCTGGAATCGGTCAAATTGTTAGTGCGCCTGCAGAATCTGATGACAAGCAAGGTCATAAGTTTGCCTTTCGCGTGCGAATGAATCAACGGTTTTCTGAAGGCGTGACTTTAGATGAATTGCGGCACGCCTTGCCAAACTACGAAAAATTCGTTTTAGAGGAAAAAATAGTTGCTGTCTCATTGTTATCGCCTGCGGATTGGGCCGTTATTCATTCCTTAATTGTTCATCACAACCCGAGTTTGCCCATTTCCGAGTTGCCGCCCGTTACCGTTCCGCCGTTGCAGCGGATAGAAATTGAAGCGATCACTTCAAGCTACGGCGGTACTTCGGCGGGCACGTTTGAAACGTGGCAAGGCAGCGATTACTCGCCGCTCGTTCCGGGAAAGGATATTACGGTTGTTGTTACCGTTCGTAATCGGGGTAATACGACCTGGAACACGAGCGAAAATTTTGAAATCAACTGCAGTTGGTGGAAAGAAGACGTCTCCAGTAGCAAATCGCAACAAAACTGGAATTGGATTTACGCCCTCAGCAAAAACGTTCCGCCGGGCCATGAAGAGAAAATGACTTTCACGGCGCGCATTCCAGATGAAGCCGGCAGATATCGTACACGCTGGTCGGCGAAGGGTGTGAATTGGCCAGCAGAAGCTGGGTTGGCGACAAAAATTTTTCGCGTTGCGGTGGGCGAATTGTCGCGCCAATTGGAAGAGAGACGGCAGAGTACCGGCGATGGCAATTTGTCGAGTGGAACTGGCACGGGGCATCCCATATCCGAAGAAATAAATCAAACTGAAAACAGATTACCCAATCAACAAATTCCGAATCAAAGACCATCATCATCTCCAATTAACAAAAGGCCGCGCCGCTCGCGGCAGCAACAAAGTGCAAGCCAGGCAGCACCAGCAGCAGAACGAGATACGATCATTCCTCC
>JAJVHT010000057.1 GCA_022072515.1 bacterium
GAACGTCTTTTCAAGGCTGTGCTCTCCGAAGTTTAGTTTAACTTTTACCAGTTTGCTAATCTTCGAAGGTAGTGCAGCCTTGATTATGAACTCAAGCCCTTTCTACAATATAGCAAGCTTCTCTTGAGAAGAGAAGGGGGAGAAGCAGGATAGAGGCTCTGAAAGTCCCCCTCTCTTTTTAAGAGCAGGGGATTTAGAGGATGAGTTATTTGCCCATTACCGATTTTAATCGTCAAACTTCATTAGGCGAAAGCGTTAGGATTCAAAATCAATTTTTCACATTCAGCATCGGCGCATTTGCCCCTGAAGGGGCTACTACAAACGCTCGATCAATTCTATGCAAGATCTCGGCAAAACCATCATGATTATCGGCGCCGGACTGCTCGCCATTGGCGCGGTACTGTATTTCTTCAAGGGCATACCTTTTCTCGGGAAATTGCCGGGCGATATTTTCGTTCAAAAGAAAAATTTTGCATTTTATTTTCCCCTGGCCACCAGCCTTTTGCTCAGTTTGCTGTTGACTTTATTTTTCTATCTGTTCAGAAAGTAAATATGAAACGCCATTTTTTCATCAGTCTCGCGATTGGCTTGAGCTTCGTCTCCCACATCGCGTGCGCCCAACCGAATCGCACGGCCAGTGCGCGCCCCGATTCAACGCCAAGCGGCCGCAAAGTTCACGTCATTCGCATCGCCGGCGCGATCAATCCGCTGGCCGCGGAATACATCCTCAATGCAATTGACAATGCTCGCCAAGCGGAAGCCGAATGTTTGGTGATCGAAATGGATACGCCCGGCGGTTTGATGGAATCGACGCGCACGATCACCAAGGCGATGCTTGCCAGCGAAATTCCGGTGGTGATTTACGTCGCGCCCTCAGGCGCGCGCGCCGCCTCGGCAGGTGTCTTTATCACCTATGCGGCGAACTTCGCCGCCATGGCGCCCAGCACCAATATCGGCGCGGCGCATCCGGTGAATCTCATGGGCGGCGACGGCGGCAAAGATTCCTCCGGCACCAACACAATGATGGAAAAAGTGACCAACGACGCCGTGGCGCAAATCAAAGCCGTCGCCGAAAAGCGCGGCCGCAATGTGGAATGGGCCGAAGAAGCGGTGCGCAAAAGTGTTTCTATTACCGAAAAAGAAGCACTGGCCAAACACGTGATCGATTTCATCACGCCCAGTCTCGACAGCCTGCTGCTGACTCTCGATGGGCGCGAAGCCGATCTCGTGAATCGTAAAACGAAACTGCACACCGCCGGCGCTGCCATTGTGCGTCAGGAGATGAGTTGGCGGCACAAATTGCTAGATAAAATTTCTGATCCGACTATCGCATATTTTCTGATGATGCTCGGTATTTGGGGACTTTTTTTCGAGTTCTCCAATCCCGGCTCGATTTTGCCCGGCGTGCTGGGCGGGATCTTTCTGATTTTGGCGCTGTACTCGATGCAAACGTTGCCGGTCAATTGGGCGGGCCTGTTGCTGATTTTATTTGCCCTCGTGCTGTTTATTCTCGAAGTCAAAGTCACCAGCTTCGGCATCCTCACGATTGGCGGCGTTGTGGCGATGTTTCTCGGCTCCGTCATGCTGTTCCGCAAACCGGAGACAGTTTTTGAGCCGGCGCTTAGAATATCCTTGCAGGCCGTCATTCTTACGACGCTGGCCACCGCCGCTTTCTTTGCCTTTGCCGTGGGCTTGGTGGTAAAAGCGCATCGTAAGCACGCCACCACCGGGCTGGAAGGCATGATCGGCGTAACCGGCACGGCATTAACCGACATCGCGCCGGAAGGGCGCGTACAAGTGCATGGGGAAATTTGGCAGGCGCACAGCGACGTGCCCATTGCGAAAGGCCAGCCGGTCAAAGTTCTGG
Source organism: bacterium (assembly GCA_022072515.1). GTDB lineage: Bacteria > Zhuqueibacterota > Zhuqueibacteria > Zhuqueibacterales > Zhuqueibacteraceae > Zhuqueibacter. Next base: position 1,868 of record JAJVHT010000057.1, read on the forward strand.
CCCTCAGGGGGTTGCAAGTGAAAGTCGAACGGTCGGCCAACGAATAGAATTTTTCTTTTGCTTGCTGCATATTCGAAGGACAAGAAAACTTGCTTTTCTCTGTGGCTGCTCGTTCACACTTTTAGCCCGCTCCGCGGGTTGAAAAATCCGTTGGCGGCACGATTACGACGATTTTTTTTATCACACTTTTCTCCAAAGGAGGGAGACATGTATTTTTTTCCTTTATTTTTCCTCATCCTCGTCATTGTATTTATCGCCAACACCATCAAAGTGTTGCGTGAATACGAACGCGGCGTCATTTTCCGGTTGGGGCGATTGCTGCAAGTTGGCGACAAAGCTTACAAGGGTCCGGGTTTGATCATTTTGATTCCCGGCATCGATCGCATGGTGAAAGTCAGCTTGCGAACGATTACGTATGACGTTCCGCCGCAAGACGTCATTACGCGTGACAATGTTTCGATCAAAGTCAACGCTGTCCTTTATTTTCGCGTCATCGATCCGGCCAAAGCCGTTATCCAGGTCGAAGATTATTTTACGGCAACTTCTCAGATTGCCCAGACGACGCTGCGCAGCATTCTTGGCCAATCCGAATTGGACGAGCTTCTCGCGCACCGCGAAAAAATCAATGACGAATTGCAAAAGATCATCGATGCGCAAACCGAGCCGTGGGGCATCAAAGTTTCCGTGGTCGAGGTGAAGCACGTCGATTTGCCGCCGGAGATGCAGCGTGCCATGGCGCGTCAAGCCGAGGCCGAACGCGAGCGCCGGGCTAAAATCATTCACGCCGAAGGCGAGTTGCAAGCTTCAGAAAAACTCGCGGAAGCGGCGCGCATGCTCAGCTCCGACCCCGCCGCGATGCAATTGCGCTATTTGCAAACCCTGGTCGAAGTCGCTTCGGAAAACAATTCCACCACGATCTTTCCGGTGCCGATCGACTTTTTGAAACTTTTTATGGATAAAAAATAATCGTGTAATGTGATACGCGGGCTTTTACTCAATAAATTTGTCTTTTGAAGCCGTTAAACGTTACACGAACAACGCCGAGCTTTGGCGCCTCGTGCAAGTGAAATAAGAGACTTCTGCAGTACAAGGATTAAGCCGAAGCCGCGGATATTAAAAACATTTTATCCGCTCAATCGGCTTTATCCGCTTACCCGTTTTGAAAATCAAACCGGAGAACCGGCCATGCGTGAAATGAAAATTTTTGTGACGGCTCTTCTCAGCCTCCTCCCTGCCGCCTTGGTGGCCCAAACCGGCACGCTGCCGGAGCAGCTCAATCGCCTGAACAATCCGGCGCATTATCAACAACGCGCGGACGCCGGCGCGGCGCTGCTGCAAACCTTCGGACAATCCGACGTGATTGGCCTCAATGGCGCCGTGATGACTTACGGCGGCGGCAGCAATTTCCATTATCAATGGCCGCTGCAAAAAGATTTGGCCGCGACACTTGACCTCGCACTGGTCTATCTCAATCTCGACAACCCGTTCCTGCCGTTTTACACGCGTTACCGCAACAGCGGCGACGTGATGCTGGTGCCGTTCTTTTTCGGCTTGCGCCGCGAGGTCTGGCGTGAAAGCTTTGACGGCATGTTGCCGTATGTGCAATTCGGCGCGGGCCCCCTGGCCGGCATCGCGTTTCCGTACGGCTACAGCTTTTGGAATTCCCTGCGTTATTCCACCGCGGAATGGACCATCGGCGGCTTCGTCGGCGCCGGATTTAATTTTGCCCTTGACAAGAAAACCGTTGGCCTCGTGGATTTTCGCTACAATATCATGATGTTTCCCGAACAAGTCGGCCCCCGCAGCAACTACAGCGGCCCGGCAATTGCGTTTGGCGTGTTGCGGTAATTTTAGCCGCAAAGACAGGGAGTTCAGTCAAGTGAATCAAAGCATGACACTGGCATGGGTCAAAGTTGGCGGCTGGTGTGGTCTGCTCGGCATTGTTTCATATCTGTTAGCGGCGTTCGCGCCCTTGCCGGATACGTTGGGTTTTGCTGCCGCTTTCGCCTTTGGCCCGCTGTTAGCCATCAGCGCGATGGGACTTTATCATGGTCTTGCCGCGCACCGCAACAGCCCGTCCTTGCAGATCGCCACGGTCTTTGCAATTGGCGGCGGCATTACCGTGCTCATCATGTTAACGACACAGCAGGCAATCTTTGAAATCATGCGAACAACTCTTGAAAAAGCTGATCAGCCTGCCGTCAAAGAGCAATGGCAAAAAATTAGAGACGGCTTGAATGCCGTGCATCTGGGCATAGATGTCGCGTGGGATGTGCTGATTGCGACGGCAACGATTCTGTTTGGTTATCACATGCTCAAGCATCCGGCTTTTGGTAAAATGATTGGAGGCTTGGGCATGCTCTTCGGCACGTTGCTTATTGTCTTCAATCTCAATTATTTTCCGGTCCCGCCGGCAGACGCCAACTCGATTGACTGGGGGCCGTTTGTGGCGCTCTGGTTCGTCGCCGTCTTCGTGCTGTTGCTCAGGTCTGTGGGGTGGGTGAGAGAGAAGACGCTATAAACAGCGGCATCGCATACTCAACAAGCATTCGGCTGGGCGTAAATCCGGTACGGCCTGGCCGCGGCGCGAGTGGCTCAGCGTTAGCATTTGGGGGGGTGAATGAACAGAACCAAACATGAAAGAAATCTCCCCTCAACAGTTGAAACAATACCTCACCCAGCTTCCGCCGTCGCAGCTTGTCGATGACATTATCGATCTTTATAAAAAATTCAACGCGGTTAAAGATTACTACCAAAACCGAATGGCACCGGCAGCAGGACAACACCTACTGGAGAAATATAAAGCCATCATTCAAAAGGAACTTTTTCCCACACGCGGTTTTGGCAAACTCCGGCTGGCGGTCGCGCGAAAAGCGATCACGGAATATCAGAAAGTATCTGATTCCATTCCTGATCTCGCCGACCTCATGCTTTTTTATGTTGAAATGGGCGTGCAGTTCACGAAAACCTATGGCGACATTAATGAACCATTTTACGATAGCATGGAGACCATGTATGAGCGCGTGGCCAAATTTGTGACCAAACATCAACTGAACAGTCAATTTGTGCCACGGTTTGATCGAATCGTTAACGCCACCTCTGGAATGGGCTGGGGGTTTCATGACGCGCTGACTGAAATTTATCATGAGCATTTTGGCGCATTGGGGTAAAAACACACAAAATCCAAGCCCGCCATCTGTTGTAAACTCAGTTATGCCCAAAAATGAACAAAATTTGTGTCACGCTGGAACAGATGTCTAGCGGATGATACATTTTTGTAACTTGCGGGAGACATTAGAAATAACTACATTAATATGAGTGTTAGCGTTTTGTCAAAACCCAAAACTTAGCGCTGCAAACGCGCGTTTAATAGACAAACGCTGAAATTATCTTGTGGTGCATAATTTGCAAGCTTTTTAACTAATGCAGAAAACTTTATCAAAATCTTTATATGCCGGCGTCGTCTTGCTTTTTGCCGTCGCCTGCCAGAATCGCGTTCTCATCGAAGTCGATCATTACGAGCGCAGCAATGAACTGGAAAAAGCCGAAGCCGCGTTGCTGCGGCATCTGGAGACGCAGCCGCATGACAACACCGCGCGCTTTCGGCTCGGCGACTTGCACGGCCGCATGCAAAAATATCACGAGCTGTTAAACGATTTTGCGGCTGTCGAAAGCAACGACAGCCGTTGGCGCGAAAAAATTGCCAATCGCAAAGAATATTTTTGGCGGGAGAATTTCAATCGCGGCGTCACCGCGCTGGATCACGGTGAATTGGCCGCCGCCGTCACCCCGCTGCAAAATGCCGTGCTCATTTTGCCGGAGCGCTATGACGCTTACCCCGTGCTGGCCGGTGTTTTATTGGCAACGGGAAACAACAGCAGCGCCTTGCCGGTGTTGGAAAAAGCCAGCGCCTTAAAGGCAAACGATGTGCAATCGCGCCACGCCTTGCTGCAGCTTTATTACAACGCCGGCCGCCATGATGAGGCGTTGCGTTTGAGCGAGGAGATTCTCAAATCTTCGCCGCACGATATTTCGGCGTTGCGTTGCCGCGCCGCGGTGCTCAATCTAAAACAATCCGAGCAAGCGGAAGACGCCTATAAAGAATTGCTGCGCGCCTCCAGCGCTTCCGACGATTTTATCGCGTTTGCGATGCACTACTATCAGCGTGAAAAACATGAATACGCGCTGCTGCTTTTTCAAGAAGCGTTGAAACGCCGCGCGCAGGAGGCCGGCACGACAGACGGCAAATTTGCGGCGGCGGACAGCCTGCACCCCACCATTCGTCTCGGCGGCCAAAATTCCATGCCGATTGGGGAAATTTTTCGTTATCTCGGCGATTGCGCGTGGCAGTTGGGCGATTACGCCGCCATGACGCAATGGTATACCCGCCTGCTGCAACTCAATACAAATGATGTCGCTGCCCTGCAAAATCTTTGGCTCGCCGCGAAAGCGCAAGGCAAAACCGAGTTGGCGGAGATTATCAAAAAGCAATTGGATCAATTGACGAGCGGTCAGGAATGACACCAAAAAATCTTCTCGCCCGACAGCGCCGTAGCATTGTCTGTTTGCAGTTTGCCGTGGGACTTTTCTTGTTTTCGGCGGTCACACCAGCATTGGCGCAATTGCAAATCGTTTCCCGCGTTCCGCGTTTGGACGAAATTCAAGCGACACCGTTCACCGATATTCGCGTCCGCTTTGATCGCGCTCTGAATAACACCAATTTACCGGCCACTGCCATTCAAGCGTGGGGCAATTTTCACGGTCGTTACACGGGCACCCTCAGTTACGACGCTGCGAATCAAACGCTCACCTTCACGCCGTCGCAAAGTTTTGTCGATGGCGAAGAAATTACCGTGGCGGTGAGCGCGGCGCTGCGTGGGGCTGACAACACCGCATTAACGCAACCGTATGTGTGGCGCTTTCTGGTTCGCACCGCTTATGGCACCGGCAATTTCACACGCATTCCTTATAATTTGGAAAATGCGCAGCCGTTGCCCGGGGTCAATCAAGAACCGGCGCATCTCGTCGCCGGCGATTTCAACAACGATGATTTCATCGACCTCGCCGTGGTGCAGCACGGTGCGAATCGCATCACCGTATTGCGCAACACGGCGCGTGAGACCGTCGGCCAATCGCTTTTTTCTCCTGTCACCACCTTGAACACGGGCAACACGCCGGTTCACGCCGTCGCCGCCGATTTCAATAATGATACGCGTCTCGACCTCGCCGTCGTCAATTTCAACGGCAACAGTTTTCAAGTTTTCACCGGCAGCGGCACAGGACAATTTTCCAGCCAGCAACCGATTAACACCGGCAGCCGGCCGATTCATCTGCTCGCGCAGGATTTCAACGGCGATGGCGCGGCCGATCTCGCGGTAACCCTGTTCGGCGCCGATCGCGTCGATATTTTTCTCAATAACGGTTCCGGCAGTTTTCCGGCAGTCGCTTCGCAACAATTGCCGGTCGGCTTCGGTCCCGTTGCCACAGCGGCGTGGGATTACGATCAAAACGGCACGCTCGACATCATCGTCGCCAACAATGGCGCGAAATCCGTATCGATGTTATTCAATAACGGCCGCGGGAATTTCACCGCCGGCAGCTCGCTCGACTTGCCGTTGCCGCCGGTCGATTTAGTGACGGGTGATGTGGCCGGCGTGACGGGCAGCCAGGCCGGTGATGGCCGCCGCGAAGTGCTGGCGCTTTGCAGTGATTTGCATCTGCTCGGCAAAAAGGCCGAGGTTGCATCAGCACAAAGCGCAACGAGCGAATTGGCGATTATCAATTTTACCGCCAACCAGCTCAATCTCGCGGAAACAGTTGCACTGCCGGGTTATGCCCAAGCGTTCGCGCTCTGCAATGTTGATACGCTCGATACCCAGCGCGGCGCATTGTCGTTTCGTCCCGACCGCGATCTCGATGTGTTTTACACGCGCTTCTACGACAATCAGGTTTCGTGGCTGCGCAATCCCGACAATCAAGCGTTTCGCAATTTGATACCGGCCAATCTCGACACGGTGAAGAGCGCCAAAGCCATCACGCCTCTCGACATTGACCGCGACGGTGACAACGATCTTGTCGTCAGCAATTATCTGGAAAACCAACTGGTCATTTATCTCAATCAGGGCACGCGGGTGCCGCCGTGTGCGCCACTCGACACCCTTGGCATCCCGGCTTCCACCATCGAATTTGGCGATGTTTGTGTGGGCCGCACAATAACGCGACGGCTCTTCGTCAACAACTCCAACTCGCTGCCCTTTACGTTTACCACCTCGCTCAGCGACTCGCTCAATTTCAGCATTTCTCCGCGCCGGGGCACCGTGCCCGGCAATCGTGCGCTGGCATTGACTGTCACGTTCACGCCGGGCGATACGCTGCCGTATCAATCCAATTTATTTATCACCACGAATGACGGCCTCGCCGCCACTTCGTGCAGCGTGATTTTGCGCGGCCGCGGCGTGCGCGCCACGCTGGTCACTGATCCGCTGTTAGATTTTGGCTGCGTGCCGCCGCAACAAACCGCCAATTCAATTTTGCGCCTGCAGAACAGCGGCAACATTCCGCTCGTGCTTCTCGGCGCGACGACGGCGACGCCCTACTTCGTTGTCCGCGCCAGTTTGATCAATCAACAAATTCCGCCGCGCGGGTTTATCGACGTGCCGATGGCATTTACGCCCGATCGTGTCGGCAATTTTCTTGACAGCCTGAAAATCCAACTGAGCAACGATTGCGCCCAAATGGTAGCGACCGTATTGTTGCGCGGCTGTGGCTCGCAAAGCGGCCCGACGATTACCTCCAACGACACGCTTTACGCGACCGAAGATGTGCTCGCAACTTATGTGGCAACGGCCACCGATCCCGACGGCACGACGCCGACATTTCGTTTTGAAAACTTGCCGAGCTGGCTGCGACCGCCTGCCGGGAACACCGTGCAAGGCACACCGCGCGAAGGCAACCGCGACACGACTTTTACACTGATCGCATCCGATGGCTTCTTCGACGCGCGCTTGCAAGTCATCGTCATCGTTACGCCGGTGAATGACGCGCCGGCCTTCGATCCGGTTACAGATAAAACGGTATTTGAAGGAAATCTGTTGACGTTTGAAGTGAGCGCGCGCGATCCGGAAAATGAGGCGTTTATTCTCTCCGCGCAAAATCTGCCCCCTGGCGCAACTTTTCCGCCTTCCAACAATGGCCGCAGCCAATTCTCATGGCAACCGGCTTTCGGCACGGCTGGCCAATACTCGGTGATCTTTCAAGCGCGCGAACAAAATACGGCGCCACCGCTGACAAGCAGCCTCACCGTCCGCATTACCGTATTAAAACGCCAGCCCGATCTTTATGTTGCGGAATTTAGAATCGACCGTTCGCCTGTGCGGCTCAATCAAGTGGTGCGCGCCACGGCAACACTGGCTGATAGCTCCGCGCCGGCGCTTGAACCTTTTACGGTCAGAATGACGGCGGATAATCAAGTGTTGGCGGACACCGTCATCACTGGTTTGCAACCCGGCGCGACACTTCCTCTCGCGCGCTCGTTTCAATTCACCACGCTGGGCCGGCATTTCTTCGAGACGACAATAGATGTGAATAATGCCATCGCCGAATCCAACGAGAACAACAATACCCGGCGTGTCGAATTCGACGTGCTGCCCGGCCAGCTCACTGTCGCGCCGAATCCGTTTACGCCGAATGGTGACGGCTTTAATGACGCCGCCTTTTTCGAGCTGGGCAACGTCGGCGTGCAGTCGCCGCAGCTCAAAATTTTTGACTTGCACGGCAACTTGTTGATCACGATTGCCGCAACGCAAACCGCGCGCTTGCGTTGGGATGGCAACGACAACAGCGGCAAGCCGCAACCGCCCGGCCCGTATCTGTATTTGCTTTTTGAGGCCGATAAAAAAATCGCCTCGGGATATGTGGTGCTGGCGAGATAACAAAAAATTTGAAATTTTAAATTCACAATTTAAAATTTTCAATTTAAGTTGACATGAAAAAATATTTTTTTAAAATACCGCGTTTGGCAATACTTGGGTTTCTGTTCGTGACGTTTTCCACGGTCGCGGCGCAAAATCTGTTGACGCCGCATCCGCTCGACATTCGCAGCGGGCAAGCGCATTTGCTGAATCCGTCGATTATCAGCTATCAGCCGAGCATGATTCAAGTCGGCATGCGCGTCTTTCATCTCGGCTTTCTCGACGAAAGCGCCGGGCGTTTCCGGCTCAATTATGTCTCCATCGTGCTGCCGCGGTGGCTGCCCAAAGAATTGGCGTTTGCCGCGCATGCGCAATCGCTCAATCTGCCGATTTACAGCCAGTCGTACGTCAGTCTCGCAGTAAGCCGCCGTTTCAATAATCTTTTTGCGGTGGGATTGAAAACCGGCCTCTTGTCCAAATCTTATGATCGCGATGAATTCAATCTCGTCGACGCCGACGATCCGGTGTTTAGAAACCAAAAGAGTCTGACGCGACTCGATCTCGGTGGCGGCGTTACGTTTTGGCCGTTGCCGGCGGTTTCCATCTCATTGAGCCGCGATCATCTCAATCAACCGAATGTGGCGTTGGGGCAAGGGAATTTCAAATTAAAAGGTGAAAGCCATTTGGCGCTCACCTATCATTTCGGCAATATTCAAACGGCGTTCATCACGCAACAGGACGGCCAGAGTCTGCGCGCCGGCGGCTTTTTCCAATATGATGATCCCGCGTGGGGATTTTTGCGGCTCGGCCTCGACAAAGTAGCGATGAATTTGGAAAGCCGGCTGCAACTCTACGGCCCGGTGAGCTTGAATTATACTTTGAATTATCCCACGGCGGATTTGCGCGGTGAAACCAGCGGCTCGCACGAGTTTTCACTCGTGTTCGAGTTGGATCGCTTGTCGCCATTACCGAAATTGCAAACGCCGCCGCCGTTTCGTTATACCTTTGCCGCGCCGGCCGCGATGGAGCCATCCGCCCCGCGCGTGTTTCTTCGCGCTGAAAACGAAGTTTTGGAAATCACCGCCAAACGTTTGCAGCGTCTCGTCGCGCCGGATGTTCCGACGCACGCTTTGGCGGCGCTTTCCGCTTACGATCTCGGCGTGTTTGATTCTTCCACCGTGTCACAGCGTCTGCCGTATCATGTCACGCCGGTGGCAGAAGCTGATACCTCGACCCAGTTGTTGGGTTTGTATTCCAATGATTATCGTTACTCTTTGCGGCAGCTTTCGGAAAGCCTCAACAAAACACCGGGAGTGAACGCCACGATTGTGACGAATCCGTTTGCGCGGTCACGCGCGCTGGGTCTGCGTAATTATCTCAGCGACAGCACGGCGTTGGGTTTGGCGAAAATTCAAATCGGCGAGCCGAATTTCGAAAACCGTCTCGACAGCCTACGCACGCAGCGCCGCGCCGGCAATCGCCTGATCGTGCCGCGCGAGGAAGTAATCGAGCTGCGTCCGCAAGCGGCCATTTTTCACATTGCCACCGCGAATTTTTCCGCGCCGCCCAAACGCTGGCAATTGACGGTGGAAAAAGAAAGTGGCGTCACAGTTTGGAAAATGGAAGGCCAGGGCCACATTCCGCAGCAACTGGTGTGGAACTGGCGGGACAACGCCGGCAAGGTTGTGGCGCCCGGCTATTATCGTTATTTCATTTCGTGGCAAACACCGGCGGACGCGACTTACAGCTCGCCCACCGGCAGATTTTACGTCAAAAAATTTCAGCGGACGATCACCATTCGGGTGGCCCGCAAATTCGACGGCCAGCAGCAGCCGGCGGATGAGGTTAAAGTTATTTTAAATCGATAACGTTAATTAAACTTTTATTACAATCTTATTGAGTGGTCGCAGCGTTATGAAAAGATTAAATCGCCTCTTGGTTTTAGCGGCAGCGTTATTAGTGGTTTTCGTTTTGGCCAATCAACTCTTACACGCGCAAGGTCAAGGCACACCTGCACGCCCCGCGCAAACCGGCGCCCCCGTGAGTTTGAATCCGAACTCCGTCACCGGTTTGAGTGACATGCAATCCTTTTGGGCGATGATTCAATTGGGCGGCGGCATCGGCTATCTCACGATCGTCGTTTTGGGCGTGGGCTTGTTCCTGGCGCTCGTGCGCCTGCTGGAGTTGGTCAACGATGCGCGCCACATGCGCCATGCGTTGAAACTCCAGTTTGCCGCGCTGCCGCTTGAAGACATGCCCAAGCAAATTCATCCGGCCAGCAATTCCTGGCTCGGTCAGTTGATGATCAGCATGGTCAATTTGTATCGCATCTCCGGCTCGACCCAATCCATCCAGCAGGAGATCAGCAGCTTCTTGCAATATATCACCGATCAATTCGATAGCTTTCGCGGGCGCATGGCGTTTCTTTCGGATTCCGCCGGCGCGCTCGGCCTGCTCGGCACGGTGTGGGGCATGTTCCTCACTTTCTTCGGCGGCAATCTCGGCGACTCCGAAAAAATTCTCAACGGCATGGGCGTCGCGCTGGTAACCACGCTCATTGGTCTGGTGGTGAGCTTGATTCTCAATTTTGGCACCACCGAGCTGTTCAGTATGTTCAATCGCCGCCTGGATATTATCACGCAAAAATCGGATGAGCTGCGCTTGCGCTTGCTCGAACTGGAACGCAGTCGCAGAGATTTTCTCGGCGAAACGGCGCGCCGCGCGGAGCACGAGCCGCCACGCCCCAAAGTTCTGCCTTCAGCCACCCCAACGGCGCGCAAGGAACCGGAGCCGCAGCTTCCGGCTGTTAAAGAACCGGCGCCGATCATCTTGCCGCGTTTGCGGATGCTGGCGAAAATGCCGGAGAAAATTCAAGCCGGCGCGCATCTGCCGGCGCCGTTGAAAGTGCAAGTGATTTCACAAGAAGGCGCGCCGCTGCATCGCCAGCCGGTCGCCTTTGTGATTGCCAAAGGGAAATCCACGTTTGGCGACGGCGAACGGCAGACGACAATGCTCGCCAAAGAAAACGGCGAGGTGAGTTGCGATTTTATTGCTTCGCTCACGCCGGAAGTCTGCGAGATTCGCGTGGCGTTGGTCAATGAGCCGGCGCAGCAGTGGCAAGGCCGTGTGGAAATCGTCCCCGGCCCGCCCTCGCGTGCGCGCCTGGAAGGCGGTAACGATCAAGCCGGCAAAGTGGGACAAACGCTGTCCGACCCGTTGAGTGTCAAAGTCATGGATCGCTGCAACAATCCGGTTGCCGGCGTCAAAGTGCATTTTCGCGTGGCGTTGGGCAAAGGCGTTATTGACAAAGCCAGTGACGCCATCACCAAAACAACGAACGCCAATGGGATTGCCGAGGTGCAATACACGCTTGGCCCCGCCGGCGGCTTCAACAGCGTTACGGCGGAATTCGAAGGTGCAGAAATTCAACCGCTCGAATTTCGCGCTCTCGCGCGCGGCTAAAAAAACACGGGATTGCGGGATTGTTAAATTGTGGAATTACTGAGGTGTTGGCATTTCCCAACCTCCAGCAATCCACTTCCCCAACAATCCAGTAAAAAAAGATCGCTATGCGACGATATAAAAAGTTTTTCTCCTCCGGCGGGATGATCATTCGTTTGATCGACATCGTGCTGCTGCTGTTATTCGGCTTCATCTCGATTTCGCAGATCACCCGCAAGAGCTTCATCAAGCTGCCGCGCAGCGCTGCGGTGCAAGCCGCCATGCCCGATCGCGAGGAGATCGTCTTTGTCGGCGTGCTGCCGGATGGAACGTTTCTGGTCGATAACGAAACGCGCAGCGTCGTCGATCCGGCGGTGCTGCAAGCGTATTTGCGCCAAACGCAAGCCGAGTTGGCGCAGCAAAAAGCCGTGATGCGCGTGCGAATTCGCGCCAATTGGGATACGCCGATGACGCACGTTTTTAAAGCCGTTTCCAGTTGTGAAGCCTTGAAAATTCCAATCGGGCTGGATGTCATTCGCGGCGGCCAAGTGGCGAGCGCCCCGTAACCCGAAAGTTAAAAAGCCAAAAATTGCTTCAGGAGCTTTATTCCATAAAATTATGCGTGGTCGACCGATAAATTCAAGCGGGACTATCGTGCGCCTGATCGATGTGGCGCTGAATATTCTTTTCGGCTTCATTGTCATCACCGATCTCACGCCGAAGAGCCAAATTCGTTTGCCGGCGCCGCAAGAAATAGAGGCGACGATCATTGAGCAGCGCTATGAATATGTGATCGTGAAGATCGACCCGGCCGGCAATTTCCGGCTCGAAGCGGAGGAGCAGCCGTTGGGCGAATTTCAAAATTTAAAGGAACTCGAAAGCTTTTTGCGGGAACATGGCGCACAAGCGGCACGCCGCGGCCGGCAAATGATCGTCGTCATCGATCCGGAAGAAACCTCGATTGTGCAGCGCACGGTTGATGTCTTCGATCTCTGCGAACGCAACGGCATTGCGAAATCGATTCATTTCAAGGACGTGGCCCTGTGATAGGTTATCCGACAACCCCGACCGGTTTTCTCAGCTCGGCGCGCACGCGGCGCAATTTGGCGCTCGGAGTGACGATTTTGCTGCTGCTGCTCAGTTACGTGAGTTTGCAGTTTGCCGATTTGCCACGGGTGAATTTTGTTGCCCAGCATTATGATGATATTGACTGGCAGCGTTTCATGCCCAAAGCCAAGCCGAAACCGATTGCGCTTCCCGAGGCCGAACAGCCGGAACCGACCGAAACCGGACCCGAGCAGAAAATGCCGGAACTGGCTTCCACGGCGCGGGTGCCGCAGCGTTTGAATCTCGACGCGGAATTGAAAGATTTTAATATCGATTTGACGCAGCCGGAGCTTGTCAAACCCGGGCCGCAACAACCGGCGGCGAGCGGCGTGGATATAAAAAATTCGCCGGCGCCGGTTCGTGCGACGACGCCATCCTTGTCGGAAAGCGACTTCTCCGCCAACCTCGATTATGACGTCACGAATCTTTCCACGCGTTTGCCGGCCGGCACTCGCGGTCGCCGCTCCGGCAACGAGCAAGGCAGCGATATTCGCCTCGGCAGTGGCGGCGATGCCGCATTCGGCAGCGGACTGGGCGACGGCACGACGCCCACTGACGGCGGCAATGCCGATCTTGGCGTTCCCGGCCGCGGCAACTCCAATCGGGGGCAAGGCGGGCAAGCCGCGGTAAAAGTCAATCTCAAAGGCCTGAATGATTTCGGCGACAACTTTCGCAACTTTACGCCGATCTATCGCGCGCTGTTGGAATGGATGCGCCGCCACCCGGCCGATCTGCCGGAAGTCGTCGACCGCTTCATGGGCTTTCAGGCCGGCAATCTTACCTCGCGGGTGAAATTTAACATCGAGGGCCGGCGCTTCGAAATGTTTCTGCTCTGCGTCGAGTCGACTTACGAAGTGCGTGTGGTGTTGGTGGAAAATGATGGCGTGACTTATCTCATCGACGAAGGCTTCAAAAAGCAGAGCAATTATCTGCGCACCGGCGCACTCGTACGGCAAGCGAATGCCGAAATTTTAAGCTTCGGTTCCGTGATGCGCGAAGCTTCGGATCGGCGCACACAGGAATTTTACCAGGTTTTTCTCTCCTGGTGGGACACGGTGAAAGCCGAAGTGGGAGGATGATGCGCAAGCGCGCCGTATCCGGTATTCAATGATCAGCGCGCCGTGTCGAATTTAAATCTTTTGGGAACTATTCAGTTATTTTACCGCCCGGGCGCTTATTTTTGCGATTTGTTATATCGCGCCAATTTATTTTTGCACGCAGATTTGAGCGCCCGGGCGGTACTGAATAGTTACATCTTTTGTAAAATGCGTTGCAAAAAAATTGCTATACACTTAATTCATTGCAAGTGAGAGCCATGCACAGGGAAAAGCCCCAGAACATCATCTCTAATCCATTGTCCCGCCAACGGCGGGGTTTTTATTCACTGTGGGGAAATTTTCAACAATGCCTTCCCCTCATTCTTTTCGCTTTAATTACCCTCCTGCTTTGTTCCTGCGGCGGCGGCAAAAAGATGGTGGTTAAAACCAAGGAAGGAAAAGTCGAAATTCCCGCTGGCGTGGATACGAGCGTGGCTTTTGCTTCGAATCGCATGGCGCGGCAGCTTTTTGTCGAACATCAGCAGCAGGTGGCGGCGCGCCGCATCGCCGATTCCGCGCGCGTGCGCTTTGAGCGCAGCGAAAAATTGTGGCGTCTTCTCGCAGGCAAGACGGACAGCGTGACCGTCGACACGGTAGCGGCCATTGAAAAATTCAATGAAGCCGGCCGCAGCCTGCAGCAGGTTCGGGAGTTGGATAAACAAGCCGCGACGGCGGCGCCGCTGGATGCCGCCGCTCTGCGCAAGGAATCTCTGTCGGCGCTCGAAAAGGCGCGCGGCACATTTGAAATTTCCCTGCAGCTCAATCCCTTTGACAATAACACCAAATTGTGGCTTGCACGAACCTACCAGCTTATGGCCAAGCGTTTTCTCGACGAGCAGAATTATGTGAAGGCCATCGGCATTCTCGAGCATTTGACCCGTTTGCAACATGACCAACACGCGTTGTACGCTCGCCTCGGCGATTGCTATTCGGCGCTGAAAAAGTATCCGGTTGCTTTGCAGTATTTTCAAAAGGCCGAAACCGTGCTGCGCGCCACGACGGTGTTCAATATCGCGCCGAATCAAGAGATGACGGCGGCGAACGTGGCGGCGGCTACGGATAGCGCCGCGATGTTTTTATATTTGTACTATCAGGGCGAATCGTATATCAAGCTGCTAAACGCCGATTCGGCGCTCGCCGTGCTGCAGCGCGCCAAGAATTTTTCCCCCTCGCCGGAAAGCCGCGCTGCCGCCGACAACAATATCAAATGGATCAATTGGGACGACGGCAATATTCTCGCTTCGGAGAAGCGCGATACCTTGTTGTCGCAAATTGATGCAGGCAAACATGCAGATGCCGCCAAGGGTTTGCGCAAACTCTTGCCGGATTTACGCACCTCGCGCACGCGGCGCGAAATCGGCTGGCGTCTGGCCACGCTCGAATTCAACCACCTGCAACGTGAGGAAGACGCCCTGCGCACGATGCAAACCGTCGTACAGGCGCACGGCCGTGATTCGCTGGCGGTGGCTGCCGACACACTCTATCAAAGGTACATCGACAGTTACGGCGCCATGTGCTTCAATCAAGGCCAGAAAATGCTGGCGGCGAAAAAATTTACCACGGCGCTCACTTACTTCAACCAATCCGCCACATTGGACTGGAACTATCGCGCCAAGAGTTATTTGGAATTGGGCCGGCTCGCGGTCAATGATCCGCCACGCGCGGAAACGCTGGCCAAACAAGCGCTCAAGCTCGTGAAGCAGCTCGAGGCCCGCGAAGAACTGGCCGCGTTGGATCTGTTGACCAACTCACTTAAACGGCAAGGCAAGTTTGATGAAGCGCGGCAATATTTTGAACGCTATCGCAAAATGGCGCAGGGCCAACGCGCGTCGAATTAAACCGATTCATGTCAAAATGGAAATGCAGCCTCAACTTCAAATAGAGATGTGCCGCACCCCCCAAATACGCCTTGGCCCAATGGCTAAAAAGCCGCTTAGTCGTTTTTCATCCGCTGGAAAAATTTTTAATGCCTTAATAATTTTACCAGCGCTTCTTGCGGCGTTGTTAGTCTTGCCCATCAAGCCGGCCATAGCTCAAAATGGCACGACGGTGGATCAAAAAATGATCCGCATCGCTTCGGTGACCGATCCGAACTTGATTCAATTTTTCCTGTTCGAGTTTCTCATCACCGATACCGCCGTGACGAAAATGGAAATCATCGATGCCACCGGCAATGGCTTCGGCATTGAAGATTTGGTGAAATGTTATCCGTCAGAACGCATTTATGTGCCGACGCCTTCGGACACGGCGCAGAAGGTCATGAATGGGTGGAAGTTCACCGCCAACTACCAAATCGTGACGCAAAACAGCCCGCCCGACGTGTTTGAAGGCACGAAAGCGGATGCGGCGCAAAACGGCATACTCGCGGCGCTGCTCCGCGGCTTGAATCGCAATTACAAGGAATCGCCGATTAAAATTTATTTCGAGCGCGACGCCAAAACCGCGACGTTTGAAATGTGGGGCTACAGCCCGAGTCGCTTGAGCTACACCGCCGCACCGCCGCCGATGCCGGACACCGTCACGGCTTATGATGTACTCTCTGTAACATATCAGGACACACTTGTCGTTGCCGACACCACCATTTATGATTTACTTTATATTTCGCGCACCGTCAGCGACACGGTGTTTGTCGGCTTGGACGAGTTTGATGCCAAGTCGCCCGCCGACTTGCCTGCGGTTGAAACCAAACCGAAAGCCGACGCCAAAAAACGTCCGGAAATTTGGCGGAAGCCGTAAATTTTCAGCTTGCATCTTTTGGGCGAGCGCATTAGATTAGGACGCGGCATTGATTGATCAATATACAATTTACGTTGAGCAGTTTTTCTTAGAAAGCCCCGGCAAATGGATATTCACGGAATATCGGGAAGTAGGCAATGTTCTAAAACTCACGAGTGTGGACTTTCAAATCGTTTTGCAGGAGCTTTATGAAAGGGTGGAATTCAAATAAGCTGGTTCATTTCATCCTGGCGACCTTCGCTAAACTCGCCAGCACGCCG
>JAJVHT010000158.1 GCA_022072515.1 bacterium
GGCTCGGGATGATCTTCAACCCGCAGCTCCATGACGCGATCGATCCACGGCCGGCCGGTGTTGGTGCCGCTGACGACGAGAATAGCAGCAGATTGCTTGCCGCGAATATCGCCGCCGACGGCTTGAGCGGCGTCCAGCGCCGCGAGCATTTTGTCCACAAGATCGCCGCCAGCTTTTTGATACGCCTCCGCCATCGCCGGCCAAACTTTATCATTCAGCATCAGATTGGCCTGCACGGAAAAATTATCGCCGACATAGTGCCCCGCCGCTGGAATGCACTTGTTGCCGGTGTGCGCCACGACATTGCCTTGCGCATCAATCATCGCGACCTGGCGTACCGCCTCGCCAGGATCGGAAGCGATGATGGCGGCCAGCGCTTGCTTCGCGGTTTTGCCGGCGCGCATTAGCTCCAGGCCGAGCGGGCCGTACGCCGGATCGATGAACGATTGTGTGGCTACAGCGCCGACACCGGCTTCCGCCCACGTGACGAGCGAACCGACGGAAAACCAATGTGATTGCACGGCGACACCCATTTGCCCGGTGGCGGGATCGCGCGCGACGATGGAATAGGTGTGAACCGGACGGGAATGTTCTTGCGCGAAAATTGGGAAAACGAGGCCGGCGGCAAAAAGGGCGCTGCGATAAAAAGAACGACGCGGCATTTTCATATCTCTCCTCCTGCGGTTGAGGTTTGGTGGGCGAGCCACGGTGCTAAATTTCACAATGCGTGCAGCCCCGATTTTATATTTGCCGGCCGAATCGGCCACCAAATGGGTTTAAGCATCGGGGTTTATTTTTTATCCGTGTAAAATTAAAGTGCAATATACACTTTATTTTCTCTTTTGTCAAATTCCGCAGAAAAAAGTCTTTGCTTTTTTGGGATAAAATCAACTTCTTGGGAATTACCAAAATGACACCGCTCATCAACCACCAATTCACCGGAGGAAAGAGGTATGCGATTTTTTCAGAAAAGTCTGCTTGTTCTCACACTGTTCTTGTTGATCTCACCGCCATCGGCGCGCAGCCAGACTTTTGCAACCAACGACAGTGTTTTGCAAAAAATCTGGAAAGAGGCGATGAACAATTCGCAGTTGGAGCAGATGGCGCACGAGCTGATGGATGTCGTCGGCCCGCGGCTGGTCGGCACCCCGCAGATGCAAAAGGCGCATGATTGGGCCGTGGGAAAATACGCAAGCTGGAACATCACGGCGCGCAACGAGCAGTGGGGAAAATGGCGCGGTTGGGAACGCGGCATCACGCATATCGATCTGCTCTCGCCCCGCGTGCGCACGCTCGAAGGCACGATGTTGGCGTGGAGTCCCGGCACGCCGAAAAATGGCCTGCAAGCCGGTACGATCATTATTCCGGACGTCGCCGATTCGGTGGCGTTCCAAAGCTGGCTGCCCAATGTGAAGGGTAAATTCGTGCTCATCTCGATGCAGCAACCCACGGGGCGCCCCGACAAAGATTGGGAAGAATTTGCGACGAAAGAATCGTTTGATAAAATGAAAGCCGAGCGCGACACGCTGCGCAACCGCTGGCAAGCACGCCTCAAGAAAACCCGTCTCGATCAAAAGAAACTCGCGCTGGCGCTGGAAGCTGCCGGGGCAGCGGCGCTCATTTCATCGAATTGGTCGAACGGCTATGGCGTGAATAAAATTTTCGGGGCGAATACAAAGAAGATACCCACCATCGATCTCAGTCTTGAAGATTACGGGCTGATTTATCGGCTGACCGAGAATGGCGGCAATCCCCTCCTCCGGCTGGTGGCCGAAGCGAAATTTCTCGGCGCGATGCCGGCTTATAACACGATTGGTGAGATGCGCGGCAACACCAAAGCCGATGAATATGTGATGCTGTCGGCGCATTTCGATTCGTGGGATGCCTCGTCCGGCGCGACGGATAACGGCACGGGCACGATTCTCATGATGGAAGCGATGCGAATTCTCAAGAAAGTTTATCCGCAGCCGCAGCGCACGATTCTCGCCGGCCATTGGGGCAGCGAAGAGCAGGGGCTGAATGGCTCGCGCGCATTTGTCAAAGATCATCCGGAGGTGGTCACGAAATTGCAAGCGTTGTTCAATCAGGATAACGGCACGGGCCGCATCGAACGCATGTCCGGCGCGGGTTATCTTGATGCCGGCGAGTCGCTCGTGCGCTGGTTAGCGCGCGTGCCCAGTGAAGTGACGCAAAACATCAAGTTCGATTTTGCCGGCATGCCGTCGGGCGGCGGTTCGGACAATGCCTCGTTCATCGCCACTGGTGCGCCGGGTTTTGGCATCGGCTCCAACAGTTGGAATTATTTCTTGTACACATGGCACACCAACCGCGACACGTATGATAAACTCGTTTTCGATGACTTGAAAAACAATGTCGTGCTCGTCGCCTCGCTGGTTTATTTGGCTTCAGAAGACGCGGAATTTGTGGGCCGCACCAAACGCGTGATGCCGGTCGACAACAAAACCGGCAAGCCGCGCGACTGGCCGGCGGTGAAAGACGCCGAACGCGCCGGTGGCTTGGAGGAAGAGAAGAAAACTAAATAGCGCTTTCTGGAAAATAAAAAAGCCCCGTTGCAGCAACGGGGCTTTTTTGTTGTCAAATATAAAGAAAAATCCGGTAATCCGTTGTCTAAAACCGCACCGTGAACGCCACAAACTGCACATTGTCCAAACGGCCGTAATCGGCGTAGCCAAAATCGATTTTCAAATTCGTGCCCACGGCATCGTAGCGCAAGCCGCCGCCGAACGTGAAGCTTTGCTCGCTGTTGTTCAAGAACAGCGCCTTGTAACCGCCGCGCAAGTAAATCGTGTTGCGCATATTCACTTCCATGCCGGAATTCACGTACTCGGAATTGTCATTGGGATGCACCGCATCGCTGGCGATCGTCACTTTCAAATTTTCCTGATTGATGACGTCGTACGCCAAGCCCAACCGCAGTGTCAACGGCAATTCGTATTTGCCGAGACGATAGAGCGCCGGCACTTGATCGACGGTGCCGGGTTCGGCCAGCGGATCATAATTGAAATACAGATCGCGGCCTTCGAGCTGCATTTTCGTGCCGAAGTTGGCAATTGCAGCGCCGATGCGCAAGCCGTTGAACGGTGTCACATAATGCGTGCCGATGTCGATCGCCACGCCATGCGCGGTTTCGTTCCACACATTATCTTGCACATATTTGCCGGTGAAGCCGATGGCAAAACGGTCGGTCAACATGCGGGCGTAACTGACCGCCAGCGCAATGCTGGAGGCGTCGAAGCGCTCGCCGGTGCCCTCCGGAAAACGATACGTGCGCACAACGTCTTCCGGCACGCGAAACGAGGTGATGGACAAACCCAGCGTCCCGAAGTTGCCGGCGTTGAGCGTGACCCCGGCAAAATCATACGCCGTCTCGGCCAGCCACTCGGCATGATTGAACGTGGCTTCGCCGCCGCCGGAAATTGTGGCGATGCCCGCCGGGTTCCAATACAAGGCGGTGACGTCATTGGCGACGGCAACGAAGGCGCCGCCCATGCCGATGGCACGCACACCGGCGCCGATTTTCAAAAACTGCGCGGCGGTCGTGCCGACTTTGGTGATCGACTGCCGGAGTTGCGCCCGCGCGTCCGTATTCATGGCAAACATCACCATGATGAAAACAAAAGAGAAAATTTTTTTCATATTTGCCGTTCTCACTGATTACTGGTCACTGATAACTGCTCACGATTCAACAGACGGGCTGTCTGTGTTACTTGATCACCGCAAAGCGTCCGATCTTCGTGCCCACGTTCGGCGCGTCGACGTGATAAATATAAATGCCGTACGCCGTCGCCTGTGATTCCAGGGTCAAGACGTTCCATGTCGCAAAATCGCGCTGATCGTTTTTCTCGATCGTGTCCACCAATTCGCCGGTGATGGTGTAAATGCGAATCGTGCATTTTTCCGGCAGATTGCGAAATTCCAGACGCCGTTCGTCACGCTCGCCGACGCGCGCACCGGCAACTTCGGCCGCGCCGAATGCAACGTAGGGATTGGGCACGACGTAAACATTGGCCAACTCAGTTTTTGCCGCAGCTTGATCGAACTGCGCCGCCTGCGTTTTGAATGAATATTTGTCCCCGGCATCGAACGGCTTGCGCGAGAAGAACAGAAAAACGTCACTGGCGCCGGGATACTTCGGCGTTTGGCCGGCCGGCACGGAAAATTCCACTTCATACATCGGATCGATGCGGCTGTTCGGCTGAAAAATATGAATTTTTTCCGGCCAATCCCATTGGCGATTGCGCAGCGCCGCATTCGACTCATTGACGTGCCAGTTCAACTCCTGGCCGGTCTCCATATCAAAAACGCGGAAATTGCTGACGATATTCGTGAAAGAAGTGTCCGCCGGATTTTTGAGCTTGCCGCCGGCCAGCGTGTCATAATTCGTAAAGCGCAGCTCGATGTCACCCGGATAGGCTTTGGCGCGGAGATTGATCGTCGAGATCGCCACTTTGTACGCGAAATTGGTGCCGGTTTGATTGACCTTCCAACCGCTGCGGCTCGGATCAATATCCGTTACATCATTCACCGCAAAAACTTTGACGCCGTCAAAAACCGCATTAAAATCTTCACGATTCAGTCCCGTACTCTTGTAAACCGGATAATATTGCATGGTCGCTGTGTATGTCGCGCCATTGCTCAAGGCGCCGGGGGTTTTGCCGCGAATGCGGCCATCGACATAATTGACGTCATAGCGGCTCGGATCGACGGTGGCACCGGCCGCATCGCGCAACGAGAACGTCCCCGGAACCAAATGCTCCAGCGGCAGGTCAGCAAATACCGTGTCACGCGCGACAAATGAAAGCGTGCGCGGCGTGAGATCCGCGACGGAATACACCGGCGGAGCCGCCGGCGTGGCGCCAGCATTGAATTGTACTTCATACGATTTGCCCTCCTGTACTTGCAGGGGGTCGATAAAATTCACTTCGATTTTTCCGGTGGCATTGCCGGCGATGCGCGCCACATTGCCATTATCTAATTTCGGTCCGACATAACCGGCGGCGGGCGGTCCAGGGATCACCATCGCCGTGTTGATATCAAGCGCAAATTGTCCGGTCAACGGATCGCGATCGATGGTGCGCTGGGTTTCCGTCGGCGGAATCAGCAGGGTGTTCTCGCCGTGATCATACGCAACGACGGCATAAAAATAACGTTTGCCATTGACCACATTGTTCGAGTCAACGTAAGAATGCACGAGGCCCGTATTGTCGCCAAGATTGAGGCTCACGCCGCGGCCGCGATATTCCACCGACGAAAAGCCGGAATATTCATTGACCACATCGAACTGCGCCGCCAAACCGCGCGCGTTGCGCAGCGGCTCCGAGAGAAATGGCAAGCCGCTTTGATCGGTGATGATTTTGGTATCGTCAAAAGAAAAATCCTCGCTGCGATAAATTTTGTAGCCTTCGAAGTCGAAGCCCTTGGCCTGCTGGCCGGTGCCGCGCGCGAGAAACGGGTCGAACGAAGTTTCGGCGCGCGTGTCCCAATATAATGTGACTTTTCCATCACCGGGTACGGCAGTCAAGCGCGGCTTCAACGGCGGTTTCGCAAAACGATAGTCCGCCTCGAAGACTTGCTGCGAGGTTTCCGCGTTTTGCACGAGGTCGGTCAAGTTATCGCCCAGCAGCAACGCAATGGAAAACCGCTGGCTTTCGCCGGCGGCCAATTTGAACGGCCCGCAACCGTAGATGAAAACATTATCGGCTTCCTGTTCAATCTCGACATTCTCCAGGGTGCCCGACATTTTCTCCCACATCAGCTCGTCATTTTTCGGACGATTGTTGCCGCCGAAAAGCAACGCATTAAAACTGGTGAGGCCAAGCTGATCCGACTCCGCGATGTCACGAAAGCCAAAATTCGGCTCGCTGCCGGCAAAACGCATCCCAAGCTGGCGCGATTCCGAGAACGGCTCGCCCATATCGTATTGGCGGTTATTATTCGTATCGGTAAAATAAAGCTGCGAGGGTTTGCCGTCGCCTTCGCCATAGTCTTTCGTGCCCGCAATGCCGTCAATGCCGACATCATCAAACTCCGCGTTCCAATCACCGTCTTCATCGCCAGACCAGTGCAGTTTGGGCTGGCCGAAAATTCCAATCGGGCCCAGCGCAAACACGCCGGCGTCATTGAATGGTGTTTCGTCAATCAATTGATCGCCGTCATTATCTTTGCCGTCGTTGCTGAGCGTGGGGCTTTCGAGAAATTTGTAGCCGAAATAGCCGGTCGCTTTATTGCTCTGGCCGCGGCCGTCTTGATCATACGCGTATAACATGTTGCGCGCATTGAAAGGAAAAGTCTGGTCCAGCGGCCCGATGAATCCGGCATAATCATCGGCGAAATCAGCCGCGCCGCCGATATGCGGATCGCCGAACATGCCCAAATAAACCTTGTCGAGATCGCGCCCGCTGACGTTAGTGACGGTGTAAACGAAAAAGATGATGTCTTCTGCGAGTGGATTATTGAATTGGAAGAATCTGGCATCGAGCTCCAAGCCCAGCCCGCGCAGAGTCGTGTCATTCGGAAAAGGATAATAATCAAATTCGGCATTGCTAAAATCATCGACGCGATAAACTGCTTCTTCATCCGGCGCCGTGGCATCGTCGCCGAGAAAAGCCGGCCAGACGTAACGTCCGAGCGCCGCGTTGTACCACGATTCCGGCCAACTATCCGGCTTGCCATCACGGTTGTTATCTTTGGCCGTGATCGTTGCCAATTCCGGCGAGTTCGGATCGGAGAAGCCTTTCTGCGGCAGCCAGCCCCATTTCACCGCGGTGCCCGGCTGGTAATCGCCGTCCGCCGCCAGAATGAAGCCGTCGTCAACGATATGAACAGTGTCGCCTTTGGCATCCACCACTTCAGCCGCGACCAGCGGGCCAAATTCATACGCATAGCCGAGACGTTTGTCCGGACTTTTGGGCCATTGCAAATCGAGATCGGCGACGTTGGGACGCGAGATCGAACCGTAGTTATAAATCACTGTGCTGATTTGATTGCCGCTGATGATTACGCGTTTCTCGCCTTCATGACCGGGATGATGCGAGCTTTTGCGCAGGCTGTTCATGCGTTCGCGCGCGTCCCGCAGCTTTTTCAGCCATTTTTCCATGAACGCTTTTTGCTCGGCCGGCGCCATGTACTTGAATTCTTTTTCCTGGGCGAACGCGGCAGTGGACAATAGAACTGCAAAGAGAACAATAAGTGTTTTTCGCATTGTTGATTCCAAAAGTTTTCTTGCCTGGTTTTAAATTGCAAGTTCTAAACTTGCAATTTAAAACTTCCAATTTTTAGTAGGCCACACTAAATCCCACCCGCACTTCGCGGGGTTCGGAGAGCCATTCGGCCCGGCGATAGAAATTGTCCAGCTCCGCAATCGGCGGAAACAAGCTCGGGTTGGCCTCAAACTGCCGGCGGACGACATTCAATGTGCTGGCGTTGGTCTTTTCTTCGATGGCGGACAAGGCGCTGCCGCTGCTGTTGAAAACGAAACGTTCGTTCTTAAAATCGAACAAATTTTCGATCTGGGTGAAAACCGAGAGATCAAATTTGGCAACCTTAAAAAACTTCTCCGCCCGGAAATCGACGTTCAGAAAAGTCGGCCGGCGGCCGGAATTTTCCGAAAATGTCACCGGCGAGAGCGACGACGGCAGGACCGGCGTGTACGGGCTGCCTGTCCAGAAACTCGTCAGCGCGCTCACGTTCCATTTGTTCGGCTTGCCCAATGAGAAGGTGCCGTTGAGGGTATGGGAGCGGTCGTGATCGAGAAACACGAAAGTTTGTTCCGTCTCCTTGCCGCTTTTCGCATCGAAAAAGTTGGCGGTCGGATCGGAGAGATTGCCTTCGGCAATCTGAAACGTATAGTCGAGCGTTGCCGAGAAGGGGCTATTGGCGCCGCGCCGCTTCAACAGCGAAAAACTGAAGCCGCGCACGTTGGCGTAACTGACATTGGTGAGAATATTGAACACCCGGTCGCCGACGGTTCCGGCGAGCACCTGCCGCGTCTGCAGCAAATTGTTCACATCTTTGTAATAAATCGTCACATCAAATTTGAAATCATCGCCGAATTGCTGCTGCAAGCCCATCTCGTATTGAATGCTCCGCTCCGGCTCCAAATTCGGATCGCCGTAGGTCGGCGTCACAATATAATTGTATGACTCGAAAAAAGGATTGCGATACAAGCTCGCCAAAGTCGGCATTTGATAAAAATGGCCATACGAAAAACGAATAATGCCGCGATCCGTTATGGGGTAACTAAAAGATACCCGGGGCGAGAGCCGGGTTTTGGGTTTTGACCGTTTCAGATTCTGCTCCGGATTGTCGGCATTGGCAACTAAATCGGTATTATAATTCGCATTGGTATACAAATATTCCAGACGCAAGCCGGCATTGACAATAAACGTGCGGGCCAATTCCATTTTGTCGAGCAGGTACGCCGCAAATTGCTGCGGCCGGCGCAAATAAAAAACGTAGTCGGTGTAATCGGGATTCAAGTAATGATAAGGCACAATCGGCGCTTGGCCGGCTTTCGCCATCGTCGTGTCATAAATCAATGTATAAAATTCGCGTTCGAGGCGATGCACGCGGGCTTCGGCGCCGAGCTTCACTTCGTGATTGCGCAGAATCTGACTCACCGCATCCAGTTTCACATTATAGGTGCGCGCATCCAACCGGTCGTGGTTCAAATCCGTGCCGCCGGCAAGAAAACCGGTATTGGGAATTGCCGTCGCCAAATCAAACGGAACGTAGCGTTTGTCCAGAGGACTCTCATACAGATAAGTACGGTCGACGCTCTCACTATAAGCCGCTTTCAGCGTATAGAAAAATTTATTGCCAATCGCTTGCGTCAGCCCAAGACTGTGGCTTTGGCCGATGCTGCGCGAGGTTGGCCGGCCATCGGGATTGTATTTATACGTCCGGCTGTAGCCGCTGAACCGGCCGCGGTCAAACAGCAAATCGTAGCTTAATTTGATTTTGTTCGTCGCTTTGTAGCTCAATTTGGCGGTGGCGTTGGTGCTGAGTCCCGTGTTCATCGCCACGATCGTGTTATCACCGGAGGGTCTGCCGTCACCGTACGGATCAATAATGAGTCGCGAGCCGTCAATAATCAAACCGTCCGTCGGCAGATAAAGCCGGCGGCCATACAAATAACCTTTGTTATCGACGTAAACGCCGGAAGTAAAAAACGTCAGCTTGCCGCCGGTGAGCGGCACCGGCCCGGAAAACGTCGCTTCGGTGCGGTTATTGTTCAGCGGATCGATATCATCGATATTCTCAAACAAATCATCGTGGGAGGAAATATTATCCCCGGTCCAAAATTTCAAATTGCCGGCGTATTTAGGCCCGCCCTCTTTTGTGACAAAATTGAGCACACCCGAGAGTGCATCGCCATACTCGGCGGTAAACGTGCCGCTCTGCAATGTAAATTCTTGAATCGCGTTGGTGGCGATGCCGACCGATTGCGAATTATCATAAGGATTTGCGATGGTAATGCCATTCACTTGATAAGCGACCTCATTCGAGCGGCCGCCGCGAATGTGAATGTTGCCGGAGTTATCGACGGTTACTCCGGACTGCAAGCGCACGACGTCCTGCACGGCATCGACCGGCAGGCTCTCGATGACTTCAGCATTCACCGCCACCGTGGTGTTGGTCAAATCCTGCCGCACCAGCGGCTGGCGCTCGCCGATCACTTCCACCGCCCCAATCTCGACTGCCGTCACCTTCATTTTCGTATTGAGCGTGGTGGTGAAATCAACACTGACGCGCACTTCTTTGACGCGCACACCTTGATAGCCGACGAACGAAAACGTGACGGTGTAAACGCCGGGCGGCACATTGAGAATGACGTAGTTGCCATCCATATCCGTCGCCGCGCCCAGCGTCGTGCCTTCAACCACAACGTTGGCGCTGGGCAGCCCCTCGCCGGATTCGGCGTCGGTGACACGGCCGGCGATTTTGCCCGTCGTGCCGGCGTGCAGCGCGCCACCGCAGATTAAAACGCCGGAAATAAGAACGAAAAGCGTAAGGCGTAAGAGTTTGAAGAAATGAAAAAACGCTATAGGCAAGCGATCGGTAAAAATCGGGGGCATTCTTTCTCCTTCCGTAAATAAACTGTTCGTAGCAGCGCCCTACGGGCGTCGCCTTGAGGCGCGCTGACTTACTCAACCCATAAGGGTACGGCAAAAACTTATAAGGGAGAAAAAAAAGCCGCCACCACTGTAAGTTCCCTCCAGTTCGGTTGACGGCAGTCCTGAGAAATAGAAATAATTATGCTTTACCCGCATCGCCTTTCCTGCGTCGCAGCCGTTTTCTCCCTCGAAAAATTGAGAAAAAATATAATCATTTTTACCGTGGGTGTCAAGCAATAAATATGGGGCCAAAACTGTGGCCTAAAAAAGTCTTTGCAAATGGAGTGAAAAAACGTTATATTTACAGTTCTTAAATTCTTACGCTGTCATCTTATTCCGAATTTCGCAATCAACACTTTAAAAAATTATTTTGCAAGGAGGTAGATTGTGGCTGCGGTTATGCAAGCATATTCCCGGGGGAAGGAAGGTTTTAAACTTTCGCCGGAAACCGCGCGTCAGTGGTATAAACTGATGCACACCAGTCGTTTGATTGACGACAAGGCTTGGCTGCTTTTCAAACAAGCCAAAGGTTGGAGTTATCTCGCCACCACCGCCGGACATGAAGGCATCCAGTTGGCGCTCGGTCTGTCTTTTCGCCCCAACCAAGATTTTCTTTTTCCATATTATCGCGATCAACTGACCTGCTTGGCCGGCGGCATTTCAATTGATGAAATTTTCCTGAACGGCCTCACCCGGCGTGACGACATCGCCGCGGGCGGCCGGCACATGTCCAATCACTTTGCCAAGCCGGCCATCGGCATTCAAAACGTGTCAAGCTGCGTGGCGAATCACGCGCTGCACGCCGTCGGCGTCGCCCGCGCGATTAAATATTACAAATCTGAGGCGCTCGCTTTTGCCAGTTTCGGCGAGGCTTCAACGCAGGAAGGCTACGTTTACGAAGCGTTCAATGGCGCCAGCCGCGAGCGCTTGCCAGTAATTTTCGTGATTCAAAACAACAAATACGGTATCAGCGTGCCGCTGTACGAGCAAACCGCCAACGAGTGTGTTGCCGATAATTTCAGCGGTCTCAAATACATTCACATCGTCCGTTGCGACGGCACTGACCCGGTGGATTGCCGCAACGCGATGGACGAAGCCATTGAGTATGTGAAAACCGGCAGCGGGCCGGCGATTGTGCATGCGCAGTGCGTCCGCATCGGCCCGCATTCCAACAGCGATCGTCACGAATCGTACCGGTCGGACGCTGAGATTAACGACGTGAAAGCAAAAGATCCGCTGCCGCGTTTTCGGGCTTTGCTTTTAAAAGAAGGCTTGCTGAACGAAAAAGATTTGGTGGCCATCGAGGCAGAAAACAAAAAACTCGTCGACGCCGCCGCGCAAATGGCCGAAGCGGCACCGGCGCCCGATCCCAAATCGGTTTACAACTTTGTGATTCCGGAGCCCTATCAACCCGAAGAAACGCCGGTACCGGCGGACGGTAAAAAGGAAAAATTCCGCGAGGCGATCAATCGTGCGCTGCACGATGAGTTTCGCCGCAATCCCAACACTTTCTTGTGGGGCCAAGACGTGGCGACCGGCGATAAAGGCGGCGTCTTCAACGTCACCGAAGGCATGCAAAAAGCGTTTGGCCGCGGCCGCGTGTTCAATGCGCCGCTCGCCGAAGATTTCATCACCGGCACGGCCAACGGTTTTTGCCGTTTCAGCAAAGATATTTGGGTTGTTATCGAAGCCGCGCAATTCACCGACTACATTTGGCCGGCGATGGAGCAACTCGTCGAAACCACCCACGAATATTGGCGCACCAACGGCCAATATGCGCCGAACATCGTCGCGCGCATGGCCTGCGGCGGTTTTATCGGCGGCGGACTTTATCACTCGCAATGCGCCGAGGGCGTGTTTGCCAACTTCCCCGGTCTGCGCATTGTCATGCCGGCATTTGCCGATGACGCTGCCGGCTTGATGCACACTGCGATGCGTTCGAGTGGTTTAACGATTTTCTTCGAGCCGAAAAATTTGTATAACTTGCCGTCGGCGCAAGCGGTGCAAACCGGCCCGGATCATTTCGTGCCGTTCGGCAAAGCGCGCATTCGCCGCCCCGGCAACGATCTCACGATTGTCAGTTACGGCAATGCGATTCACTTTGCCTTGAAAGCGGCTGATAAGCTTGCCGCCGAACAAGGCATTGACGCCGAAGTCATCGATCTGCGCTCGCTGGTGCCGCTGGATATGGAAACCGTGCGCGCTTCGGTGGCAAAAACCAATCGCATCATGGTTGCCAGCGAAGACCACAAAACCGGCGGTTTCGGCGGTGAAGTACTCTCGCGTATTATCGAAGAATGCTTTCAATTGCTCGATGCCCCGCCGCAGCGCGTCTGTTCGCTCGACACGCCAATCGGCTTCAGCCGCATTCTCGAGGCGGAAACGCTGATCGACGACCGCAAAATTATCAGCGCAGCGTTGGAATTGATGAAGTATTAGGCTGGTGGCTGGTCGCTTGTAACAGGTGACTCGTTGCAGGTGATTTGTTCAGCGCGAGTCGAAATTATAAAACACCCGGATTGGCTCCGGGTGTTTTTTTTCGAAAGAATTTGCCAATCATCCCACCTGTTCAAAAACCACCTGACTCTTGCGCGCATCGGCAAACCTGGCGTAATACAATTCGACGTCAAGCTTCAACGAGGTCAACGTGAGAATGCCTTGCGCCGCTTTTTTTAAATCGGCTTGCTGGCGCTCCGTGAGGTTTTGAAAACGCTGCAGAAAAAGCTTGCCGATATAACTCTGCAGCCACTCATAATGCCGGCAATCTTCATGATTGATGAGAATAAGCCGATGGATGGACTCAAAGCGTTCGAGAAACATCCGCAGGCGTTCTTTCATGAAACGAAATTCCTTCGGCAATTTCAACGGCTCCGCCAGCGAACCGACGCCGCCGGAGATCACGAGAGGAATGTAACTGCCGTCTTGCAGCTTCAGCTCATTGTGAATAAACTCAGCAAACGCGCGCTGAAAACGCGGGTCGCTGCAATGCACCACAATCGCTTCCGGGGCGGCATCAATGATATCGTAGATCATGTGGACAGACGTTGATCATTCGGAATGCTTTAGCCGCAGGCCCGGCTCAGCCTTTCTTGGTCTCGGATTTCGCTTCTACGGGCGGCGCGCCGAGCTTCTGCAACGCCTCTTCAGCATTCACGCCTAAAAATTTCAGCAAGGCTGTAAGGTCGAGGCCCTGCGCCTTGGCCGCGGCCAATGTTTTGAACACGACGCTTGGCACCATCGTACCGAGTTGCTCGAGCGCGCGCCCATTGCCGCCGACATCGACAATTTCCAGCTTGTCGATGCTGCCCAGCGGCGCGGCCACGCTGGAGAAGGCCGATTCCGCCACTTTGGAAAGCGCCTCGCCACTCTTGTCAATCAACAGCGGCAGCCGATCCAAAACAAGAATCAATTTGGCATCCGTGCTCATCTTGGCCAGCGCGTCGGCGAGCTGGCGCGTGCCTTCGGCTTCGGCGAGCAAAGCTTGTTTCTTTTTTGCCGCTTCACCTTCCGCCAACGCCATCAACGTCGCGCGCGTTTTAGCGGCTTCGCCTTCGCCGATCATGGTGTCGGCATTTTTGCGGCCCTCCGCTTCGCGCATCAACCGCTGCATCTCGGCCTCCGCTTCGAGAATTTTTTGCGCCTTGGTGGCCTCGGCGGCAAGAATGGTTTGCTGCCTGGATGCATCCGCGTCGATGACGCGCTTTTGCCGTTCTGCCTCGGCGAGCCGCACCACAGTGGCTTCCAACTCCCGCTGTTTGCGTTGCGCCTCCCGTTCTTGCACAACGATCTGTGCCTCTTTTTCCGCGGCATCGCGTTCCGCCTGTTTCACGCGCAGCACTTTCTCTTGATCGGCGAGCGCGATTTCCAGCGCTTTATCAGCTTCCGCTTTCTTCGTCTCACTCCGCGCTTTAAATTCGGATTTTTTGACGTCGCGCTCCATTTCCGCCTGCGCAATGGAAGCTTCGTTGCCGGCTCTGGCGGTGGCGGCTTCGCGTTGCGCCGTGCTCACTTGAATCGCGGTTTCCCGCTCGGCTTCCGCCACTTTGATATTCGCATCGCGCACCGCTTCGGCGACGGCGCGCTTGCCGAGCGCATCGATATAACCGTATTCATCGCCGACTTCCTGAATCACCAGTGTGATGATCTGCACGCCGAGGCGTTTCAGTTCCTCCGAGGATTCCGTGACTACCTGCTTATTGAAGGCATCGCGCTCGCGCAACAAACTGTCAATGTCCAATTTGCCGATGATCGAACGCAAATGGCCTTTGAGAATGTTTTGCACAAACGCTTTGATTTCCTCATCTTTTTTGCCGAGAAAAGCCTGTACCGCGTTCATCAAATCTTCGGGGATCGTCGAAATTTTGCAGGTGGCGACGCCTTTCACATTGATTTTGACATTGTCCTTGTTGGGAATGCTCTTTTCATCAATTTCAGTTTGAAAAGCCGCTGTTGACATTTCCTGGTAAGATTCAACGAAGGGAAACAGAATGCGGCCGCCGCCGCCGATGACTTTGAAACCGTGCGTTTGCGTTTGCCCCGTCACCGGATCTTTATAGGTATATTTGCGGCCATAAAAAATGCCCACGGCATTCGGCGGCACTTTCTTGTAGCGGCTGGCGATAAACCGCAGCGTCAGAATGAACGCAAGCGCCACCAGCAAAATCATAAACGGTATGGTCAAGCTACCGAGCAAATTAAAAATATCCACCGTTGCCTCCTTTCATAGACTCTGCCAATTCAGGCGTCCGCGGCAGCGCTACATTTCTTCGACCACGAGCTGGCTGCCGACGACAGAAACGACTTTGACCGTGCTGCCTTTGTCGATGCCCCTGCCCTTCGCAGCTTTGGCGAGATAAACACGGTATTGCCCCGCCACTGTCAAGCTCACTTCCCCGATGCCATGCGCATCAATGGCCGTCGTCACCACGCCGGTTCTGCCAATTGTGGTTTCCGTATCGATCAATGAGGAAGCCTGCTGTTTGTAGATGATTGTCGTCATTTGATACATGACGATGGCGAGCATCACACCGGAACCCAATCCCCACATTGAGGCCACCAGATTATTCGCGCCGTAAAAGCGGGCAATCGCCCCGGCGGCGCCAAATCCCATCGTCAACGTGCCGATCACCCGCGGTGAAAAGAAACTGATGGTGGGATCGGCATCGGCGCCCTCGTGCGAAAAATCATGATGATCATGATCGCCGCCGTGGTCGCCGTCATGGCCGCCGAATAAAAATGATCCGGCTACCAGCAAAAATGAAGCGAGAGCAATTGCGATAAAAATGAGCATGGTAATTCATCGCCTCCTTGATTTCAACCACCAGCGCACCGCCCTACAGCCGGTGCCGCCAAAATAGTCACAGCGGTTGAACTTAATATTTCATACGTCTAAAACCTGCACAAGTTTTTTCGCGGGCGTGGGCTTTTTCAACTTTCCAAATATTCTCATACCCATCGATGAGCAACCACCCCTCCGCCGGCGGCTTGATTCCCATCTCGTGAAAACAGGCCGCGCCGAGTCCGGCCTTGATTAAAAGATATGGGATGATATTGGAATGCGAAACCAGAATGACCGCCTTATCCGCGCCGAAGCGTTGCGTCAAATTTTTATAAAAAGACGCAATGGCCGCCGTGTCCATGCACGCCTCCGCGGCTTCGATGGGAAGATTGAGTTTTTGCGCTAAAGGCAACGCTGTCTGCAGCGTGCGCGTCGTGCGGCTGCAGAAAATGGCGGCCAGATTGCCGGGCTTGAATTGCTCCGCCAATTTCTGCGCGCGCGCCACGCCTTCAGCGCTAAGCGGCTGAAATGCATCCAATACGTCATCGTCCGGCCAGTTGCCGAGCTTCTCGGCGTGACGAACGATATAAAGAGTGGGCTGCGCCAAAGCCACGTCCACAACGGCCAATGCCCCTAACGCGAATAAACCAGCAAGAGACAAGCCTCTTTTCATTTTTGAACTCCGGAATGTTTTATTATTTCTCTCCGCGAAAATGACACCAATCTTCCTCATCCATTCCAATCGGCTGGCCGGCCGGCGGCGTCAACGGCGCGGTAAAATGCAATTCTTTGGGATTATTTTGAAATTGGCTGATTTGCGCCGTCGCAAACAGATAATGCGCCTTCA
Organism: bacterium; assembly: GCA_022072515.1. GTDB lineage: Bacteria > Zhuqueibacterota > Zhuqueibacteria > Zhuqueibacterales > Zhuqueibacteraceae > Zhuqueibacter. The sequence goes on from JAJVHT010000158.1 coordinate 16,262, forward strand.
TGCTCTCGTCACGCGTCTGTTGGTTTGCGGTTGCCAGCCAATTTTTTAAATCATCCAGCTTCGACCAGGCAATGGCGCGCGCTTGCGCTGCCGTTGCTTCATTCGCCGCTAATGCCATGAGATGATAAAGCACGACATTATCGACGACGCGTTGAATCTCGGCAGGATAATCCGAACCCGGCGCCGCCTTCCAAGTTGCCTTGACCAGTTGGTCGATAACTTCTTCCAATCCTGGAAAACTTTTTTCGCGGGCATGAAACTCAACCAGGCGCGCCGCGCGTTCAGGGTGCAAGAGAAGGCCAGCCGTCAGGCTCGCGGCGGTTTCCGCCGCTGCCAGCGGATCAAAAGTCAAGCCGGTGTGCGTTTCAAAGTTCTCACGGCTACGCAAGTATCCGTAAGCCCGCGGCGGAATCAGGCGTAAAATACGCTCGGGCAAAGCGAGAAAATCGGGTTGCAAAGTTTGCAGCAAAGCTGCCAGGGCGCGCCGCTGCTCCGGCGCCGGAATCATCGCTGTCACGACTTGGCCGTCACCGCGCAGCGCATAAGTATAATTCAACCCGCCGACGATTTTAGCCGCGGCTTCGGTTTGATAACGGTGATACATATAGATCGGCACCAACACGTCTTCGAGCGTCGCGAACGGCGCGCCGGTACGAATATTTTTTTCGCTGAAGCGGCTCAAGGCCCGCGCCCGCACCTGGATGACGTGATTCAGCTCTTCAATCGCGTTCGCGCCGTTATCCCACAGATGCGTTTGCGGATGGGCGCTTCCTGCCGGTCGCGCATCCTGATCACTTATAAAAATAATTCCGCGCGCAATTCCGCCGCTTAAAATTTCATGCAATTCTTTCTGTTCATTCTTACCCGCCGGAAAATCTTGATAACCAAAAGCAATCGCGAGCTTGTCCCATTCACCGATGCCGGCGGCGTACGCCTCAGATAAATCCGGCGCACCTTCATTTTTCAGTTTTACCAACGGATGCGGGTAATCCATCACCGAAGCACGGTTGATTGTGCTGGCGATGTAATTATGCGAAAGGCCGAGCGTGTGACCAACTTCGTGCGCGGAGAGTTGGCGCAGACGCGCGAGCGCCATGGCCTGCATCGCCGGCGGCACGGTTTTGCCGTCTTCATACGGCGCCAGCAAGCCCTCGGCGATCAGAAAATCCTGGCGCACCCGCAGCGAGCCGAGGGTGACGTGGCCTTTGATGATTTCACCGGTACGCGGGTCCGTAACGGCGTTGCCATACGACCAGCCGCGCGTCGAGCGATGCACCCACTGAATGACATTGTAGCGCACGTCCATCGGATCGGCGTCTTCCGGCATCAATTTCACTTGAAACGCATTTTGATAACCCGCAGCCTCAAACGCTTGATTCCACCACTGCGCGCCTTCCATCAACGCGGAGCGAATCGGCTCCGGCGCGCCGCGATCGAGATAATAAATGATCGGCTTGATCGCCGCGCTGCTCTTCGCGCCCAGATTTTGCTTTTGTAAACGATGCCGCGCGATGAAACGCTTTTTGATCGGCTCACTGATCGGCGTGGCGTAATCCATATACTCGATACCAAAGAAACCCGCGCGCGGATCGAAAACCCGCGGTTTGTAATTCTCATCCGGCAGTTGGATGAAGGAATGATGCTGGTGCACGGTGATGGCTTCCGGCGTCGGCACGACTTGCCGGACATAATTGCCGGGCGCTTCGCCGGTAAACGTGAGCATCACTTCGATCTCAGTATTTTGCGGAAAATTCTTTGTACGGGGCAAATAAAACGCCGAACGGGTGTTGTCGAGCTTGAAACCGCCTTGGTTGGTACGTTTGAGCGTGCCGATCACATCGTGTGCATCGCGGAGACAGAAGTCGCTGGCGTCCACGAGCACGCGGCCATTCTCTTCGGCCGCGACGTCAAATCCCCACAACACCGATTGCGCGAAAGCTTCTTGCACGGCGCGGCGTTCATCGGCGTTGTCGCTGATCGCACGGAAAGAATAGTTCGGCTG
>JAJVHT010000041.1 GCA_022072515.1 bacterium
ACTGTTTACTGAGAACCGGAGAGATCATGCTCAAGAACTATCTCACCATCGCATTAAGAAACGTGCTGAGGCACAAGGCCTACTCTTTCATCAATATTGCCGGTTTGGCCATCGGCATGGCGGCTTGCATTCTGATTCTGCTTTTCATTCAAAATGAATTGTCATTTGAAAACATGCACGTGCAGGCGGACCGGATTTATCGCGTGCTGACCATCGACAAAGCGCTGGGCACGCACAATCAGCGCGTCGGGATTTCCATGCCGGCGATGGGGCCGGCGCTGCCGGGCGCGTTTCCCGAAGTGGAGGCCTCGCTGCGGCTCACGTTTGGCGGCCAGACGCTGTTGTCGCGGCCGGGCGAGAATCGGCCGGCGATTTATGCGCAGCAATTGCGCTCAGCGGATGCAAATTTTTTCGAGTTCTTCGATTATAAGCTGTTGAAAGGCGATCCGGCGAAGGCATTGGCGCAGCCGTTCAGCTTGGTGCTGACGGAATCCCTGGCCAAACAGCTCTTCGGCGATGAAGATCCGATGGGCAAGACCGTTAAGGATGGCAATGGCACGGCCCTACAGATCACCGGTGTGCTCGCGGACTTGCCGGACAACACGCATCTTGAATTTGATGCGCTCGGCGCGATCGCAACGATCACTTCGCAAGCGAAAGCCAACCAACCGCCCAATTCCACCCAGCCGGTTTTTACCGAGACCTGGCAGGCCATTGCCATGCCGACGTACATTCGGCTGGCACGCGGCACTGCGGCGGCGGGGTTGCCGGAAAAATTCACCAAGTTCGCGCGGGACCACAACGTCGCGCCGAATTTTGACGTGGTGCTGCAGCCGTTGCTGGATGTGCATCTCAAATCCACCGATGTCATTTTCGATCCGGTGACGAACAAGGGCGACCTCAACAACGTCTACATTTTTGCCGCCATCGCGCTGCTGATTCTCCTCATCGCCGCGGTGAATTACATGAACCTCTCCACCGCGCGTAGCGCCAGCCGCGCCAAAGAAGTCGGCTTGCGCAAAGTCGTCGGCTCCGACCAAGCGCTATTGATGAAACAATTTCTCGGTGAATCGTTTTTCATTACCCTGCTGGCGCTGCTGCTGGCGCTGCCGCTTGCCAAGCTGGCGTTGCCGTGGCTGAATCAATTGACGCAAACTTCCTTAACGCTGGAGCTGACGAACAACGCCCCGTTGGCGGCGTTTTTATTTGCACTGCTGTTGGTGGTGGGCCTGTTCGCCGGTTCCTATCCGGCGGTCGTGTTGTCAAGCTTCAAACCCATCACGGTGTTGAAAGGAAATTTTAAATCCGGCAAGAAGGGCGCCGCGTTGCGGATCGGCTTAGTGGTGTTTCAATTCGCGCTTTCCATTGCGTTAATCGGCGCGACGCTCGTCATTCAAAAGCAGTTGTATTACGTGCAGCACAAAGACCTCGGCTACAACCGCGAGCAGGTGATGATTTTCGACGTGGTCGATCAGGCGATGGGCCGGAACCTGGAAACTTTCCGCCAAGAGCTGATGCAGCAAAGTGCATTCATTGCCGCGGCGCAAGCCGGCAACATTCCGGGCCGGACCTTTGGACGCACGCGCGTTCGTCCTCAGGGCGTGTCCGATGCAGATATCTGGATTTGGAGCGCGCTTGCCCTCAGTCCCGAAGCCGTGCCGACGTTGGGCATGCAAATCGCCCAGGGCAGAAATTTCAGCCGCGAAATGCCGACGGATACGGTTGATGCGGTCATGATTAATGAAACGGCGGCGAGCAAGCTCGGCTGGAAAGACCCGCTCAACCGGCGCTTATATTTCGGGCCGAACGATTCCGTGGGCACGCGCGTCATCGGCGTCGTGAAAGATTTTCATTTCGCCGGCCTACATCAAAATATCGAGTCGGTGGTGATCTTTCCGATTGCGAGCGTGCCGGGCAATTTGCTGACGGCGCGCGTTCAACCGGGGCGAGTTGCGGAGGCCGTGCAAGCGGCTGAAAAAGTCTGGCAAAAAATCTATCCGAGCTACCCGTTCACTTACACTTTTCTGGACACAGAATTTGAGAAGCTCTATCGCCGCGATCTGGATACCGGTACGATTGTCAATATTTTTTCCGGCCTGGCGATTCTGATCGCTTGTTTGGGCTTGTTCGGATTGGCCAGCCACGCCACCGTGCAAAGAACGAAGGAAATCGGTGTGCGCAAAGTCGTGGGCGCCTCGACCAGCGTGATCGTGCGCCTGCTCGTGGTTGATTTCGTGCGCTGGGTGGCGCTGGCCAATGTCGTGGCCTGGCCGCTGGCGTGGTATGCCGCGTCGAAATGGCTGCAAAATTTTGCTTATCGCATCAACATGGACCCGCTGCCGTTGCTGGCCGCGAGTGCGCTGGCGCTCGTGATCGCCGTGCTCACCGTGCTGAGTCAATCGTTGCGCGCCGCGCTCATCAATCCGGCCCAGGCGTTGCGGTATGAATGAACCAGAGGGCGGAGGGTTTAAAGCAGAGGGCGGCAAACGGAGGGCAAAGAATAGCTCTACGCATTCAGCCCTCAGTTTTTAGACCGCGGATAAGAGCTGTTGTGCTGAAAAACGATCTCAAAAGCGTATTCAGAAATTGACCCAAGAATATCTTGACACTAGCCTCAATCATCAAGAGACTCTTCGTTGGCGCGCTGGCTCTGGCGCCGGCAACGCGCTTAAATGCACAAGCGAACATCAGAAACTTTATTTTTTTCGGCCGTGCACGCGAGCGGATTCAGGACTCGCTTTTTCTGAACACGAAGAACATCGCCGGGGCGCAGTTGAAATACACCTGGCGGGAACTGGAGCCGGAACCGGACAAATACGACTTTGCAGCGCTGCGCCGCGACTTGGAGTATTTGAACCGTCACGGCAAAAGGCTTTTCGTGCAACTGCAAGAGGTTTCGTTTGACACGGCGATCATCCATGTTCCCGATTATATTCTAAAAGATCCGCGATATCATGGCGGGGTGAATCTGCAGTACGAGTTTGCCGACGACGAAGAAACGATCTTCACACCAACAGGTTGGGTGGCGCGACGATGGGATCCCGCCGTGGCGGAGCGGTTTCACAAGCTGCTGCGGCAATTAGGCAAAGCGTTCGACGGTAAAATCGAAGGTATCAATTTGCCTGAGACCTCGGTAGATTTCGGCGAGAAAGGGAATCTTCATCCGCCCGGTTTCACTTTTGCAGCATACAAAAATGCCGTCATGGCCAACATGCAGGCGCTCAAAGCAGCCTTTCCGAAATCGGTTACAATTCAATATATCAATTTCATGCCGGGCGAATTTTTACCCTGGACCGACAAATCATATTTGCGCGAGGTTTTTGCCCACGCCCAAAAGATCGGTGTTGGCGTGGGCGGCCCCGATTTGCTCGTGTACAAGAAAAGTCAGATGAATAACAGTTACGGATTCATCAAAGCATGTTCCGGCATTGTTCCGGCCGGAGTCGCCGTGCAGGATGGGAACTACGAGCATATTAATCCCCAAACCGGCAAACGGGTGACGGTTGCGGAAATCTATGACTTTGGAAAAAACTATTTGGGGCTCAATTACATCTTTTGGTGCACGCAGGAACCGTATTATTCGAGCGAAGTGATTGCTTTTTTAAAAAAGTCTTGACATTGGCGAGGTTGGCAGGATGATCAATTTTGCGGCACGATGAACGAAATCATGCCCAAAGCGGTCAAACTCGCAAGAGGTGGAGAGATAAGCGGCAGCAGCCGTGAACTGAAACGGAAAACAAAATGAGCTATCAAAAACTAAATCCCTGTAAAAGGCTCACCCCCTACATCGAAAAAATCTGGGTGCAGGAAAACATGAACCCGACCACGGTCGCGAATAATCGTCCCACCAAAGTCATTCCCGCGGCCAAACTTGATGTGGTTTTTCATTACCGGGATCCGTTTGTACAAATTCTTGATGGCCGGCTGCAGCCCATGTCACGAAGCCATCTCGTCGGCCAAAGAACGCGGCCGCTCGAAGTAGCCTCAACCGGTCAAACCGGAATTATCATCGTGAGCTTTTATCCATGGGGAGCAGCGCCATTTTTTGATTTTCCGTTGGATGAATGCGCCGACTGCAACGTCGACTTGAAATTGCTCTTCACCGCCAGTCTAATTGCCGCACTTGAAAACCGCTTGATGGAAGCCGCGAGCACCCGAGAGCGAATTAAAATCATCGGAGACTTTTTTATCCGCCGGCTCAACGACAACCGCCGCGATGCGCTAATGATTGAAGCCGCACGGAGGATGAATGCGGCGCAAAGCAGCACACCGATTGCTGCCCTGGCGAAAACGCTGCACATAAGCCGGCGTCATTTTATCCGGCGTTTTAAGCAAACCCTCGGGTTGGCTCCAAAACAGTTTGCCAATGTTATTCGCTTTCAGAAGGCATTGTATTATCACCAACGGGGATGGGATTGGCCTGCAATCGCCGTCAGATGCGGGTATTACGACCAAGCGCATTTCATCAAAGAATTCAAGCATTTCTCCGGGGTCTCTCCGCAACATATTCTCACCCAAACGCCGCCCACCAGGCTCATGCAGTATTTCAACAACCATCACGATTTGTCACATTTTTACAATATGATCTATCTGTGATTGGGTAACTTGGGAATGAATTCGTCCGAGTGCATTGCACGTTTTTTAAAAGAGAACGCCTTTTCCGCCAAAGATCGCCGAAAAGAACCCCAAAACATCGGAGAGCTTGTTTATGTTTAAAGCTGTATGCCGCCTGCTCGCGTCGCGCTTTAACCTTTTCGCCATTTCATCTGCATTAATCCCAGTCTTTTTTTATGCTCAAACCGCGTTGCTGCAAAATCGAGCTTGGGCTTTGAATGCCGCCAGCAACGACTGGCCGCGTTGGCGTGGGGTAAATTATAATGGCGCCTCCACGCAGCAAAATGTTTTTGAAGAAAACTCGGCGCTTAAAATCGTTTGGAAGAAAAAGCTTGGCTCCGGTTATTCCGCCATTTCCATTGCCAACGGTCATGCCGTCACCATGTTCTCCGATGGCGAATACGACTATGTAATCTCGCTCGATGCGGAGTCCGGCAACGAGCAGTGGCGTTATCGCATCGACACCACTTATCCCGGGCGCGACGGCGCCAACCCCGGGCCGGTGTCTACGCCGACAATCGACAATAACCGTGTCTTCGGCATCGGGCCGAAAGGCCAGCTTGTTGCGCTCAACCTGAAAACCGGCAAGCCACTTTGGTCAACGCATCTCATCGAACAGCATCAGGCGGTGCGGCCGCATTGGGGCTTCACCACTTCGCCTTTGATTTATGACGACTTGTTGATCGTCGAAACCGGCGGAACGCAGAACAATGCGATTACCGCCTTCAACAAAAAAACGGGCAAAGTCGTTTGGCGTACCGGAACGGATAATGTTGAATATCAATCGCCATTGCTCGCCAACATTGCCGGCCGCACGCAACTCCTCTGGGCGGGTGAAAAATCACTTTACGGTTTCGAGCCGGACACCGGCAAGGAACTTTGGCGTTACGTTCACGGCGGCGACGGTTTTTATCAACGCATCGTCAATCCCGTTTGGGTTGGCGAAAACAAAATGTTGTTGACCAATGGCAGCGCGCAGGCGAAGATGATTCAAGTTGCTTCCAGCGACACCGGTTTTGCCGTGACCGAAATCTGGAAAAGTCCTGATTTGAAGCGCAATTATAACATTCCGGTATATTACGAGGGTTATATCTACGGCTTCAGTGGCGACTTTTTGACTTGTGTAAATGCGCATTCCGGCGAATTGGCGTGGAAATCACGGCCACCGGGCAACGGTTTCACCATCTTGGTCGATGGGCATCTGGTCATTATGACCAAAAGAGGCGCGCTGCACATCGCCAAAGCTTCGCCCGAAGGATATGTGGAAATCGCCAGCCAGCCGCTTTTTGATAAACTCGTCTGGTCACCGCCGAGTTTCGCCAACGGCAAGTTTTACGCGCGCAGCTCCTTTGATGAAATTGCCTGTGTCAGTGTTGTGGAGCAAAGCCTCGCGGCGGTTGAAAAATCATCGTCGCTGCCAAGCATGTTTTTTCCAAATTCGGAGTTCGGCAAGTTTGTCAAAAAAATCGCAAGCCGTGCTGACAAGCGCGCGCAGATCGATCAGTTCATCAATTCGCAAAAGCAATTTCCCGTCATCGAAGGAGACAGCTTGGTGCATATCATTTATCGCGGCGAGGCGCGTGACGTGGCGTTGCGCGGCGATATGTTCGACGCCGGCGAGGAAGTGACGATGCACCATCTCGACGGCACGGATTTCTTTTACGCTTCGTTCAAACTTGCGCCGGAGGCGTTTTTGTCATATCAATTCATCAAGGATTTGGATCAACGCATGGCGGATCCGCGCAATCCGCATAAGATTGGCGCAACCATGCGCGTGGGCGAAACTTCTGAACTCTACATGCCGCGCAGCGCGCACCCGCAACATTTTTTTGAACCGGCTACCGCATTACGAGGAAAGTTGGACACGCTCACTTTCACCTCGGAGAAAATCCCCGTGGGACGTCGGATTTGGGGCGGCGAGCGCCAGATACAAGTTTACTTGCCGCCGGATTATGACGCAACAACAAAGCGATATCCGGTGCTCTACGTCAACGACGGCGATAATGCCCTGGAGATCGGCAAGATGAAAAACGCGCTCGATAATCTCATCGGCAAAACAGTGCAGCCCGTGATTGCCGTTTTCATCCAGTCGATCAGCGCGTATGAATTCGCGCGTTTGGAGCGGCCGCTTTACGCGCAGATGTTGGCCGAAAAGCTGGTGCCCTTCATTGACGAAAAGTATCGGACGATCGCCACGCCGGAGGCCAGAGCTATCCTCGGCGGTGATGAGGGCGGCTACTCATCTTTATACACCGGTTTTCGCCATCCTAGTGTTTTCGGAAAAATTGCCGGCCAATCCATCGCTCCCATTGCGGACGGCGGCCCGGAGCTGGTCGAACTCGTGCAAAAGTCTCCTTTCCTGCCGCTGCGGTTGTACATAGATTGGGGAACGTATGACTATCGCTACGCCGCCTATGAATACGACACACGCGGGTTCAGTCAAAGCTTCGTTAAAATGTTGCGAGATAAAAAGTATCAAGTTGCCGGCGGCGAGTTTAACGATGGCAGTGATTACGCCAGTTGGCGCCGAAGGACCGATAAAATTTTGCAGGCGTTCTTTCCAAACGCGGACAATACCAATGGCGCCAAATAAATTTCTCGAAAAAATTGCATGTATCATTTTTTGTGCATTCGCTTTAATTTGCTTCACGCGCAAGAGCGCTTTGCCGACGATTTCGAGCGTGATCTTTCCGGCTGGCAACTCGTCGGCGCGCACGCGATCCAACTCGTTGCATCGAATGATCCGCAGCACGGCCGGGTGATGCAATTGCAGCCGGATGGCGCGGTGTACGCGTTGGTCAAAAATTCGGATAAATGGGGCGGCGTGCGCGTCGAGGGCGAAGTGCTCTTCGTGGACGACGGCGACAATTATCTCGGTTTAATCTACAATTACACGCAGCGTGATTCACGGTTGGACTTTGGAAGCATTTATATCAAAGGGAACGGCAGTTATGTGCAAGTGAATCCTTGGCGGGATGGCAATGCCTCGCGGCTTTTATACAACGAATATACGACGCGCTTGGCTGGCAAAGATTCCATTCATGTCAAAACCTGGCGCCGCTTCAAAGCAGAAATCATCGGCACTGTTTGCCACTTTTATGTTGGTGATCCGATAACCCCGAAAGTAGTATTCGACCTGTTTGAACGTGATTCCGGTCTGGTTGGATTCAAACCCCGAATCACCGGCACGCCCGTGTGGATCGACAATATCAAAGTTATTTCCATCAACCGATTGAGCTATCAAGGGCCGTACATACCGGCAATCCATTATGAACCGGATTCCCTCGTCACGGCATGGGAAGTGATTGGCCCTCTTCCCATGCCGGTCGAAGCAATTGAACGTACACGTGAAGCGGCCGCAACAAAAATTGCGGCAAATGGCGTGACACATGTCTGGCAACCGTTCACGGTGGATGCACGCGGCGCGGTGATCACCGGACGCATCACCGAGTATAATAGCAGCAAATCCATCGCGTATTTTCGCACCCGTGTGCATGCAGACAAAGAAAAAAAGTGACGTTGCACCTTAGCACGACCGACGAGCTGGTGCTGTTCGTCAACGGCCGTTTCGAAGGCTTCATATACCGCGACGGGTACGTGTCTGGCAAAAACGATTGGAACGCCTGGTTTGATTTCTGGAAAAACCCTGAGCACGCTGGCCGCAAAATTCCGCTTAATCTCAAATCGGGAAGCAATCAGATTGTTCTGCGCGTTCGCAACGGCCAATTCGCCTCGGGCGGTTTTTTCACGCGACTGGAAGCCTTTTGAATTCTTTTTTGCATCGAAATATCGACGCCGTTTCGCGTCACTTCCTACAAAGTCAACAGCTTCGCCCTCAAGGCAAACGGATCATCCGTTGTCGCGACGCCGCGCAGACGCGCGCTGAGGGCGGCAAACAGAGGCTTCTGAATACGATAAACCTCGACATTTTGTGTAATGGGGGTTTTACGTCTGCTTTCTTGTAACACGACAAAATCTTTGGTGAGCGTATCAAGCGAAACTTCCTGGCCGTTTTCCTTTTTCCAAACCCAGGCGGCATGCAGCGCTGCACCCAGGGCTGCACCTTCGCCCTCGACCGGAATCGTTTCGGCTTCAAAGACATCAGCGATCGTTTGGCACCAGGCATCCGATTTGGCCAGCCCGCCGGTGAGCCGGATTTCTTTTACCGTGACCGGCATGCGGCGAAATCCATCGTACAAATTCAATATGTGTCCTTCCAATACCGCGCGGCAAAGATTTTCTTTGGTAAATTCGTCCAGTCCAAAACCGAAATAGGCCGGTGCGGCAAGTGGAACATCCGGCGTTCTTTCGCCGATATACCAAGGCACCAGCAAACGGCCCGCATTGCCGGCCTTGGTTTGTTTGGTGACGGCATTGAACTCGGCGTGACTCATCTTGTATTGCGCCAGCAGTGCATCGTAGCCATTTGCCAAATTGGAAACGCATAGCAGCGGCAAGTAATGGCCGGTGCTGTCGCAAAAAGCGGCAATTTCGCCCGTCGGATCGATAAACGGTTGTTTCATGAAGCAGTAAGCTGTGCCGCTGGTTCCCAGACTGATGGTGACAATGCCTTCGCGCACATTGCCGGTGCCGATCGCGCCGTACATGTTGTCGCCACTGCCCGCGTCGACTTTGCACTCCGGCGAGAATCCGAAGCGGGCAACTAAAGCTGCGGAGATTTTGCCAATTGTCGCGTCCGCCGGTTTTACGGCCGGAAGTTTTTGCCGCAGGTTCGGGGCAATAGCCTCCAGCACCCGTTTCGACCATTGTGCGGTTTTCGGATTCCACAACGCCATGCCAGACAAATCGCCCGGCTCCATCACGCGCACGCCGCCAGTGAGATAAAAATTAATGTAGTTGTGCACCAAAAAAAGCGTGGAAGACTTGGCGAAATTCTCCGGCTCATGCCGCACCATATGAAAAATTTTGGCAGCAGTGTAACCGGTGCGCTGGCTGTTCCCCACCTCGGCGACCATAGCGTCAAGATTGCCAATCTTGGCCGTCAAAATTTCACATTCTTCCAAAGTTGAAAAATCATTCCACAGCTTGCTGGTCGGGCGCGTCAAGTGGCCCTGCTCATCCAGGCTCACCAAGCCGTGTTGTTGTCCGGAAACGGAAATACACTTGATACTGGCTATCGGAATTCTAGATGATTGCAATTTCGCAAAAACTTTTTCGACAGCCTCAATCCACATGTTCGGGTCCGATTCTGAAACCCCTTTCGGCAAGCCCGGCTTGACGCCATTCAAAGTGCCGTATTGCGGCAAATCCTCGTCGTAGTTGATTGCATCGACGAACACAACGGTGTTCGCGTCGGTGTCGATCACGACCAATTTACAGCTTTGTGTCGAAACGTCGAGTCCAGCGAAAAGAGAATTCATAGTCATAATCCATTTTTGGTGTTATGTACGTAAGGCGTAAAAAGCACTGGCAAATGTTCTCCGCTTTACGTTTTGAGATTTACGTTTCACCTCGATTTAAAACCCAATTGAATTGCCGCCATCAACCGGCAGCACGATGCCGGTGATGTATTTCGCTTGCGCCGAAGCCAGAAACAACGCGGCGTTGGCCACATCCGCCGGCTCGCCAAGCTTGCCCATGGGTGTGCGCATCAACGCGCGCGCTTTTCGCTCGAGATCATGATCAAGCGCTCGCGCCGACATGGCGGTGGCGATAAATCCCGGCGCAATGCAATTAACCCGAATCCCATGCGCCGCCCATTCAACCGCCAAGGCGCGCGTCATGCCCTCCACCGCCGCCTTGGAGGCGGTATAACTGATGACTTTGGGAATGCCGTATTGCGAGGCCATTGAGCTAATCATGATGATGTTGCCGCCACCCCGGCGCGCCATGGATTTCGCGACCTCCCGGGTGAGGGCGAACACCGCCGTCTGATTCGTTTGAATGACTTCCTGATACTCTTGATTGGAAACATGCAGCGCTTCTTTTTTGAAATTGATTCCAGCATTGTTGACGAGAACATCAATTTCACCCACCGTCTGCTTAATCTTCCCAACCAATTCGGGCAAGTGATCGATCTTGTTCAGATCAAAGGTGAGACAGTTCACCTTCTCGCCCAATTGTTTTCTGGCAAGCTTCAATTTTTCGCTGTTTCTACCGACGATGACAACATTCGCATGATTGGCCGCAAATGCCGCGGCGATGGCATACCCGATTCCGTTTGCACCGCCGGTAACCAGGACAATCTTATCCTGCAGATCTTTATATATTTCTTCCATGGGTATCTTACAAATGACAAAGTTCCAGGGGCTGGATACCGTTATTTCAACAGAATGCCCTTGGTGACGTTGACGTATTGCCCCGCCTGCATTCTGAAAAAAAACAGACCCGAGCTGCGATTGCCGGCGCGCCATTTTAGCGAATAGATACCGGCGCTTTGCTGCTGTCGAACCAGCGTTTCCACCAGCTTTCCTTGCATATCATAGACCGTAATCTCCACAAACTCCGATTGCGGCAGCTCATAGCGTAGTGTGGTTTCGGGGTTAAAGGGATTGAGGTAAACCGGATGCAGCTTAAATGACTCCGGTGCGCTGTTCTTCTGCTCAGGATTAGAGACGCGCGTTGTGGCGCCTCCAATGCGGAGGCGATAAACGCTGTTACCCGAGGTGATGTATAACGTTTTGCGGTCTGCATCACCCCAGTTGCAATTCGTTGTTTGTCCGGGGACCAAAATGGTGTCTAAAACAGCGCCATTCGGCGCCAATACCCAAACGCCGAGAGGGCCGGTGACGAAGAGATTTCCCTGCGCATCCACCTTCATGCCATCAGCGCCACCGGCAGGGTTAAAATGAGCGAGCAGTTGTTTGTTCGCCAATAGCGAATCATCGATCACATCCCACGAATAAACATTCCGCACTTCTGTATCGGTAACATAGAGTTTCATCTCGGTCGGCGAGAAGGCAATGCCGTTGGGCCGGCGGAGGGACTGATCCAACAACTGTACCGCTCCCGCCGGGTTTAATCTATAGAGGCCATAGAATCCCAGCTCCTCTTGATTGGGCGAAATGCCATACGGCGGATCTGTGAAAAAAATCGCGCCGTCGGATTTGATGGCGAGATCATTCGGACTGTTCAGCCGCTTGCCGTTGTAATGACTAACAAGCGAAACTTCAGTTCCAATAGAGTCACGCCGCGCCAGGCGACGATTGCCATGTTGCGCCAAGAGTAAGCGGTTTTTCCAGTCAAAAGCCAAGCCGTTGGAATTGCCGGAAGGCCGCAAATAGATCGATACGCCAGAATCCGGTTTCCAGCGATAAACCGTGTTTGCCGGAATATCGCTGAACAGCAAACCCAACTTATCACTCCACACCGGACCTTCAACGAATTGAAATCCGGTTGCGATCCTTTCTAATTTCGCCTCCGGTGGAACCGGCGATTGCGCCAAGGCGAACACTGCGGCAAAAAGATGAATTGTGCTCATTAAAAGATAAGTGTAATTACGATATAATTCAATCACAGGTGTTCTCCTTTTTATTTGGAGGAACTAGTTTTTTGTACAAAGACTTCCCCGGCAAACTGTTCCAGTTGGAAGCCGGAAATTTTTCCCGCCGTATCCTTTTTAAAATGAACAAACAAATATTGGCCGGGAATATAAAAATCGTTTTCGGTCTCGGCGTGCAGAGCCATCTTTTCATTGTTCGGTCCCTGCACAACCAGATGATCGCTTTCTGTCGAAATCACAATTCTGGTTTCAGGGTTAAATTGGTAAACACCAGCATATTGCGCCAATACAGCCGGAGCAAGCGTTAATGACGGCCGTGCGAACACAAACTGCAGCCCTCTGGTGTATCCTTCGGCTTTCGTGCCGGAATGGCCGGTGTTTTCGAGTATCCGGGTTTGCAGCGAAAGACCCTGGTAATTGCGCGCTTTTAACTGCTCCACAAATTTCTGAAAGTCGGCCACGCCTTCAAGCTCGCCCACCGCCATAAAAAGCCGGACCGGAAGCGAAGATTTCTTTTCCGCATAGTTTTTCTCGAAGGCATAAATCACTTCATTATTCCATCCCACCGCCGGACTGGTGAGAACATAGCGTTGAAATAGTTCTGTTTCAGCAAAAAGGGCGTATAATGTGAAAAGCCCACCGAACGAACTTCCCATCAGCGTGCGATCGTTCGAGACGCGGTATTGGGACTCGATGAACGGGAGGAGTTCTTTCTTGATAAAGGACAAGAACTTTGGCGCGCCGCCGGACTGGCGCAATGTTGCAGCGTTGGTCGGAGTCAAATCTCGCGCTCGCAACGAATCATGGTTGGGGCTTTTCCCTCCCCAGGTTATTCCAACAATGACGATGCCCGGCAAAAAGCCATCGTAGAATTGCGAGCCGAAAATGGCCGTGACCAGAGGGAAATCCCATTGCGCATCGAGAAGATAGAGCACGGGATACTTTTGCTCTTTGTTGCCGTAGTTTCTTGGCAAATGCACATACAAATCGTATTCCTGTCCGACAATGGCAGATGTCATTTTCAGTATTTGCGTATTCGGAATTTCCATCCGCGGTGGAAGTGAGGCGGCATTTATGCTCTTCTTTTCCTGGGCATAAATAGTTTCCAAATAAAAAACGGCGAGCAAAAGAAAAATGATTGTTTTGCCAATCATTCCGGCATGGCGGCCAGTTATTCGAGATATTGATTTCATAAGTAAAAATCCTTACCAATATTGATGCACCTGCGAACGCGCATAATGATTGTAGAGGTCACGTATACCCGCCATCAGAGCCTTGGAAAGCGGCGACAAGTTTGCGGCCGTGAGGTTCTCTTCGACCTGAGCGGGATGCTTGGCCCCGGGAATGGCACACGTGACCTCGGAGAACATCAAAATCCAGCGCAGCGCCATTTGCGCCATCGTCCAATTGGGCGGCACGAGTGGGCGTAACGCTTCAACCGCTTTCAGGCTTACTTCATAATCCAGCCCGGAAAAGGTTTCACCGCGATCAAAGGCTTCGCCGTGGCGGTTGAAGGCACGGTGATCATCTGGCGCGAATGTGCTGGCGCGCGTGAACTTGCCGCTCAGCAGCCCCGAAGCGAGCGGTACTCTGGCAATAATTCCAACCTTACGGCGTTGCGCTTCGCTGAAAAAGAGATCCGCGGGGCGTTGCCGAAAAATATTGAAGATGATTTGCACCGACTGCACGTTGGGATATTCGAGCGCCTTTAAGCCCTCTTCAACTTTTTCCACGCTCACGCCGTAATAACACAACTTACCGGTACTAACCAAATCATCGAGCACACCAAACACTTCCGGCATGTAATACACTTCCGTGGGAGGACAATGCAATTGCAGAAGATCAATCGCCTCTGTTTCCAAATTCTTCAGGCTGCGCTCGACAAACATGGTCAGATTCTGCCGCGTATAGCCGCTGGCAACATGCGGGTTGAGCCGCCGGCCGGTTTTGGTGGCAACATAAAATTTTTCAGGCCTCTCGCGGCGAAGCCGCGCCAGCAAACACTCACTTCGTCCATCCCCATACACATCGGCGGTATCGAAAAAGTTCACGCCGAGATCGAGCGCACGATGCAGCGCGGCCATCGATTCCCGATCATCGACCGTACCCCACGTGCCGCCGATTGCCCAAGCACCGAAGCTGACTGTTGATACTTGCCATCCGGTGCGTCCGAGTTCACGATATTCCATTACTTATAATCCCTTGGCGTCAATGTTCCCGTCAGAATCGTACACGGCGCCATCGAACACGACATACTTGTGCTTTCTCAAATTTAATATGCCGGCCAATGGCGAGTGTTGGGTGATGATAAAACGGCTGCGATATCCCGGTTTGATTTGCCCAAACTTTTCTTTGTAACCCAATCGCTTCGAGCTGCTTCCGGTTGCGGCATTGATCACCGCTATTGCCGAGAGTCCGGCACGCGCCATCAATTCCAATTCATCCAAAAGGCCAATTCCGTGCGCCACACCACAAGAGCCGGCGTCGCTGCCCGCAATGATCTGCACGCCCATCGCATGCGCCTTCACCAAGCTTGCAGCGTGCTGCTCAAGAATTTTCTGCAGATTCGAGATGATTTTTTCGCTCCAACCGAAGTACTCGGCATGATCGATCTGTTTTTGTACCGGGGCCATCGTCGGCACCCAGGCAATCTGCCGATCGCGCATTTTCGCCAATTGCTCCGCGCGTATGAAAAAACCGTGCTCAACCGAATCCACGCCGGCATCGAGCACACACTCGATACCGTCATCACCGGAGGCATGGGCAAAAGTTTGTTTGCCAAAACATTTTGCTGCGCTCACCAGCTCTGTTATTTCCTGAGTGGTCATTTGCGGTTCGTTGATCACCCGACCTGCTTTGAAATCGATAATATCCGTGGCGATCAGCTTGATACGATCAGCGCCCGCCCGAACTCGGCATTCGACACAGGCTTTGAGTGCTTGATGATTCTCGATAGGCTCTGCCATGAATCCGCCGTAGCGGCCCTTGTGGTGTATCGCCGCGCCCGGACTGTCCACATAAGGCATAAGCGGCTTGTCTTCGCTCTCATAAAGCTTGCTGAGCGCCAGTCCAACGCCGTGCTTGTCACCGGCATCGCGAATCGCAATGATGCCAATTCGAAGCAGTTTCTCCAAACGCCTGCGCGATGCGCTTAACAATTCCTGTGGAGTCTGCTTTAGATACGCGTTCCGTTTCGCAAAATCCAATTCTCCGCCTGCGAGAAACAAATGCGCATGCGCCTCAATCAATCCGGGCAACAGCGTATACTCGTTCAATTCCGCATCCGGCTGATCCTGACCCGGATTCAAGAGTTCACGAGGCGGTGGATTCTGCGCACTGCCGAGGTATCGGATCGAGTTGGCATCATATACAACATGAACATCTTTTCGAGGCTTCGTGCTGAAGCCCTCGATCAACGTCCCGACATACAGCCATACACATCGTTCATGTGATGCTGGTGGAATGAAAATCTTATCACTCATCTGCAGGCGCCGCACTGTTGCACATTTCCATAATGGCCTCGGCTTGACGAAAGCCGGCGGTTTCCTGGCTTTCCCCTGCGCCGGCTCTGCCTTGCTCTAATGCGTGGCGGAGCTGCTGCACGATCGCGTGATCCGCCGGCAATGGCACGAGTGATTTTTCCGGATTGGCAATCGCAAAATCCAAACCGGCCTCCGTTGCCAAAGTCAGATAGGCTCTTTCCAAATCTTCGCGAATGTACTTGGGCGTGCCCCAGGCAAAATTTGACAATCCCACGGTGAGATGCACGCCGCGCAAGTCCGGATCTTGCCGAATGAGCCGCATGGCATCCAGCCCGATATTCACCAAGCCATACGTATCCGCGCCGACCGGCGCGAGTCCGGGATCGAGGATGATTTGATCATTGGTGCGGCCTGCCTTGGTCGCCAAAAGCTCGATAAAATGTTTGGCGGCGGCATGAACATCGTTCGGATGCAGGCATTGCGCCGTCCCACTGCCGGCGAATTTTTCCGAGGCCATCACAATGACGAAAGTATCGTATTCCGCGATCAATTCAATCATTTCTTCCAGACGCTCACGCGAGGCCGCCACAGAATTCAGGATCGGCGCGCCGCTTTTGCGGCGGTCATAATATTTCAGCGCAACTTTGTGATACTCTACAGAAGGGTTGTCAATGCAGAGCGGTAATGGGGTCACTGCTTGAATCGCGGGAATAACATCCGGCAGGAAACTCAGCATGTCCGCCAGCTTCACCGGTACAAGCCGCGTTGCGTCAATGTTCAAATCCAAAAAGTCCACGCCCAGATTTGCCTGCAATTGCGCGAGGTGTTGATAGCCCTTCACCTCGCGCGCGGCAAACGCATTGCGCGCCCGCGCATAGGCGTTGTTGATCAAATCACCAATGATAAGTAGTTTTTTTTCAGCCATTTCTTTTCCTTTTGTGGAATAAAGAATCTTCGCAATGCCTGTCTGCAAGCGGTTGTTTGCTTATTTGATTCGGGTTTGCCGGGCTTAGTGAATGAGTTGAGGCGCATGATCTTCCTTCTTCTGTTCCTTCACTTCATCCGTGGCAGCCTGGCCTGTTGGCTTTGCGGCATGATCGCGTCCCAGCCAGTTGTTTGCCCAAGCCGAAGTTTTTCTGAGCGCTTGATTTTGCACCACGGGCGCATGCCGCAACAATTCCAGTTCCTTGCCATCATGCTTGAGGCGCTCATACGCGCGCAACCAAATACAATCGCCAAAACCCGCCACTTCGCAAAGTCCATCTTTCGTGCCGCCGCATGGCCCGTTGCGCTGGTTTTTGGCGCATTGTGATTCGGGACATAAGTAGGCAATGTCGGGCAGAGAACAATCGCCGCAGTCTTGACAATCGAACAACACCATCTTGCTCAGCCGTTCGACGGCGCGCAGCAGTTTGGGACCCTGACTGGGATCTTCGGATTTTTGGCAAATCCTTGCGCCCCATTTGGTCACGACGCGATTCGGCGTGAACATGATCGCATGTGTCATCTTGGACAAATGATACATCGGCCCAACGTGCCTTGATTTCAGCAGCACAGAAGTTGAGCTTTGAACCGCAGGATCAGCGAGGCCGGTCGCCGGATTTTCGGCATAGTAGAAAAACTCACCCGGCCGCGAGAATTTGATTTCCCGGGAAAATTGTTTCCAATCCTCGGGAGAAAACGAGCGTTCAATTTCCAGGATTTTTTCGATGGCGGCAAAATCGTAAACGCCACCTAGATACGCGCCGCGATACCCCAAACCGCGATAGATTGCAATTTGCTTGGCAGCAAATTCATGAAAGAAGGCCTTGCCCTGATCCGCGGATAGTCCCTGCCGCCGGCAAAGCTCCAATAGCGGCGGCGTCACCACAATGCCGGGAATTTTCTTGTCGTGGAAGATTTGCGCGACCCTGGGGTTCAGCACATACACGTTCCCGATCAAAGGCACATGCTTCATGCCGTGCTGATCCATGTAAAGCCGCAATTCATGAATCTTGCGGGAATCGTAGCCGACTTGATTGATGACAAAGCGAGCGCCGCATTCGATCTTTTTTTGCAGCTTGAGATATTGCGGAACGACCTCCCCTTCCCGCAACTTGAAATTGCTCGTCACTGCCCCGATCAAGAATTGTGTTTTTCCAAGTCGTTGCGTTTCGTGCATGCCTCCGCGTTGCCGGTACTCGAAGCCGCGATTCATTTTGGTCAGCATGGAAATCAGACCGATGGAATCCAGATCGAAGACCGGTTTCGCCATCCCTTCATTGCCGGTCATCGGATAGTCGCCGGTCATGGCCAGAATGTTATGGAAACCCTCGCTGCTCAAAAACCAAGCTTCGCTCTCAAGGCCATTGCGATTGTGATCCTTGCACGTCATATGAATGACGACTTCCTTGCCCGCATACAGAATCGGCTTGCCCAACGCGTGCGGCGCCAACTGCGGATTGCCGCCCGCATTATCCGTAATCGAAATCCAATCGACTGCCGGACAATCCACCAGCTCGTTGGCGAAATCCCGCGCCTTCACCGCGCTCTTCTCCGCCATCGAGCCGCGAATGGAGAGCAGCTCGACGCCGAAAAGAAAATCGGTGGCCTGAAAAAGTTTTTCGCGCAAGGTTTGCATTAGTGAATTCATT
>JAJVHT010000078.1:0-8609 GCA_022072515.1 bacterium
ACTTGGCAGAAAGATTCTTTAAAAGCAACGCTTTGCCATGTCCAAATCTCACCATCACGCATTTATAACACCAAATCTTGCTTTAAAAGACTAAAATGCGTATCTTAAATCTGAGCAAAACGAAAGGACACAAATGAATACAGCCGAATTAACTCTACGTTTACCTGAATCGGAAGCTCTGTTTCTGAAGGGATTCGCAGACAAACACAAAGTGCCAGTTTCCGAATTGATTGTCTATTTCGTCGAACACCTACGAAAGGTGGAAAAATACCAACATCATCCGGACATCAAAAGATTCGCAGGCATCATTCCGGGCGACATTGATGTTTCCACGGCATACTATGAGCACATCGAGGATAAGCACCAATGAAAATCATGCTTGACCTCAATGTCCTGCTGGATTATTTTCAGAAACGCCAGCCGTATTATCATCACTCTGCGATCGTATTGAGCGAAGTTTTGAAACACAATGTGGATGGCGTCGTACCTGCCCACGGCTTAACAACGATATACTATATTGTCGCCAAACACAACAACAAGCCTCAGGCAAACGAGGTCACGGATTGGCTGCTCACACATTTTGAAATTGCCTCAGCCGACAAAGCCAAATTCGTTCGCGCAAGAAATTTGTCAATCGATGATTTCGAAGATGCGGTCGTCGCTAGCCTGGCCGAAGCATCGCACTGCGATTTCATAGTGACACGTAACATTTCAGATTTTGAGAACTCACCGATTCCGGCCATCATGCCTGAAGATTTTGTTTTACGCTACGTCCACCTCGAAACCTCTTCGCCGGAGAACGTCAAATATCCAAATTGATCATTTCATAAAGCTTGCAGGCACCAACTTTACGCTAACACATTTTGTGCTAGCGCCTCGTAGTTTTTATCGCTTCAGCTTCAATTACCATCATCCACAAACTCCACCTTCTCCAACATCGGCTTGATCTCCGGATTGGACATGAACAATTTCCAAATCAATCCGCTGCGATAGTTTTCGATCATCACGACGATGGGCGCTTGGTTCAGGGCCATGTTCACGTCTTCAAACCAATTCTCGGTGAGATTGAAGCCGTCGCGGAAGCCGTAAATGCCCCAAAGCTTGCTGCCGTGGTCGTGGTAAAAATGTTTGAGCGCGGCCATCGACTCTTGCGGCGTGTACGGAAACGAAGCGAGGCTGGCCATGCAGTTGATCGTGCCGTTTTCTTCGCGCGGATTGGGTTTGCCGCCGCCGGAGTTGATCCCCGCCGACAGTCCCCAACAATTTTCGCCAAACCCGGCGCGCTGATTCGGATTCGCAATGCAATACGCGCGATTAATCAATGCGAGATTACGATTATTTTTGAAGTAATTCGTGTAGCGATCTTTTTTGTTGCGCGGATTGAAGCCCATAAACGAAAAATGCGTGAAGAAAAGATCGCCGCCGGTGCCGACGCCAACGTCCAACTTAATGCCGAAGTAGGTGTTGCCGTTGGTGTAGTGATCGCCCTGTGTGGTGCGGCCCCAACCCTGTCGATAGCGCACCGCCAGCTCGGATTGGCCGGCCCAACCAGTATGATACAAACTCGCGGGAACACTGTACGCCGGCGAGGCGATAGCAAGCAAATAGACGATCATCGTTTCATTCCAGCCGACCAGCGGATGGCTAATGTGCCAGGCGTGATTGGGAGACCAGTGCCAATATAGAAAATCACCGTTTGGTTCTTTACGGTACCAATTCCATTCGACGGTTTTCCACAACGCTGTGATCGTATCGCGAATTTCGCGTTCGGTATTCGGGTTACGTGCGAAATATTGTCGCGCGACCAGCAGGCCTTGCATGAGAAATGCAGTTTCGACGAGGTCGCCGCCGTCATCGTATTTGCCGAAATAGGGAATCGTTTTGCCGGTGCGGCCATCGAGAAAATGCGGCCACACACCATGAAAACGATCGGCGTTTTTGAGAAAGCGCACGATCTTCAACATGCGTTCGACGCCCTGTTCGCGCGTGATGAAGCCGCGCTCAACGGCAACGACGAGCGCCATGATGCCAAAGCCCGAAGAACCAACCGCGACCAGGTTTTCATCACCGGGGAGAATTTCAATGGCCATGCCGGCATCCGGATGCGCCGCTTCCCAATAATAACGAAAGCAAGCCTCCTGGACCATTGTCAGCAGCTCATCGTCGCTCATCTCGCGTGTGCCGGCGCGGGCTGCAAGCGAAAACGGGGATTCATTGTCGTTCGCGTCGAGTGCACTGATTTTGTAATATGCCGTTTTATTGGGCGCGCCAATGAAATCCACGTAGCGCGCGAGATGGCCTTTTTGCATGCCGAGCGGCGCATAGGTTTTATCGTCCCACGAACGGTAAATTTTGTAGCGGAGCGGCTGGACGGCTTGATTCGTTGCCCACGTTAAATCAATGTGACTGTCATAGCCTTTTGCAGTAAGGCCCGCGGGTGTTGTCGGGAGATTATTAGTGTCAGGCGCATCATCGCCAATTCTAACATCATCGATGTACAACGTGTGTTCCTTGCCGTCATCAAGGCGCTGCACGAAAAAGATATTGGCCAACTGGCGAACGTCGAACTTGACTTCATCCGTTGATTGAAAAATGGGCACGAAAGTCGACAGCGGCAATTTGATTTGCACCCATTGTTGCGCGGGAAGCTTGTCAAGCAGACTGAGCAGCTTAATGTCCGGCGTGGTCACGCCGTTGGCATCTTGCAGCGCGATGAGCGGCGATTCCTCGCGCCACAACTCCGTTTCCGCATAGCAGCGCAAAAACAGGGCATTTCCGGAAAACTCAAAGCGCCGGCCATAACGGTTTGCGACTTTGAGAGTCATACGCCAGTCACCGCCGAACTGGGAATTCCATTTCAAGCGCAGAGAATTGGGCGGGCTGAAAAAAATCCGGTCGTCAACCGGAAATTTCCCGCCACTGATTTCCAGCATGCTGGGTGCAACAACCGAGCCCTGGCTGAAATAATAAGAACGATCCGTGAGACTGTTTTCGAAAATGACGTGACGGTCGTAACGCGTTTGACCCAACGCGGCTGGAGACCCAAACGTTTGCATAAGCAGACAAAATAAAAATAAAGCCGGAATGGCGCCAACGGATTCGAAGCCTTTGAAAAAATAGATCCGCGCCACTCCGGCTTTGCCCAAACCACGACAACGCTTGATCATGTCATCTTCCAAATGTTCACGGCAAAGCCATTAAAGCAGAAAATTGGTTTCGCTAAAACCATGCACTGAAAAGCCAGCGCAACCGGCAAAACGGCCAAGCGCTACAGCCGCAACAGCGCGACACAGAACAGAACCACAACGCCCAAAACCATATTGGCGATGGAAAGCACGGGCAAGCTTTTTTGCACTTTGATAAAAGCTGGTGAAGGCGGCTCGCCGCCCTTGGGCGCCAAAGTTCCCATCTTTGGAACGATGACCATGGAAATATAAATCCCGACAATCATCATGACCAAAATCGCCAGATGTTTCACCGTTAACGTCAGGCCATAACCCGTCGAGGTTTCAAAGAGCATTCCCGCGGGGGTCTTCATATAACCGGTGATTATAAGAATGAGGACACTGCTCCATGCAAGAATGGCGAAGCGCTTTCCGGCGGCGCCCATCAATTTGCCGCGTTGCGGCGGATCAATCGCCGTCAGCGCGGGCATGAGAGCCAGATTAATATAGATCATGCCGCCGACCCAGGTCACGGTTGCCAAAAGATGCAGAAAATCTCGGATCACGTCTAACATGATTTTACCTCCTCACCTTAAAACGTCAATCCCAAACTAAACCGCTGCGCATTTTCCAAACGGCCATAATCGGCCCAACTGTAATCGAATTTAAAAACAAAACCTTCAAAATCATAATGCAAACCGGCGCCGGCGGTGAGGCCGACTTCGGAATCCTTTTGAAGTAAATTTTGATAGCCGCCGCGCAAGGAAAACGCATTCAAAAATGACCATTCGGCGCCGGCGCTCACACTTTCGGTGTTGTCGTTGGGATGAAACGCATCGACTGCAAGTGTGAGCTGATGATTGCGGTGAAATTTGTAAGGCAAACTCAAGCCGACCCGGAAAAGCACGGGCAGCGAATAATCCTGCGTAACCACTTCGCCGGGCAGCGCGCCGTTGTCGCCATATTTGGCGGGATCGAGATCGTATTGAATGCGCAGATCGCGGCCATTGTATCCGGCTTGCAAGCCGAAGTTGGAAATACTCGCGCCAATCCGCAAGCCGTTTTCCGAGACGCGATAAATCGTTCCCACATTCAGCGCGAACGTGGAAAGCGAGCTGTGCCAGATGGTCTCTTGCAGATACGTGAGCTGCACGCCCAGCGAGAATCGATCCGACAAGGCCCGGCCATAGCCGAGGCCCAGCGCCAAATTGGAAACAGAATACTGCTCACCGGTGCCCAGCGGCTGCGCGACGGTGCGGACGTTAATTTCGCCGGAGTTCAAAGCCGTCAAGCTAAAAAATAAATTGCCAAAACCGCCGGCCGGTATGAAAGCCGCAGCATAGTCGTATTGGATATCTGCGAGCCACAGGCTATGCGTGAAATGCACGCCGTAGCCGCTGAGCTGTCCCAGCGCGCCGGGATTGTAATAGGCCGAGGCGACTTCGTCGTACAGCGCGACACTCGCATTGCCCATGCCGGTGGCGCGCGCGCTCGGTTCAATGAGCAGCACTTGGCCGATGGTCGTACCGGTTTTGCTTTGCGCGTTGGCCAGTTGGCTAAGGCCCAATGTAGCCAGAACCAGGTGGAGGAGCAAATAACTAAATTTTGTTTTCATGATCACAACTCCTCATCGACATGTCATAACGTTACTTAATGATCGCAAATTTGCCAATGTGCTTGCCCGTGTCGCTGCCATCGACGTGGAACAAATACAAGCCGGGCGCGACGTCAAGATTGTCTTTCGTGCGCAAATCCCAGGCGACGTAGCCATCATTGGAGCCGTCGTGACGCAGGGTTTGCACCAACTCCCCGCGCACGGTGTAAATGCGGATGGTGCAATTCGCCGGCAGGCTGCGAAATTCCATGCGGCGCTCGCCGCGGCCGGAGACAGCGAAACGCTCGGCTTCAAAACTCGCGGAACCGACGTAGGGATTCGGCACGACATACGGTTCTTGCGCAAATTCACTCTTCGCTTTGTCAGCGTTGACTTTTTGCGCCGTGGTTCGGAAGGAGAAGCGATCATTCGGACCAAGCGGATGCTTCAAGACAAGATGGTAGACATCGCCCGCTTTCGGCGGCACAATGGCCCCGCGCTTGCCTTGGCCGGTGGTGTCGAGTTGCACACGCCAGGTTTCTTGCTCGATAGCCGTCACCCCGGGAACGTCGGTGAGAATGGCGATATAATCATCAGCCCGGCTCAGTGTGCCGTCACGGTCTAAATCTGCCATGCCAAACTTCAAGCGCACATCGCCGTTGGGCGTATGCGCTACGACACGAAACTTGGCAGGACGCGCGGCGCGGCCGATGCCGAAATCGACGGAGGTGTCAACCGGCACATCGCTAAATGTCACCGTAATATCATTCGGAAAATTGGGCCGCCGATAGTTTATCATGCGGCCGCCGCGAAATTGCGCGCGATCCGGCCGTGCTTCATTGATGGGGTCCTGGAAGATGGCTTTCAATTTCGTATTCGTCGTGCTCGTCGCGGTGTAACCGGTGCGCGCGGAATCCACGAGAATGGTGCTCGGCGTCCAGACCATGGGCAGAACGCCCGCGCCCACTTGGCCGGTACCTTTGCCGTCCAAATCGTAACCGTTCGTGAACACGACTTCGCCGGTGGTGCTGTCGATCAAATCATAAAAGTACGCGCGAATGCTGTCGTTGGAGTTGGTGCGGAATCTAATGTTGAACACATGATTTTCCGGCACCAAGTCGGAGTTGACAATTTGGATTTCGGCGGAGCCGACCCCTTGGCCAACCGTGTGGGTCGCGGCCGAGACACTGGCCGGCACAAAACCGAGCACTTTAGGATTCGGACGGACGGAAACGACATTTTTCGGCAAGATGGTGCCGCCGCGCGGCGTACGCGAAACCGCGATGGAGTTCTCCGACGGGTAAAAGTCGAGTGAATCGGAGCCGCGATCATACGAGCAAACAGCGTAATAATAAAGTTGCCCGTTGATCACCGTGGTGTCGGTGAAAGTATGCTTGATGCCGGTATCATTACCCAAATAGTACGTCACGCCTTCGACCACTTGCTGCGAATACCCTTTTTTGCCGTTGATGAGATCGAATTGCGCCAGCGGCTTGCCGTTGCCCAGCGGGCCGGTGCCGCGGCCGGTGGTGATCACACGAACGTCGCGAAATTCCGGATCGGTGGCGCGATAAATCCGATAGCCTTCAAAATCATTTTCGAGCGTCACCGGATCAGAGCCGCGTTCCGCCGCATCATCCCACGAGAGGCGCACGTAACCATCGCCGGTTTCCGCCGTCACCGTCGGCGCCGGCGGCGGCGTCGCAAATTGATAGTTGGCGTTATAAATTTTTTGCACCGTCTTCACCGTCTCGCGCAGTTCCGTCAAGTCCGCGCCATACGCCAGCGCCAGACTGAAGCGTTCGGTTTTGCCCGCCGGCAGCGTGAAGGGCCCGGACGCAAACAAGAAGCCGATGTTGTAGTTCAACGCCAGCGGAGGATCAAAACGCGCCGATGCGGTGGGATTGATGAATTGATCATACAAAAGTCGCGGCCAATTTTTGGTGCCGTTAAAAAACACCACATTGTCCGTTTCCTGGTTGGGATTGCCGGCACCCGCCACGATACGATTCATTTTAAAACCGGTCAACCCAATCTGATCGGACTCATGCAGATCGGTGCGGTCGAAGTTCGGTTCGCCTGCGGTCGGGATGCCGTCGCCCTCGCCGGGATCGTTGGTGCCAAACACGCCGTCGCCACCGGTATCGTGCAATTCTGCGACCCAATCCAAATCTTCGTCGCCGGTCCACCAACGACTGGCGCGAAAAGCCGGACGGAAATGGTAGTCCGTAAAGTAGAGGTTATATTTCTCCAGGTTGTAACGCGATTTGATATAATTCTCAATCTCCGTCTGAGTGGTCAACAAAGTACCGGGGCCGCCATCGCGTTTCTCATCGGTGATGCCGTCATTGTCGTTGTCGATGCCATCGCCAGACTTGCCAGGCGTCTCCAAATACGAGTAGCCAAGATAGCCCGTGGTGCCGCAATTACCGCTCAGGTCTTTGCCATGGCCCTGTTTATCCCACGTGTAGACCAAATTGAGTCCAAAAGAATTATCATAGAAGGCATTGTCATCATCCGATTCGTAAACGCCGTCGCAGGAAAGCGCCGAGCCGCCGACGCCGGTATCAAAATACAAACCAAAGATGATATTTTCGTTGTAATCCGTCGTGCCCTCGTTGGTGATGTCATAATGCCAGAAAATCACGTTCTGCGCCTGTGGGTTGGCCCACTGAAAACCGCGCACTTCCACACGCAAGCCGAGGCCGCGCCGCGTCAGATCGCGGCTGTCCGGATAAAAATCCCACGCATCATAAAAATCATCATCCATCACCGTATAACTTTCCTGATCGGCGTTGGCGCGCTTGCCAAAGTAGCCGTTCCAACTGCCGCGCCAGCCGGGATCGAATGCATCGTTCTCTTTGTCGGGCCATGATTCCGGCCAGGTGCGGGGATCGTTGCTGACGGCGGGCGAGCGGCCGCGGTTGATATTCGGGTCAGCCTGAAAATATCCGGGCCGCGGCTCAAAGCGCATGACGCGGTTTTTGAATGGGCTATCAGCCTGTCGCTCGCGATAACCGGTTTCCATGATGTGCGCTTCCGCGCCGTTGCGTTGCTTGATTTTCGCGAGCACGAAAGGCGTAATTCCGTCGCTGTAATTCATGCCGCCGCCTTTCGGCACTTCGACGGAATGGAACACGCTGAGATCGACATTGCCGGGATCAGCCGGATAATTGCCGACCATGCCGTAATTCCAAAACTCGGTGCGGATATTGGCGGCATCGTGCGAGCCGCGGCGCTCGGCATCCACGCGCCCGCGCTTTTCGATCGGCACGACGGGCTGAAGCTGCGCCAAGGCGACACCGGCGCTCAACGCGAACAGGATGGATAACAATCTCACAGTTAAACGGTTCATAACTGATCTCTCAGTTTTCATAAAGTGATGATAACCAGAGCATTTTAAAAAGGCAAAACAATTGCCAGCAAAACGATATAATACTTTTGAATTATCTTGCCATCATCATTTTGCCAAAGCCTTAAAAAGCGGCTTGCAAGATTATTGTGGCAAAATGATTAAAGCTTTTCAATCATCTTGCCACCATCATTTTGCCAAAGCCTTAAAAAACGGTTTGCAAGATTATTGTGGCAAAATGATTAAAGCCATTCAATCATCTTGCCGCCATCATTTTGCCAAAGCCTTAAAAAGCGGCTTGCAAGATTATTGTGGCAAAATGATTCGATCGTATTGCCTCACAACGACGAATTGATCGTCAATCCCACCTCCACCCGGCGCGGCGAATAATAGCGCAGGGGATTCAACAATGTCCCGCGCTGGCCGGCGGTATTCAGGGTGTAATCCGGGCTGCCGGTGTCGTTGAAAACGAATCCACTAAACGCAAAACGGGTATCAA
>JAJVHT010000078.1:8709-18093 GCA_022072515.1 bacterium
ACCCGGCGCGGCGAATAATAGCGCAGGGGATTCAACAATGTCCCGCGCTGGCCGGCGGTATTCAGGGTGTAATCCGGGCTGCCGGTGTCGTTGAAAACGAATCCACTAAACGCAAAACGGGTATCAAGCAGGTTGAAGCCACGGGCGAACAAACTCATATTCATGCCGCCGAGCTTGAAAAATTTTTCGGCGCGCAGATCGACGAGCACGAACGATGGCTTGCGGCCGGAATTTCTTTCGAGATTGGAGACGAGGAAACTGAGAACCGACGGCGTGTACGGCTGGCCGCTGCCGTAACGAATAATCGAGCTGATCGAAAAATTATTCGGCTTTGAGGCCGTAAGCGTGGCGTTCAACGTGTGGCGTTGATCCCAATTCAGCGGAATTTGCTCGGGGCGCGGATCTTCGCCGGCCTCGGCGCGCGTGGCGGTCTCACGGGGATCACTCGAGTTGCCCTGCGCCCGCTGCCAGGTGTAATCCACGGCGGAGCTAAAAATACCGACGCGGCGCTGATCGAGGGAAATCGTGAAACCGAGCACATTGCCAAAATCCACGTTGGTTAAACGCGCGTATTCAGCGTTGGTGTAAGTCGAAATGAATTCGACGCCGAGCAAGTCGCGAACGTCTTTGTAGAACAGGCTCAGATCGAGGCCGAGAAAATCCGCCAGCGCGTGCTTGTAACCAAATTCATATTGTGTCGTGCGCTCCGGCTTGATGTCGGGATTGCCGAGCACGCCGTAACTCACGGCGCCGGCTTGCAGCTCATTCAAAATGTTGTAATCGGCATTGTTAAAAATTTGGCCCAGCGCCGGGAATTGATAAAAGTGTCCATACGCAAAAAATACGGAGGCCGTGGTGCTGACCGGATAAGACACGCCGAGCCGTGGCGCGAAGGACTGCTTCACCGTCGTCGACTTCGGCACCGATGCCGGCGCACCTTCGATGGCGTTGGCGGGATTCTGCAAATCGCTGGGGACGGTGGAGCGCGCGTCAAAATATTCAAAGCGGACGCCGGCGCGGACGATCAAGTCTTTCCATTCCAATTGATCCTGCGCATAAGCCGCCAACGAAATCGGTTCATATTTTCGCACGCCGGGGAATTTAGGCGGCCGGGACTCAAAAGCATTTAGCGTTTGCTGGCCGGTGACGGTATCGAGCACCGCCTGAATGTAGCCGGGAGAACCGAATTCAACGTTAGAAAGTTGCAGTTCGCCACCGATTTTGACGAGATGCTCGCGCGTCACCTGGCTGGTCACCGCGCCTTTGGCGACATAGCTGTTGGTGGTCTGTTTGAAACGGCCGAAGTCCACGCCCTGCACCACCGCGGTGCCAAACTCATACGTATCGTCGCCGCTCGGCACCCCGGCGTCGATGTAGCGCGGATCAAAGGCGCTTTCGTAAACATAATCTTTGTAATCAAAATAATTTTGACGCAGGTTGAGATTATAAAAAGTTTTGCGTGACAGCGTATGTGTCCAATCCAAACCATGCACAACGGAGCGGGTCCGCTGTGTCGACAAACCGTCGGGATTGTAGCGATAGGAATAATTACTGCGCTTACCTTTTATATCGTTGAAAATGGCTTGATAGCTCAGCTCGACATTCTTCAATGAACGATTGCTGAGTTTGACCAGGCCTGACCATTCCCGCGAATAACCCAACGGCACTTCGGCGTTATCGCCGGAGGGCGTGAAAATTTTTCGATTGAAATCGGCGGAATCTGTCGGCACAAAGCGCCGGGTGGCGTAAATGTAGCCGTCATCAGAAAAACGGCGGCCGCTCAAAAGAAAGGTGGTCTGCGGCAGAAACGTCGGGCCACTCAGACTGAGCTGGTAGTTTTGTTGGGTGAACGGTTTGAATTGATCGTTAACGAGGCGTTTATTGCTGGAGAAGAGGTAATCGCTGGTAAAAACTTCAGCGTTCCAATCGTATAGATCCGACCCGCTTTTGAGCACGGCATTGACGACGCCGCTCATAGCCTGGCCGTATTCCGCATCAAACGTCCCACTGATAACTTGTACTTCCTGCAACAGCGAGCGATCGACGCGCAGCGTTGAAGAATTATCATAAGCATTATTGACGGTGACGCCGTTGATTTGATATTGGACTTCGCCGATACGCCCGCCGCGCACGTGGCCTTCGACGACACCGGCTTGCAGATTCACAACATCTTGCAATTCCTGCACGGGCAAATTTTCAATGTCTTCTTTGGTGACGGTGGACACCGAGCTGGTCAAGTTCGTTTCCACCACCGGGCGTTGGGCGGTGACGACGACAGTGCCGACGTCTAGCGTGGTTTCTTCGAGCGCGGCATTTTGCGTCGTGGTGGTGTTGGTGGTGACGAGAACATTTTCGACGACGACGGTGTTGTAGCCCACAAAGCTGAATTGCACGCGATAGGTGCCGGGCGGAATGTTCAGCACGGTGTAATAACCGTCTATGTCCGTGACCGCGCCGAGTGTCGTGCCGATCAGAACGACATTGGTGCCGGGCAAGCCTTGCTGTTGTTTATCGGTCACGCGCCCGGCGAGCTTGCCGGTGGTGCCGGCGTGGGCGAAAGGCAAAAAGCAAAAGGCAAGAAGCCAGAAGCAACTGATGCCGGCCCATCGCGCGGAACCAAACCGGATCTCGGCGAGGAGATGCTTTTGCGAAAGTCTAACTATACCGTAAATCAATTTTGCTCGCGTGAACATATCGCGCCTCTCTTCATATTTTAAGCGCAAATTACTTGAACTTCCGTAGAAAAGATTTATTCGTTACAGAAATGGCTGCGCCCTCGGGATCAAAAACTCACGGGTAAAAACTTTTTGAAACCATAGAGCCTCAGAGGGCGCAGAGATAACACGAAGACAGGTCCTCACAACGGATTTCACAGATTACACGGATTAAATCCGCGCAATCAGCGTCATCCGCGGTCAATTACTTGGCCTTTTTTGCACACATTTCACTGGTTAGAGACCAAATCTCTCGTACTCTTACTCGCAACACAAATCAAGAAGCGAGTAAGAGTACGAGCAAAAGTTGCCATCACGTCGGATGCGATTTGAGTAAAACGTAAATTTTATGTTTCACCTCAAACCCATCCGCCTTCGGACTGCAAACTCCTACTTTACAAACATGAGTTTGCCGTACAATGTCGAATGCACGCGATTGCCGCTGGCTGATTTCATTTCCAGACGATACAGATACACGCCGGTGCTGAGGCCTTCCGGCGCGAACAACACTTCGCGTTTGCCGGGTTCCTGCACGCCGAGCGGAATCGTCTTCACGCTGCGGCCGAGTACGTCGAAAACTTTCAGCGTCACCAGGCCAGGTTCCGGCACGGTGAACTGAATCTTCGTCGAGGGATTGAATGGGTTGGGATAATTGCCCAGCAACGCAAAGGTGAGTGGAACGGATTCAGTGCGACCCGCTACACCCGTGAGCAGCGTGTTGGGATCCATGTAAGCCCACGCCGGGCCAGCGTTAAACGCGCCTTCCCGCATCCACCACGTACGCGTGCCATAATTATCAGCCGCATTGGGCAGCTCATCACCGTCGAACAAGGTGGCGCTGATGAACAACACGCCGTCACCGCGGCCTCCCGGATAACCGATTTTGGTTAAATTGATTGCCAGTTCAATGTTGTACCCTTGATCTACATCGTTGAAGTTGTTGATCGTAGTGCCGGCTTTCATTCCCACCGCCACCGAGGCGCCTTGCAACGAATCAACGAGGAACGGCAAATAGTCGCCACGAATGACCTTGCCCGTTGGATCAAAACGCACGGTCAATTCACGGCGTTCGAGATTGAACTCATCAGGATTAGTTGCTTTGCGATCGTTGATGATAAACTTGATGCCATCCCACTGATCGAAATTATCGTTCGCGGTCACCACTTGATCGCGCACATCGGCGGCCAGATACAACCAGTCGCCTTTGAAGAACATCTTAAGAGTTGCATTGCCGCCATCCAGAACGGTCGCCCGTTTGCCACCGATTTCCGGTTGGAATTGGCCGCTGCGCCACGCGCCGATGCCAGGATAGGAATTGCGCAAAGCGTCGTCGCCATAGCGAATATCCAGACTGTACGCTCCTTGCCAGGCGCGTTCGTCCAGCTTGCCATCGATAGTCGGGGCAGCAATGGTGCCGCCGTTCGGAATGACCAGCTCCGGCCCAACAAGTGGTACAGCGCCGGAATTGATCGTCACATCCGGACGGACATAAATGCGGAGCACATCGTAAGCCGAGTTATTGCCCCACGGGCCTTGCAACCATGCGCGATTGCCGCTGAACTTGCCGGCTTGCAGCGGCCATTGCCAGTCCGCATCATAAACCGAAACGTTAAACTCGACAATATCGCCTTGCGCCCGCGTAACCTCGTAGCCGCGCGCGGTGAGGCCGAACTTGAACTCCGTGGTGTAACCTTGATCGATGGTCGCATCGTCGTTGGAAGTGCCTTGCACCGTGGTGACCGCATCCCAAACCTGTGAGTTGTTGGCGTCGCGCGGGCCGCCTAAAAATCCGAAAAAGCCCGGTAGTTTTCCCGGCAATCCCAACGTCGTATCCGCCCAAGGTTCGGTGACCCAGCCATAAAAGTATTCAAATGGTGCGGCTGGGCGATCCGCCAACTCATGACGGCGGATGTTCATTAGAAAGCCATCAAATCTATTAAAAAGGCCGCCGCCGACCGAGCTGTCTTTCACCGTGGCCGCAACATAGAGATTCGTGCCATTCACTAAAAATTTGAACGTCGCCTCGGTCGGATCGCTGGGATCAACACCGCCTTCTTTTCTCCAACCGCTGCCCGGAATGAGATGATTATTATCACCGTATTTCAACGTGATGGATTCGGCTTTTGACCATGCCGCTTCGTCGAGTTTGCCGTCGAGGGTGATCGGATCGCTGGTGTTGCGCGCCCAAATCACATTCGGACGCTCGAGCACAGTTTGGGTGGATGGCGGCGCAATAACTGTGAACGGATCCATATAAGCCCATGCCGGACCCGCATTGAAACCGCCCTCGCGTTGCCACCACGTGCGCTCACCATAGTTGTCGGCGGGGTTGGGCAATTCGTCGCCGTCAAACACGATGGCGCTGATAAACAACAGACCGTCGCCGCGGCCAGGCGGATAACCGAGCTTGGCCAAATCAATTGCCATTTCGACCCAATAACCTTGATCCGTATCGTTGGGGTTATTGATCGTCGTACCCGCTTTCAAGCCGGCTTTAACAGTGGCGCCGTGGAGTGAATCCACCAAAAACGCCAGATAGTTTTCGTAGAGCGTTTTGCCGGTGGCGTCGAAACGCACCGTCAACTCACGGCGCTCCAGATTGAACTCATCCGGGTTCAGCGCGCCGCGATCATTGATGATAAAACGGATGCCATCCCATTGATCGAAGTTGCTGTTGGCGGTGACCACCTGATCGCGCACGTTCGCGGCGAGATAAAGCGTATTGCCTTTAAAGAAATATTTGATCGTGGCGTCGCCGGGATCGAGGACGGTGGCGCGCTTGCCGCCGACTTCAGGTTGGAACTGGCCGCTGCGCCATTTGCCGAGGCCGGGATACGAATTACGCAGAGTCTCATCGCCGTAGCGAATATCGAGGCCCGGCGCTGCGTTCCACACCGCTTCATCCAATTTACCGTCGATAACCGGCGCCGTGTAATTCGTCCCGTTCGGAATAATGATATCCGGGCCAACTTCCGGCAAGCCAACCGTGTTGACAGTGATATCCGGCCGCGCATGAATGCGCGCGATGTCGTAAGCCGAGTTATTGCCCCACGGACCTTGCCACCACACGCGATTGCCCGCAAAGCGGCCGGCCTGGAGCGGCCACTGCCAATCGGCGTCATAAATCGAAATGTTGAACTCAACGATGTCGCCTTGCGGTTGGGTTACATCATAACCCCGCGGCGTCAAATTGAATTTCACCTCGGTGGTCCAGCTTTTATCGGGGGTCGCATCGTCGTTCGAGGTGCCCTGTACGGTGGTTTTCGCGTCCCAAATTGCTGAGGTCGTCGCATCGCGCGGGCCGCCGGCAAAGCCGAAAAAGCCCGGCAATTTTCCCGGTAATCCCAATGTCGTATCCGCCCACGGCTCGGTGACCCAGCCATAAAAATATTCAAACGGTGGCGCGGGGCGATCCGCCACTTCATGACGGCGGATGTTCATCAGAAAGCCGTCAAATCGGTTAAAGAGTCCACCGCCGACCGAGCTGTCTTTGACCACGGCAGCCATATAAAGCTCATTGCCTACCACCAAAAATTTCAGCGTCGCGTCGGTCGGGTCGGTGGGATCGATGCCACCCTCTTTTCTCCAGCCACTGCCCGAAATCAAACCGGAAACCTTCCCATATTGAATGCGAATCGACTCTGCTTTGGCCCACACCGGCTCATTAAGCACGCCATCGAGCGTAATTTGCGCCCCGGCGGTCGAACGCGCCCACAGCACATTCGGCGCGCGGCGCTGACCATACGCCAACGTGGTTAACACCAGCACGGCGCCCATCGCGATTGTAACGAATACTTTTGACCGCATGACTGCTGTTCTCCTACTGTTTTGAGTTGAGGGTATTTTACCACTGCATTGGATTTAATCAAGTCAAGCGCTGTTTCGCAGCATCACCTCCTTGAGATTGCCGGTTAATGGGGTTTGGGACAGCCGCAAGATTCACGCAACGCCAAACTCGTCGGAATGACGACGTGCTGTTTGACGTGGTTACTTTTTTCATGAATCGCCTGCACGAGTTTTTGAATGGCCAGCGCGCCGAGATCACTGATGGAGACACGCACGGAAGTCAGTGTGGGAGAAAAAAATTGCGCAATGGGAATATCGTCAAAGCCGGCTAAAGCCATTTCCTGGGGCACGGCGACGCCCATTTCATGCAGCGCGCTCAGGGCGCCAATGGCCGTGGCGTCATTCGAGGCAAAAATCGCTGCGGGAGGCGGATGTAAACTCAAAATTTTTTTGACGGCCTCATAGCCGGAGGTCTCGGAAAATTTGCCGGCGATCTCCAAAGCTGCATCAGGGCCGATGCCGGCTTCTTGCAACGCGCTGCGATAGCCGCGGAGACGCTCCTCGGCGTCTAAATTATTCTCAACGCCTTTAATGATGGCAATACGGCGATGGCCGTGCTGGAGGAGATGCTGCACGATTCCCTTCGCACCGCCAAAATTGTCGATATTCAATGAATCATAAGGAACGTCTTCGACAAAACAACTGAGAAGAACGACGGGTAGGTTGGTCGGCAGATTCGTGGTCAAAATTTCGGCATCGATTTGCGGGGACATGATGATAAGGCCGTCTACGCGGCCGCTCATCACACGCAGCGCCGTTTCAATCTCGTCACGATGATTATGCGAGCTGGAAACGAGCAGGTGATAACGATGCTGCTGGGCGGTTTGATCGGCGCCGCGAATGACTTCGGAGAAAAACTCGCCATAAATATCGGGCAGGAGAAGGCCGATGGCGTCGGTGCGTTTGGTGCTGAGGCTTCTGCCGACGGCGTTGGGAGTGTAGCGCAGTTCCTTGGCGGTTTCCAGCACACGCCGGCGCGTCTCTTCTTCAACGGGTCCGATGTTGTTGAAAACACGCGACACCGTCGCCGTGGAGACCCTCGCCTTCTGCGCGACATCCTTTATTGTGACTCGCATATCAGCCTTTATGCTCGTCCAACCAAGAAACTACCTCGACTATGTAAACGTTTACACAGTCAAACATTAAAAAAAGCGAAAAATCGCTTTCGTGTAAACGTTTGCATTATACTAATCCAAAACGAAAAAGTCAAGAAAAATTTCGCAATTGTCAAATTTTTTTTACCGCTCCGGGATAAATTGCGACTGAATTACTGCCAGCTTGAGAATTTTGGTCTCGCTGATCTCCGGCATCTCGATATGGCAGAGATACATCCCGCTCGCCACTTGCCAGTTGTTCGCGTTGGTCAAATCCCATTCGAGAAATTGCGCGGCGTCATCCTTTGTTAGCGTGCGCACCAGCTGGCCACCCAGGTTGAAGATGCGAATCTTGACCTTGGGCGGCAGGTTGTTGAACGTCACGAAGCGCCGCCACGCCGTTTTCTCTTGCGAATGCCCGGCGTAATACGGATTCGGAAAAACGCCCACACGTTTGGCGCTTTCTTTCTTGGCCTTCAGGCTGGTGTCCGGCGCTGGCGAAGTATACGTGAAAACATCCGCGACCGTGTTTACTCTAACAGGATAAAGACGCATCTTGTTGTCCGCAAGCCACCGCGTGTCAGTCCGCCGCGCCCAGGTTGCCATGTACATCACCGGCAGTGGAGTATAAAGTATATCCCGTTGCAACGCCGGATTCGACGTACCGCCCGTGTAGTCGCTGTCGAAAATAAACAGCCATTCTCGCGGTCCGGAAGTCGTAGCATTATCAACGTTAGAAAGTGGCGGCCAATAACGTCCATTGACGCTGCCGCCCGTCACATTGTTTTCCAAAAATCCCACCGCCAACCGGCGCGGCGGATTCGCCTCCACGTCATACACGGCGAGCGGCATGGCGAGTGTGTAATCTTGATAGGAATAGCCAGTGGTTGGATTGATGATGAACGGCGCAAAAGCCGGAATGGCCGGCGAGCGATCAAATAGCCGCCCATAACGATAGGCATACGAAACGTTGGGATCATTCGGATCGAAATTTCCCAAATTATCTTGCGTGGCGGCAAAACGCAGCTCGACAGTTTTGAGCTGCTCGGCGCGAACCGCCATGTTACCATTACCGAAATAATGGTAAGGTGAATTCCAACCCGCCGCGCCGTTAAATCCTTCCAATTGCAAGCCATCGGCGCCGCCGGTCCAGGTCAGAAAGCGAGATCCCGAAGTCCATTCCCAGCTTTTCAATCCGCGCGCGGTGTCGGCAGTTACGTGCAGCGCGACGCCGCCCTCGACGTGATAAGTTTCATTGAGGCGGCCATGAGCAAAAACAATTTTGTCTTTACCGGCATTGCGCAAAAACCACGTGGTCGATCCGCCCGTGGTGTCAAAGCGCACTTCGTACGAATCACCGGTGCTGGCGAGCGGATTGATGACGATTGGATATATCGCACCGCTGCTGTGGCCTTGCACGTGCGTCACGCGAAGCGTGTCGTTGTATTTCGCCGGCGTGTTGAGGCCAAATGGAATTTGCGGTTTGGCTTTGAGAATTTGCAGCGTTGATTCCAACGATTTGGGAAAAGCCAACGGGTGGCGGGAATAATTATAAGCCGTGACGGCAAAATAGTATTCGGTTCCATTGTGCAAACGCCGGTTCGCATTGAACGCGTCGCGCAAAATGCGAAACTGGCGTTGAATGCCAGTATCGTTTCCATTTTGCACGACCGCCGGAATGATCAGCCCACTGGTTGGATCCGGAGCCTCGTCGATGATGCGCCAAACAC
>JAJVHT010000019.1:0-5565 GCA_022072515.1 bacterium
ATCGATGAGTTTGGACGCAAAGCGGAATTTCGCGAAGGCTTGGATGGTGTGGTCGCTGCACTTTCTATGATTAGTTCCATTGATGGTGAAAATGGCATTCTGCTGTATCGCGGCATGCGCATCGAAGAACTGGCGGCCCATTCGACATTTGAAGAAACGACATATTTTCTGTTATATGGCCGGCTGCCCAAGCGGCAAGAGCTGACCGATTTTGAGAATAAATTGAGGAGCCAGCGTCAAGTGCCGCCGGCGGTGCTCGATCTCATTCACAAATTTCCGCCCACGGCCAATGCGATGGACTTGTTGCGCACGGCGGTTTCGGCTTTGGGTTTGTACGACCCCGATCCCAAGAACAACACGCTCGACAAAAATGTCGCGCGCGCGATCGAATTGATTGCGGCTTTTCCCACTATTGTGGCCGCCATCCAGCGCCGGCGCAGCGGCAAAGAATTCGTCGCGCCGCGCCAGGATCTCGGCCATGCCGCCAACTTTCTTTACATGGTCAATGGCGAAGCGCCCTCCGATTACGTCGCGAAGGTTCTCGATGTCGCCCTGATTCTGCACGCCGATCACGGCTTCAATGCTTCCACGTTCACCTCCCGGGTTGTTATTTCCTCCCTTTCCGATATGTACTCGGCCATCACCGCGGCGGTGGGCAGCTTGAAAGGCCCGTTGCACGGCGGCGCCAACAGCGAGGTCATGTCAACCCTGCAAACCATTGGCAGTATCGATAAAGTTGAGCCGTATGTGTTGGAACGGCTCGCCCAGAAAGAGAAAGTGATGGGCTTCGGCCATCGCGTTTATCATACCTATGATCCCCGCGCGCGCATTCTCAGCCAATATTCGCAAAAACTCGCGCAGCAAACCGGCAACGCCAAGTGGTTCGAGATGTCAAAAAGAATCGAGGACATCATGGTGCGCGAAGTCGGCGAGAAGGGCATTTATCCGAACGTTGATTTTTATTCCGCCACGGTTTATTATTACATGGGCCTCGATCAGGATTTGTTCACGCCGATTTTTGCGGTGAGCCGTATTTCCGGCTGGACGGCGCATGTCATCGAGCAATTGCAAAACAACCGATTGTTCCGCCCGCGTGCGATTTATTCCGGCGAAAAGAACGTGCCGTATGTGCCGGTTGACCAACGCTAAACCTCGCAGCGAAGTTCGACCTGGGCACCGGGGCTGCCAAATTTTTTAAAACCATTTTGTCCAGATCGACCTTCGCTCTCGCTCAAGAAAGGAGCCTGGCATGAACAAAAAAAGCGCAACGGTGATGATTTTTATTTTGATCATCATCGTCATGTTTTTTCTTTTTCCCAAAAGCTGCTCGCAAGAGCAAGGCCACAAGAGCCAGAAAAACCTCCAGGTTTTAATTCATCCAACCCATACTGTCATCGTCTAATCATTGCGATCGGTCAACTTAGCGGCTGGTCGTTTTTTTGTGGCATAACCATGAAGGAGGAAACCATGTCTGTCGCACGCGTTACCGAAATTACCTCGTCTTCGGCCAAAAGTTTTGAAGACGCCGTCACCGTTGGCATCGAGCGCGCCAACAAAACCTTGCAAAATGTCAAAGGCGCTTGGATTAAAGACCAGAAAGTGATCATCGAAAACGGCAAGATCACCGAATATCGGATCACGATGAAGGTGACTTTCGTGCTGAAAGATTAACTCGAGGCTTTGCAGGACAAAACTTTAGTTTTGCGCTAAAAAAAAGCGATGACTTCCAATTGGACTCCACCCCAGGATTGGCGCAAGATTACCGCGATTGATGCGCACACAGCGGGCGAACCGTTGCGGGTCATTACCAGCGGCCTTCCTCCCATTCCCGGCAAAACCATTTTGGAAAAACGCCGTTATGCGCGCAAGCATCTGGATGATTGGCGCACGGCCTTGATGTGGGAGCCGCGCGGCCATGCCGACATGTACGGCTGCATCGTCACCGAGCCGGTCACACCGGATGGCACACTCGGCGTGCTCTTTTTGCACAACGAAGGCTTCAGCACCATGTGCGGCCACGGCGTGATCGGCTTGGCGAAAGTGGCGCTGGATACCGGCATGATCAACGTGGAGGGCGAGCCGGCGATCATTCGCATGGACACGCCGGCGGGCCGGGTGACGGCTTTGGCCCGCCGTGAAAAAGGCCGCGTCGTGGAGGTTTCGTTTCTTAATGTGCCTTCATTCGTATACGCGCTCGATAAAACCGTCCATGTTCCCGGCCTTGGCTGGCTGCGGTATGATGTGGCTTTCGGCGGCGCTTTTTACGTCTTCTGCCGCGCCGAGGCCATCGGCATGGAGTTAACGGCAAAAAATTTTCGCCAACTCATCGATGTCGGCATGCGCATCAAACTTGCTGTCGTGGCGAGTTTGCCGATTCAACATCCGTTTGAAACCGATTTGGGATTTCTCTACGGCACCATCATCGTGGGGCCGCCGCACGATCCCA
Organism: bacterium; assembly: GCA_022072515.1. Lineage (GTDB taxonomy): Bacteria > Zhuqueibacterota > Zhuqueibacteria > Zhuqueibacterales > Zhuqueibacteraceae > Zhuqueibacter. The sequence continues at coordinate 2,447 of JAJVHT010000019.1, forward strand.
AGCATCACAGTCGTAATGTTTGCATTTTTGCGGACGGCGAAGTGGATCGCTCGCCGACCGGCACCGGCGTAAGCGCGCGCGTCGCCCTCCATCATGCGCGCGGCGAAATCAAAGCCAGCGAGCCGATGGTGATCGAGAGTATTCTCGGCACGTGTTTTACGGGTGAAGCGGTCGAAAGCGTGAAGTTCGGACCGTATGACGCCGTCATTCCCAAAGTCACCGGCACGGCGTATATCACCGGGCGGAATGAGTTGCTCATCGATCCGGCTGATCCGTTACGACAAGGATTTATTTTGCGGTAGAAATATATGGCGACTTTGATTCCACAACTCGAGAACGATTCTGCTGAAAAACCGTTAGTCTTCGCCAACGATGCCGTCGTCTTCACCGGCAAGCTTGCTTCCTTTCAACGCCGCGAAGCACAGGAATTGGTGCGCAAATTAGGGGGAACAACGCCGGCGGGCATCAACAAAAATGTCACGCTCCTCGTTATTGGCGACGAAGGTTATCTTAAGGAAATTTCCAAAAGCAACAAGCTCCAACGCGCCGAGGAGATCAATGCCAACGGCGGACAGGTTCGGATTATTTCCGAATCGGAATTTTTGACCATGGCCGGCGTCGAAAGCCGCGACACGCTGGAGGAAAAATATTATTCATTGGAGCGTGTGCAAAGTGTTTTCCCCAAAATTCGCCCGGATTTGGTGAAGTACTTCGCGCGTTGGGGCCTGTTCAAACCGGCGGTCAAAACCAATGCGCAGCAATATTATCAATTCAAAGACTTGTTGACTTTTCGCCGGATCAACGAGTTGTTGAATCAGGGCCTGCCGTTACGAAAGATTGCCGCGCGTCTGGCGCCGCCGCCATCGGCCTCCGCCCAGATTGCTCTCGGATTCGAAGAATTCAAACCGCGCGGCCAGATTCTCGCGTTGCACATTGCGCCGCAGCCAGTGGAACGCACGGCTGAAGAATGGTATGCACTCGGTTACGAATATGACACCAAGCCGGAAACCCAGGAGCAAGCCATCGAAGCGTATGAAAACGCCTTGACGCAAAATCCCAACTACGTCGAGGCAATGATCAATCTCGCGAATATCTATTACGCCAAACGCGAGCTGCCGCGCACGCGGCAACTGCTCGAGCGCGCGGTGCAGCTCGATCCGAACAACCACACCATTTATTACAACCTCGGCAATCTTTACGACGAAGTTGCCGAAATGGAAAAATCGCTCAAGTGCTATCAAAAGGCGCTGGAACTGCATCCGGCTTACGAGCCGGCATTGTTCAATTTAGCGCTGCTGTACGAACGTTTCGGTCTTGCCGGCAAAGCGGAAACTTTGTGGCGAAAATATCTCGAGGTGGATCCACACGGCGAATGGGCCGAGATCGCGCGCGAGCATTTGCGGGGCGAACGCAAGGGCGCAACGGGGTAACAGAATTTTGAGTTCCTTAATTTTGCACCTGACGAGATAAAAGTTGCCAGCCGACGTAACACCGCACGCCTCCTTTCCCCACGACACGCGCCGCGAGAAGCTGCAAGCGCTGCTCCGGCGTTTTCTCCAAACCCGTGGCCCGGTTTCCACCTCTGATATTATCACGCGCTATCCCCTGGACCGCCAGGAAGCCGAAGATATTCTCTCCGAGCTGGCCCAAGCCGGAACGATCTATCGAGGACAATTAACCGCCGGCGCGAGCGGTGAGCAATGGTGTGATCGCCACAATTTCGAGCAGCTTTATCGGCGCGCCATTCAGGAACGCCGCCGCGCTTTTGCGCCCCAAGCTGCGGCAAATTTTCTGCACTTTCTGTGGCGTTGGCATGGCCCCGGACAATTACACAGCGCCGCGCAATTGTTGCCCCTGCTGCATCGTCTACGCGGCTTATTTCTGCCGCTCAATTTTCTCGAACGTGAGATTCTGCGCGCGCGTCTGGCGCCCACGCACTTTGTTCAACATTTCGCCGCTTGCCATTTGCAACTTGCCTCCCTCTGCCAGCAGGGCGAATTGATCTGGCGGCTTTATCAAGAAGACAAGGGCCATGCGCGGCTCGTGCAATTTTTTTTGCGCGGCGAAGGCCGGCTGTTTTATTCACGCGAACAGTTGGCCGAACAAGCCGCACAACTTTCTGCGGCGGCGAAAACCGTGCGGGCATTTCTCCAGGAAAATGGCGCGAGTTTTTTCCGTGATTTGGCTGCCGGGGTGAGCTTGCCGAAGCCCCAAATCATCGAAGCGCTGGCGGAATTGGCCTGGCGCGGTCTGGTCACCAACGACAGCCTGCTGGTTTTGAACGAGCTGGCGGAGCACGGCATTCCTCGTCCTGCGGAGACAGAGCCTTCCGTTCCGGCATTGCCGGTGGCCTCGCCCGATCGCGTCGACAGCAGTGAGGCACAGGAATTTCTTGAAGCCGCGCTGCCCGAGTGGCGCAAACGCAGCCAAAATTGGCGGCGCCGGCAATATTCGCGGCGGCGTGAAGAAGTTCGCCGCGAACTCAGGCAGCCGCCGCAATTGAGCGAAGGCCGCTGGTCGCTCGTCGAAGCGTTTGCCATTTTCGGCAAGCCGGCGACCGCACAGAATTTGGCCCAACCGCATGCGCATTTGCTGTTGGAGCGCTACGGCATTTTGGTGAAAGAGTGGTATCGCCGCGAAACCGGCTTGTTGCCGTGGTATGCGCTGTTCCAAGCGCTCAAACAAATGGAATGGCGCGGCGAAGTGCGGCGCGGCTATTTTGTCGAAGGACTTTCCGGCGTGCAGTTTGCGCTTCCGCACGTGTTGGAAATGTTTGTTACGCATGATTCAGCACAAAATTTTTCCGATCCGGTTATGTTGAGCGTGCTCGATCCGGCCGCACCGTACGGCCGCGGCGTAAATTTACCATTAACGGATTCCGACGGTTCGGCTTTGTCCATCACGCGGCAAGCCGGTAATCACCTGATTTTCGCCGGCGCTCAACCCGTCATCTATGCCGAAAATTACGGCAATCGTCTGCGCCGTCTCGCCGGCGCCACGGAAGAGCAGCTTGCCGCCGCGCTCGCGGTTTTAAGACAATTTCTGCTGCTTCCCGAATCTTTGCGCCCGCGCAAACGTATTGAAGTGGAAATGTGGAATGACGCGCCGGTTGTCAATAC
>JAJVHT010000019.1:5665-17995 GCA_022072515.1 bacterium
GTTTTGTTTTTGTATATGCAGAATTAAAGTGTGAAAATATTAAATTTTTGGCACGATAATATTGACTTTTCACTATTTTTTATTACCTTATTAGCATCCTGATTTTGTTGTACGGTAGCTGAAGGAATCCCGATATTCCTGTTAAAGCTTCAGAGAAAAATCGGGATAACATTTGACTTGGGTGTACGTAAAGTTAAGGTGACATGTTCGACGAGAATCTATTGCCCTTTATCGCGCGTCTCAATCCCACCATTATGTGGATTGCACTGACGGTGGGGTTGCTGCTGTTTGTCATCGGTTATTTTGCCGGCGGCAAATTGGCAATGGGACGAATCGGGATGTGCGTGCTTTTGGTTACCATCATCGGAGTGTTGGCCCTGCCCTTGCCAATGCGGCTCTTTAGTCTCGTCGAAAAAGGGTTGAATGTTAAAACCTCCGTCGTCCAAAGTAATGAGGCGAACAAAAAGTCCCAAACGCCGGCCAAACCGAAACCGGCTAAAATCACCGCCGATTCGACTGCCACCGACGGTGAGGATAAGATCGGCGAAGGCGTACCGTTCTCGTTGCAGTTGTTGACTTTTATTCTATATCTCGTATGGTCCTCGTTCCTCATTGCGATGGGCATTTTTCTGTACGAAACCTTGACCGTCACCGCCGAAGAAGCCGAAAAGCGTTGAGGCAAAGAACAATTTTATGCAACAGGTACGTCCTGTTATTCTTGCCGCCCAATTTACGCTATGCCTGACCTTCCAGGTATTTTTGACCCTGCCTCTGCTCGCCGGAGAGAATTTTGCACCGGATTCATCGACGACCACCCTCGCCGTTTTAGATTTCAAAAACAATAGCGGACTCTTTTCATTGGACGGGCTGGAGAAGAGTTTACCTGAAATGTTGAAAACCGAGCTGACCCGGGTGCAATCCCCACTGCTCGTGGTGGAACGGCAGAAATTGGAAATGATTTTGCAAGAGCAAGCTTTGGGTCAAACCGGCGCCTTGGACGAGAAAACCGCGCAGACCGTGGGGCAATTGGTTGGCGCCCAATTTCTGCTGACAGGTGAAATCAGCACGACGGGGGCGCGGCTGCGAATTGACTGCCATATTCTCAAAGTTGCCACGGGGCAAGTGCGCAGCGAAAAAGTGATTGGCCCCGGTCCGGAGGCCATTGAAGCCATGGCCAATTTGCTCGCGTCCAATATCAAGTTCAATCTCATCGGCGAGGGCACGCACCGTTCGAATTTGCGGCTGAAAAAATATCCCACCACTTGGCTGGCTGCGGCGACGGTCCTGGCCTCGGCAGCGACAGGGGTGGCGCAGGGGATTTCGCATAACGCCTATAAAGATTATCAATCTGCCAGCCGGTTGGCAGATATCGAAAAACAGTATAATCGTGCAGAAAATTTTCGCAAAGCCCGCAACGGCTTTGCCGTAGCTTCCGGCGTTTTCGCCATGATGAGCCTGAACTTTTGGCTGAAAAGCCGTGCCGGAGAGAACACAATACTCGCAACGACAGAATCATCGACGTTGCCTTCAATTCAACTGTTCGCCGGCTGCACGCCGTCCGGAGAAATCGGCCTCCGCTGGCGCTGGCAATTTTAGTGATTAAAAAGCGATGCTGAGATCATCACACCTGCGTTGGTGGATTTTGAGCGCGCTGGGTTTGTTCCTGGCGTGCGAGCCATTGGAGCGCAACAATCCTTTAGATCCCCAAAATCCGAGCAGTGAACGCCGGCGCGTCGTTTTGGTCGAAGCTTTCGTCAATGCCGCCACGCCGTTCAGCGCCTTCGCGCTCTCCGCGTTGGATAGCCTGGCGCTGGCCTTTTCGCCGCAGCATGTGCTGATCGTTGAATATCACCTGCCGAGTTTGGCTTTTGCTGATCCCTTCGCCTTGCCGGCAGCCGCGGATCGTTATAAAAATCTCACCGCGGCCGCGCCGGCAGTTCCCGACGTTTTCTTTAATGGCGTGCTGCAACGAGTGCAAGGCGCCTCGAACGCCGGCACCGCCCTGTTGCGTTATCGCAGCGCCGTTCAAAACGAAATTGACAAAATCGCTCATTTCACGCTTGCGGCGCAGAAAACCATTTCGCCAACAAGCTTGACGGTTGACGTCACGGTAGCGCGGTTGGGCGACAGCAGTTTTGAAAATTTCACCGTCGGCGCTATTGTTTGGGAAAATTTGGCTACGGCCGGCCATCATCATGTCGTGCGCAAACTCTTCGCGTCGGAAAATTTTAGCCGCATTGCCGCCGGTGAAAAGAAAACCGTCCATTTTGTCGGCGATCTGGCCGGCATCAGTAACGTCCAACACGTGCAAGTCGTTGTCATCCTCGAGCAAACAACGTCTCTTGGCCGCGAAGTTTTACAATCCACATTAGCAGAATGAATTTTTCCATGAAACCATTTGGTCGAATTCTGGTTGGGTTGGTTGGCCTTTGCAGCTTGAACGGCTGTGAAGAGTTGGGGACCTTGATAAAACCAAACAAACCTCCGGCCATCGATCGGATTTTTGCCCTCCGCAATCAGCTTTCGCCAACAGACACCACCACCGTGATCGTTGAAGCGCACGATCCCGAGGACGGCGCACTCTCCTTTGAATGGAAAGCAGAACAAGGCGTTCTCTCTTCAACCGCAGGGCCTTACGTACGTTGGACGGCGCCGTCGACGGCGGGCAATTTCAAAATTTCCGTCGAGGTGCGGGACGATAAACGCGGCGAAACGCAAGGGCAAATCACGCTAACGGTTTTGGCGAGCGAAAAACCAACCGTAAAAATTATCGAACCTTTCGATGGCGCTTTCATTCCCGGTTTCGATGTCTTCGAGATTAAAGCGTCGGCGAATCATCCCAACGGGATCCAGCGGGTTGAATTCCAGGTTGGCGCCCAATATTTAGGCTCTGTTGACACCCCACCGTATAAACAAACCTGGCAAGTCGACGGGCTTTCCGGACCGGCAACGATCATCGTCCGCGCTTTTCGCGCGAGAATACCCGGAGATCCGGGCGTTGATTCTGTGCGGGTCAACGTTGAAGGGACAACCCGATTGTGAAAGTGCTTATTCGTTAGTTTTGCCTCAACCATTTCACGACTTCAAAATTCAACTGCGTCAACAACCCTGTAGCCGTGGGCAAGCGGCTGGAAATTCTGCTTGCATTGCGCCAATTTTTTCTATATCATTAACAGAACTCAATTTAAGGAAAAACCACTCAACGATGCTTCTTGATTTTGTGCAAGCCCACGATCATCTTTCGCAAGCGGATCCGATTCTCGCCGGCATCATTTCCCGTTGTGGCCCGTGTGGATTACAGTCGCGTCAAGCGGGGAAATATTTTGTGGCACTCACCGAAGCCATTCTCTCGCAACAACTTTCCGTCAAAGCGGCGGCAACCATTTATCGCCGTTTTAAAGCAAAACTCGGCGGCCGCGTCACGCCGAACGGCATTCTCAAACTGACGGCGCCACAATTTCGCGCGGTGGGAGTATCACGGCAGAAAATGGGCTATCTGCGGGATCTGGCGGGGAAATGGCAGAATGGCGCTATCGCTTCCCGCCGTTTGGCAAAAATGAGCGACGAGGAAGTGATTGCCGTTTTGACCCAAGTCAAAGGCATTGGCCGTTGGACGGCGGAGATGTTTTTGATTTTTTCTTTGTTGCGGCCGGATGTGCTGCCGGTGGACGATCTGGGCTTTCGCAAAGCGGTACAACGCGCTTACAAACTCCGCAAACTTCCCGAAGCCAAACGCCTGGCGCAGCTTGCCGAGCCATGGCGGCCATATCGCTCGATTGCCACCTGGTTTTTCTGGGCGAGTCTCGATAATAAACCGATGTGACCATGACGGAACAACGCAGTCGAAAACGAATCCTATGGAATTTGCCGAAATAATTTTTCACCTCATCTTGTTGCTTTTCATCGTTTACCTGGCGGTGGTCGTGTTGCTGCTGCTTTTTTTCGCGAGCGCCAAGTTCTGGCATCGCCAATCCGGGAAACTCTCACTGTTCCAGCAAATCAAGCAGAAACAATTTCCGGAAGAAAACGCGGCGGGGGCAATGTTAAATTTGGCGTGGCGGGTGCTTTTTCATGCGGTGCTCTTCGCCGCTTTTATCGCGTTGCTGATCGACATCAAAGTCGTCGAACTTACGCCGTTGTTGGCAACCTTGGTTGGCGTCATTTTACTGACCCGGCTGGCCGAAGTCTTTATTCCAGGGGCGGAGACCGCGCGCCATTATCGCCGGGACGAAGATCAATCCAAGGTTACTTCCTGGATCATCGGCCTCAGTTTTTTTACCAATCTGCTGGCGCCGATTCTAGAATCGCGTTATAAATTAGAGGCCGCCGCCTTGCCGGTGATGCAATGGTGGAATTGGGTGGGTCTCCTGCTCTTCGCAGCGGGATCAGCCTTGCGTTTATGGGCATTTTACCAAGCCGGCTCGGTCTTGATGCCGCATGTCAAAGTCGAGCCCAAACACAAGCTCGTGACCGGCGGGCCGTATGCGTCGGTGCGGCATCCCTCCTACCTCGGCTTGATGATTTCATATCTCGGGATTGCAATATTATTCCAAAGCATGATCGGCGCGATAGCCCTGGTGGTCTTGGTTATCCCGGCCATCGTGTGGCGCCTCACGAAAGAGGAGCAATTACTTGCCAGCCGCTTGGGCGAAACGTGGAAAAAATATCAAGCGCAAACCCCCGCGCGGTTGATTCCAAAGGTATGGTGAAAGGCTGGTGGCGGGTAGCTTGTTGCTCGGCAAAGCCTCACAGGTACTGCACGGGTGCTTTAATTTATGGAACGCTGCAAAAGCGCCCGGGCAGTTATCCTGTCTGTAGAAAACTTTTAAACGCTCCGGTCGAGTCTTTGATCTGTGGGTGATCAACAGGGTGAAGTCACGAGACTTGTCATCTCGCTTACGGGAACTTTAATTCAATGCCGAAACGGGGTTTGCCGCGCAGTTTGGTTTTAAAGGGATCTTCTTTAACGGCTTGCCCCACGACAAAGCCTGATTTTAATTCTTGCGCAAACTCGAGGCTATAGCCGCCAAACAAATGGACTTCGAAGTTAGACACCGGCACGCCAAATCCGATGCCGAGCATCGGTTCGATCACCGTCGCCAGTCGCATGCCGCCGAGCAGATGAAAGGAAGTTGCCAACTGCCGGGCTTTGGTGTCCACCGGTTGGAAATTATAATTGAGCACGGCAAAACTGGCCAAATCACCGCGCGGCTTGGGTTGAATCCGGATGACGCCATCATCGCCAATGCTGAAATCAACGTCTTGCACACTGGTAATCGCCGTGGCGACGCCGAAACTCCAGCGCTCTTTCGACGTGTTATCCAGAATAATTGTGGCCAGCACTCGCTCGGCCGGCAACTCCGCTTTCACGAGCACGGAGATATTCGAGAATTTTTGAAATTGGGCGGGAATTTCATACTCGCGCATATCGATCCACGTCGTGTCCGGTTGCAATTCTTGAACTTTCATGCCCGGAGAAATATACGGCAGTACCAACCCGAGAAACTGCGGCAGCGCCTGCATAAAAGGCGAATCTTTGGCGGTCAACAAGGTGGAAGTAAACGAAGTCGCGTGGCTACGCGAAAGGAAAATGTAATACAGCTTGGCGTCGCGCAAGCCGTATAAACGCGTGTCAAAAAAATCACTGCCTTCGTGCAACAAACCAATCGGCGTCGCCCCGTCGGTGAAATTGGCGACCAAGATGTAGTAATTCCGCAAATCCAATTTGATGCCGCTGTTGTCCAACAATTTTTTTAAGCTATCGACCGCCGAGGTAGCGAACCCATCGCGAAAGAGATGATACGCCTTGGCAAAAAGATTGGCCTGATCGACATAAGCGGTGGGAGCGCCGGCCACAGGCTGGGGAATAACCACCACCTGATCCTGGGCAAAGGCGCTGGAAACGAGTGCCAGCATCACTGCCGTCATTATCGAATTTCTGAAATATCGCATTGTTCCTCCTGATTAAAAGTGAGTTAAATACTAACCAAATTTTGACAAATTAGCAAATGTTTTTTTGAGGCGGGAAAATCCCTTGACTAACAAGTCCAGCTTGAGTATAATAAAAGTTACGGAGGAAAATACTGTGCGGTCACTTTGGGCAAAATCCAGAAAGAATAGAACTCGACCCAAGCGCCCGGGCAGTCGAATCTGATTGAAAATGGCCGTCCCCAAGATTGCTCTCGGCAAACCGGCAGCATACGGACAGGAAATCGTCAAACGCCGCTTTCGCCTTACAACCGCGGCCGTTACTTTAGCCCATAAATTCGTCATCGATTTTGGTTGTGGTAACGGCGCCCAAACCTGTGAATTTTCGCCGGCGGGCGGAAAAATTCTTGCCATCGATGTGGCGCTGCACGATTTGCAGATCCTGCAGCAACATCTGAATCAGCAACAGCGCCAGCAGATCATTCCAATTCAGTATGATGGCGCACATCTGCCGGTGGCCAGCGGCGCTATCGATCTTGTGATCAGCTTTGACGTGCTCGAACACGTTCATGATGAAACGACGGCGTTGCGCGAGCTGCACCGCGTTTTGAAACCGCAGGGCGAAATTGTTCTTTCGGTGCCGAACAAGGGATGGATTTTTGAAACGCACGGCGCGTATTTGCCGGTGCTGCCATGGCATCGCGTGCCTTTTCTCTCGTGGCTACCGCAGCGCTGGCATCGTCGCATTGCCCGCGCGCGCATTTACCGCCGCCGCGACATTGTCCAATTGCTGCGCGCCCATGGGTTCGAGGTTTTACGCACTGACTATATCACCGCCCCGCTGGACGTGGTAAAAAATCAACGTCTGAAACGCCTGTTGCAAACATTCGTCTTTCGCGGCGATACGACGCGGTGGTCCATTTTAGCCACGGCCATTCTCGTGCACGGACGCAAAATTTCTGCGTGACATGAACCGGTCATTTCGGCATCGGTTACCCTGGTCGAATTATGAAACCACTATTTAAATCCCCTTGGGGGTGGTGGGGTATGCTGCTGCTGACGCTGCTTATGCTGAGTTGGCGTGACATGAATTGGCTGGTGGTCGTTGCCTGCGTCTCGACGGTTTTTTTAGGCATCATTCTACGGCGCTATCAACGCGATTTAGCGCAACGCCAGCTCGCCGAAAAGTCTTGGCATGGCAGTGAAGCCCGTTTTCACAGCATGGCCGACGCAGCGCCGGTCTTGTTGTGGATGTCCGGCCGCGATAAACTCTGTACGTATGTCAACAAAGGCTGGTTGGAATTCACGGGTAAGGCGCTGGAGCAGGAACTCGGCAATGGTTGGATGGAGAACGTTCATCCCGAAGATTTGTCCGAGTGCTTGCATGTTTATCACACCGCGTTCGCGGCGCGGCGCGAGTTCAGCATGGAATACCGCTTAAAACGCCATGACGGCGTGTACCGGTGGATATTAAATTCCGGCGTGCCGCGCATGTTGCCGGAGGGCAACTTTGCCGGATATGCCGGTTCATGCCTCGACATCACCGAGCACCGGCAGTTCGAAGATTCATTGCGTCTTTCGGAAGAACGGTATCGCACACTGGTTGAACACATGGCCGACGGCGTCTATCGCAGCACCCCCGCTGGAAAATATGTCGAGGTAAATCCAGCGTTGGTCAAAATGCTCGGCTATGACAGCAAAGAAGAACTCCTGCAGGTCGATATCAATACCCAAATTTACTTTTCACCCGAAGAAAGAAAGAATGCCCTGCTCGCGGCCCGCCAGCCTGCCGGAGATGGCGTCGTTGCCGTGCGCCACCGGCGCAAGGATGGACAAGAAATTTGGTTGGAAGATCATGGACGGTTCATTACGGACGAAGCCGGCAACGTTATTTATCACGAAGGCATTTTACGCGACCTGACGACGCGCCTATCTGTTGAGGAAGCGCTGCGGCAAAGCGAAGAACGCTATCGCACCTTGATCGAGCACTTGACCGACGGCGTGTATCGCAGCACGCCGGACGGCAAGTTTATCGAAGTCAATGCGGCGATGGTGAAAATGCTCGGTTACGCGAGTAAAGAAGAGCTGATGGCGGTTGACATTAAAAAAGATCTCTATTTTGAGGAACAGGAACGCGACATTATCGTCAACCAATTGCAGCGCGCCGGCGGCGATGAGATCGATGTTTTTCGTTTGCGGCATAAGAACGGCAGCGAAGTTTGGGTGGAAGATCATGGCCGCCTGGTTTACGATACGGCGGGGAGGGTGATTTATCACGAAGGCATTCTGCGCGATATCAGCCTCCGCAAACGCACGGAAGCGGCCTTGCGTGAGAGTGAAGAGCGTTATCGCTCGGTGATCGGCGCGCTGGCCGAAGGCGTCATTTTGTATGACGCGGACGGCAGTATCATCGCGTGCAATGCCAGCGCCGAGCAAATTCTTGGGCTGACCGCCGAACAACTGCGGAAACTCCCGACCTCGGATTCATTCTGGCGCGCGATTCACGAAGATGGATCGCCGTTTCCCAATGAGACGTATCCGGCAACGATTTCACGGCGCACCGGCCAGTCGTGCGCCAATGTCATCATGGGCATCAACAAACCGAGCGGCGAGTTGACGTGGATTTCGATCAACTCCCAGCCGCTGCTGCGGCCGGGCGAGCCGAAACCTTATGCCGTCGTCGCTTCGTTTTACGACATTACCGAGCGCCGCTGGGCCGAAGAAGCCTTGCGCGAGAGCGAGGAACGCTACCGTTTGCTCGCGGAAAATTCACTGGATTTGATCGAGCTGCTGGATTTGGACGGCAATGTGATGTACGCTTCGCCGTCACATTATTATGTGATCGGCTATACGCCCAACGAGCTGGTGCATCAAAATCTTTTTAGCGTGGTGCATCCCGAAGAGGTGCCGCGCGTGTTGGCCACCATCAACAGCTTGTTGGCGGCCAATACGAGAAAAACGATTGAATTGCGTCTGCTCAAAAAAAACGGTGAATGGATTCAAATGGAAGCGCTGCTCACGGGAATTCCCGGCCCGGCCAACGCCATCCACCGCATTTTGTTCTCGGCACGCGACATTACCGTTCGCAAACAGGCCGAAGAGCACATCAAGGCCTCGTTGAAAGAAAAAGAAGTTTTGTTGAAAGAAATTCATCACCGGGTCAAAAACAATTTGCAGATTATCTCGAGTTTGCTTAACCTGCAATCCGGTTATATTCAAGATAAATTTGCCGGCGAGATCTTCAAAGAAAGCCGCAACCGCGTCAAATCCATGGCGCTCATTCACGAGAAATTGTATTTGTCCAAAGATCTGGCGCGCATCGATTTTGCGGAATATGTCCGCCATTTAACTACGCATATCTTGCGCTCGTATGGCGCTCATGCCCGCGCGGTGCGGCTCAGCATCGATATTGAAAAAATTTTGCTCGACATCGACACGGCCATTCCTTGCGGCCTCATCGTCAACGAGTTGGTGACCAATTCGCTCAAATATGCCTTTCCACCCGGCGTCGAAGGTGAAATCCAGATCAAGTTGCACCAGGAAAGCAACGGCCAATTGGCGCTGATCGTGCACGATAATGGCGCCGGCTTGCCGCCGAATTTCGATTTTAATAAAACGGACTCGCTCGGCTTGCAATTGGTCAGTACATTAACCGATCAGCTTGAAGGCACGATTCAGCTCGATCGAATCGGCGGCACGACCTTCACGATTTTGTTGCCTCAACACAACGCTTTTGCCGTCCACGGAGAACCCGATGGAACACAGAACCGCGGCGCTGAACTTCCCTTCTAAAAAAGCGCCGGCAGAGCCACTCCCACAAGTAACGGCAGCCGAACTTAAGGCGGCGCTGAACTTCGTCGTTCGCGATAGTCTGTTGCCGGTTTCCGCCGGGCTTAGCGCCCTCTATGCGGTATTTGCAATCAGCCATGCCCTCGTTTTACCGGACACGCTGGCCCTGCCCATGAGCCTGCTGGCAGGCGCCACGGCGCTCCTGTTGCTCATGATCCGCCTTTTCTTGCGGCGGTCACCTTTGCCGGAGCGTTGGGCCCATCCCATGGGTGCGGTCATCATCGGCTTGATTTTGGTGAATAGCCTGCTGCATCTCTATTTGACGGCTGAGCCGATTCAAACAACCAATCTCATTTTATTGGTTATTGGCGCCGGCTTTCTCTATTTGTCCCTGTTTTGGTTGGGTTTGGTTTTGCTCATCACCTTCAGCGGCTGGGTGATCGTGATGTTACTGTCGGCGCATTCGCCGGAATGGACCCATTTTGGGTTTGCGCTCTTCACTGCCAGTGTTTTAGCCATGCTGATTCATTTTACCCGGGTGCGATCGCTTAAGCGCCTTGAAGCGCTGCGCTTTCAAGAAGAACGCCGGAAGGCCGAGTTGGAAACCGCTCTGGCGGCGACGGACGAAGCCCGCCGCGGCGCAGAAATTTCAAAGCGCGAATTGATGCAAAGCGAAGCGCAGATGCGTTTACTAACCAGTCAGATGCCGGCGATTTTGTGGACGACGGATGCGGAATTGCGTTTTACTTCTTCACTGGGCACCGGGTTGAATCGTTTAGACCTGCACGCCAATCAAGTGGTCGGCATGAGCTTGTTTGAATTCTTTCAAACCTCCTCACCGGATTTCCTGCCCATTGCCATGCACTATCGCGCCCTCAAAGGCGAATCCGTGGCTTACGAAACGGAATGGAATGGGCGATTATTCGACAGCAAAACCGAGCCTTTGCGCGACGCCGAGGGCCAGGTGATCGGCTTGATCGGCATCGCGCTCGACATCACCGACCGCAAGCACGCCGAAGAGCAAGCCCGCATTTCATTAAAAGAAAAAGAATTGCTGCTCAAAGAAATTCACAATCGCGTCAAAAACAATCTGCAGGTCATTTCGAGCCTGCTGCATCTGCAAGCCGGCTATATTCAAGATGCGCATGCCCGCGCCCGCTTCAAGGAAAGCCAGGATCGGTTGAAAGCCATCGTCCTGATTCACGAAAAACTGTATCAATCGGAAGACTTGACGTCGATTGATTTTGGCGCTTACATTCGCAATTTGGTCGTGCATCTGTTTCGTTCCCATCAAGTGAATGCCAACAACATCACGCCGCGGCTCAACGTCGATCCCATCAGCCTTGACATTGACCGGGCCGTTCCCTGCGGCCTGATCATTAATGAACTGGTCGCCAATGCGCTGCAATACGCTTTTCCCAACGGCGCCGGCGGCGAAATTGGTTTAGAATTTCATGAGGATGCCGACAAAAAAATCACCTTAGCCGTGAGCGATAACGGCATTGGTTTGTCTCCCGATTTGGAATTTCGCCAAACCGAATCATTGGGCTTTCAGTTGGTCAATACGTTGGTCGAGCAGATTCACGGCGCGATCACCCTGGAACGCCACGGCGGCACCAAATTTACAATTGCCTTTCGGCATTAAAAAGGACGTTTAAGAATGAGCTTCGAGACCCCCGCCCGAATTCTGATCGTCGAGGATGAAAATATCGTTGCCAAAGATATTCACAATACCTTGAAGAGCCTCGGCTACATCGTTACCGGCACCGTCGCAACCGGTGAAGAGGCCGTGCAAAAAGCCGGCGAAGCCCGGCCGGATTTGGTGCTGATGGACATCATGCTCAAGGGCTATCAAGACGGTGTGGAGGCGGCGCAAAAAATTCTGGCCTTGTATAACATTCCTGTTATTTATCTCACCGCTTACTCGGATGACCGGACGCTGCAGCGCGCCAAGATTACCGAACCGTTTGGCTATATTCTCAAACCGTTCGAGGAAAGAGAGCTGCACATCGCCATCGACATGGCGCTCTACAAGCATCGGATGACCCAAAAGTTGCAGGAGCGCGAGCAATGGCTGGCAAAAATCCTGAGAACCATCAATGATGCCGTCATCGTCATCGACGGCAAAGGCGCTGTGACGTTCATGAACCTCGTGGCCGAAACGCTGACCGGCTGGAACCAAAAAGAAGCGGCTGGCCGGCCGTTGGCGGAAATTTTTAAAATTATCGAAACGACGGATCGGCTCGCCAACCGCGTTTCGCAGGAGGGCAGCGGCGATGGTTATTCACGGTTGTTGGCAAAGGATGGCCGGGAAATTCCCATCGATGACAGTGCCGTGCCGCTGCGCGATGAAAGCGGCAACGTTACCGGCGCGATTTTGGTTTTTCGCGATATTTCAGCGCGCCAGCAGGCACAGAGCAAACTGCTCGAACGCTTTGAGCAATTGCAAACGCTCGAAGAACGTTTCCGGCAAATCGCCGAAAACATTCGCGAGGTCTTTTGGATGTCTGATCTCCAACAATCGACCATGTTGTACGTCAGCCCGGCCTACGAAGAAATTTGGGGACGAAGCTGCAAGAGTTTATACGAGCAGCCGCAATCATTTTTCGAGGC
>JAJVHT010000231.1 GCA_022072515.1 bacterium
AATCATAAAATTGCATTTTAAAATATAGCAGAAAATTCGATTGATGCAATTTTTATTTTTCTTTGCAAGAGTGTTGCGCATCCACCTCGCGCAGTGAAACTGATAACGTGTATTCGAACAACCGAATGTCTGGGATGCGCGCGCAAGCCAGTCGAAGATCTTCCGACACTTCCTTTGCAACGATCACACCACGGACTCGTTGCCCCGGCTCGGCATGATGTTTTTCAATCCACCCAATATACCTTAGTAACTGGCCTACTACGCGGTCATAACCACGCGATACTTTTAGCTCAATGACGACATAACCACCAGCCGAGTCGACCGCTAGAATATCCACGAAACGACCGCCAACCGGGAACTCAATGCCGGAAATGCCTTCGTCGTTATAGAGAACAAGGCCAGGCTCAATAAGGTACAGATTTTGCGCAAGATAATCCCGAAGATCGTCTTCGTACGCAAATTCAGAGTCGTCACTATTTTGCTCATCGGCTAACTGGGTGGATCTGGTCTCTTGAATTAGTCCGCCTTTATGAATTGGCGCGGAATCGCCCCCAGGTTCATATAATCGAAAACGACTGCCATTAAGCTTGAAGAAGACATCGTCGGTACCATCATCTCGAAGGTGGTAGTGCAGGCGATTTTTGTCATTGGTCGAGAATCGAATTAGATGTGCTGTAATTGTGCCTTCTTTAACACGTGGATAGTTCGATTTGAACCAATCAAGCACTTCATCCTTCGTGAAGACACGACCAGGAACAAGTCCCAGCGCAGCCACCATCTCACGCATCAAAATTCGAACAGGTTTGTCATAAAGTGGCACAGTCGACTTTCCATCAAATATTTATTTAGTGGCTATTTCGCCGAAGACGGTCCATGTGCAGCGCTTTTTATTAAGGCTACTGCTTAAAAATCGGCTCCAGATGCCGCACCGAGCAGGGATGGCCGCCGTTTTGATAATCGCAGTCGCCCCAATAGAAGCACTTGATCGAGCAAATCGGCGCTTGTTGGTGCAAATTCAATTCGGGATATTCGGCGCGCTGTTCCATGAGCTGCTTGCGCAATTTGCGCTTCTCGAAGAAGCTGTTGATGGTAGACTGGCCAAGGATTTTCACGCTGATCAATTTGGCGAGATCCTGCGAGGCGGTCGATTGCGGATTTTGCAGCAAAAAGGGTTTCAATTCGCGCACGGCGTTGCGCACGTTTTGATCGTACGTGATGAAGCCGAGATATTCGATGTCGATCGACAACAACTCCGCCGCGGCCGCTTGAATGGCGATGCCTTCTTTAATGTCATCCTTTTGCATCACCATGTTGAGCACCAGCTTCGGGCGATGCGCCGCCAAAACTTCCTCCATCATGCCGGCGGCGCTGGCGTCGATTTCCCGCACTTTTTTGACCACTTCCACCATGGGAATGTGAATGCGGCCCGGACGATTCAACTCGTCGCTTTCGAGAATTTCCATCACCCGCTCATTGCTGCGAAACGCAAGCTGCAAGCGGCGCAGCAAACAAATCTTGATGAAATTGAAGCACTCCTGAATCGCCATCGGCTCCGGATTGGTGACGACGATGCCGTCATCGGCGGCGAGAAAAAAATCGATGACATTGAACGACGAACCGGCGCCGAGATCGAGCAAAATAAAATCGGCGTCGATGGTGCGCAATTGGCGGATGAATTTGAGCTTTTGTTGGTATTTCGGATTGGCGAGACCCAGCGTGCCGCAGGCGCCGCTGATCAATTTGAGGCCGTCCACCGGCGTGGGCAACACGATATCTTTGATGTCTTCCACCGCCATCGTGTAAAAATCAAAAAACGTATATTTCGGCTCGAGAATCCCCATCACGGTGTGGAGGTTGGCGCCGCCGAGATCGGCATCGACCATGACCACGTCTTTGCCCAAACTGGCGAGACCAACGCCGAGCGAGGAGGTGAAGACGGTTTTGCCGACGCCGCCCTTGCCGCCACCGACGGCGATTACGCGCTTGGGACGCTGCTCGGCAGCCTCGCCGGTCGGCAAAATGTAACGCAGGGCATTAAAATCGGTGGCCGTCACCCACTGATCCTGATCTTCACTCCAGATTAAATCATCCTTGCTGAACTTGCCTTTATCGATCATCGCCCGCAATTCCCGGGGTGAAAACGGGCCGTACTGCTTTTCATTCACGCGCACAAAAACACTGTCCATCGAAGCTATCCTTGCCATAAAAATCCCTGTTGAAAATTCATTGCTGCCAATCCCTCGGGCGCCGCGCTACGCCGCTCCTGCGGCCGTAGCACTCTGCCAAGCCATCCTGACTATAAGAATAAAACGCAAAAAATAAAAACGTAAAACGTATTTTAATGATGTGACATCGGTTGCAATTTCCCGGGCCGCAGAACGAATTGCGACACTTGATAATAGCGCGCGACCAGCCAGTTCCCGCCGGGGAGCGGTTTCAGCAGCCGCTCGCGCACAAAATAAAACATCGTCATCGCCGCCGCGCTGCTGCCGAAAATCCGGCGCAGCAGACAGGCGCGTTCCGGCGTCTCAATCGGTTCATGCGGCTCGCCGCCGGTAATCGCCGCATAGGCGTCGATGCGGCCTTCGCCTTCGACATTGTCGTTGCCGGTTTTCAAATCCAGCGCCGTCTTTTCGAGCGCCGCTTTGATTTCCTCCGGCTGCAGATCACTTTTCGCTTCCAACATCAGCAAGCCGACGCCCGCTGCAAACGGCGTCGCCATGCTCGTACCGGAGAGTTCGACATAATAATCATCAATCACGCGGCCGAGCGCGGTATTTTTGGAACGTCCGGCGATGATGTTGACGCCCGGCGCGACAACATCCGGTTTCTCATCGCCGTTCACCGTGGGGCCGCGGCTGCTAAAGTCCGCAACTTTATCCTGATCATCGGACGCGCCAACGGTGATGACTTTTGTGGAAACGCCCGGGGTGGCTATCGTCCGTTCACCCGGGCCGCTGTTGCCAGCAGCGCAAAACACCGCAATTCCCGCCTCCATCGCGGCTTCGCAGGTAATTTGTAAAATATCCTTAACACCTGCCCGCGCCGTGCCGCCCAGGCTGAGGCTGATAACGTGCGCACCTCGCTCATGTAACCATTCTATACCATCGGCGATTGCAGATGCAGACCCGTTTCCAACAGAATCTAAACCTTTTGCCATATATAATTTTGCCTTCGGCGCCACGCCGCGATACTTGCCGTTTGAGCGGCTGCCGTCGCCAACCGCAATCGTGGCGCAATGGGTGCCGTGGCCGTTGCCATCAAAATCGCCTTCGCCGGTAAAATCCGCGGTGCCGAGAATTCGTCCCGCCAAATCGCCGTGCGTGGCGTCGACGCCGGAGTCGCAGATGCCGAGAATCATGCCCTCGCCTTCATTTTTCAGGCGTTTCCAAACCAAATCGACGCTGGTGCGCGGCACGGCCTGATCGAGCAATGCTTTCACCGGGAAATCATCATACACCTCGGTGACAGTCAAGCCTTTGACGACTTTCTGCAGGCTCTGTTTGGAAAGCTGGTTCGTCTGCGGGAGAAGCGTCGGGTGATCATCCGGAACTTCAACTTTGAAAATGCCGGTGAGCTTGTATTGCTTGAGCACCTTCACGCCGCTGGCTTCCAGCGCTTGAGCCATTTCCTCAAAGCCGGCGGTTTCAGCGCATTTGATGAATTTGATCATAAGAAAATTTCGTTTTATTTAGGTGGGTTGTCATTTCACCTGAATTTTTTGAATCGAAAAATTAGCTGAATTTTCAGAAAAATAAAGAGCGAAACACCGGCCTCAGCGGCGAGACATTCGGAAGTACAGGCGTCGGAATACCACAAAAGGTTGTGCGATGTACTGACGTCGAAATTATGCCACCGTTGTCCCGTCCGCCTGCAGGCCGCTGTTAGGCGTTTCCGGTTCATTTGGTTCTGGGTGGTTGGGTATTCTTCTTTTGATGTTGAACCTTCCGGAGTTCGTAGCGCGTAACATTTTCATCTTCAAAGCTTATCGGCGTCTCTTCGGAACCGTCACCTCTCGCAGCCAAGGTCAGTATCCCCTCCTCAATCTTGAAGAGGGCGACGACCACTTTGCCGATGGCATTACTACCTTGGGACGGCGCATTATCTTTGATTGTGGCGTGTAGCTGCTGAGGGGCTGTGCCTGCGGGCAATGTAATTGTCGTCTCAAACCAAAAGTTCGTGTCCCGGTGAAAGTGGAATGAATTGCCGGTGATTGTGATGGTGATTGTGCCGGCCGACTTAACAAATGGTCCGCCTGGCGTCTCTTGGCTCAGTGCAACTCCCTCCCATGTTCCTTGGAGACTTTGCAGTTCTGCAGCGATGGGTTGGTCGGTTTTGCAACCGGCTTGCAGGCCAAGGAGAAGACACGCCATGAGCAAGGAAAGCACCGTGAAGCCGAGCGATTCTTTGATGGTCATTTTCAATTCTTTGTCTTTCGGTGGCTGCCGGTTAAAGGATGCGCAAAGGAAACGCCTAACTCTTATTTCAGCCGCCATGACCCTGTTTTCACCCAATTGATCAATTCCACCGTGGTCAGAGTTAGAACCCCAGCAGCCATTAAAACCATTGCAAGCGGTGAAATTGCTGAAGCGTGTTGAACAAACCAATTATAGAGTGCAACGCCCAGCCCAAGAAAGATGAGAAATCTCCCGCTCATACGGAACAGTTTTAACTTATTGGTTGAATCCATATAGCCTCCCAAATGTTTATTTCAACGAAAATATACCGCCATGCCATCGGCAATGGCATTCGCGATTTTCTGCTGATTCGCCGGATCCTGGAGAAATCGTGCTTGTTGATTGTTGGAGATGAATTCCGTTTCCACCAGACAAGCGGGCATTTGGGTTTCGCGCAGCACCACGAAGTTGGCGGATTTAACGCCGCGATTGGTGTGCGTTGGAAAGGCGGCAATCATCGCCTCGTGAATTTTAGTCGCCAGCACGCGGCCGTTCGCCGAGTTGGTGTGATGATATGTTTCGATGCCGACTGCGGTGGAAGTTTCCGCCGAGTTACAGTGAATGCTCACAAAAATTTCCACGCCGGCATTATTGGCGATCTCGGCGCGGCGTGTGAGCTCGACAAACGTATCGTCGCTGCGCGTCAGCCGCACGCGATGGCCACGGTTTTCGAGAACCGTTTTTAGTTTTTGGGAAATCGCCAGCGTTACAGTTTTTTCGTTGATGCCGACGGTTGAATTGATCGCGCCTGTATCAGTGCCGCCATGGCCGGCATCGACCGCAATAAAACGGCCGGTTTCCTCCGGCGGAGTTGGGGTGGGTGTTGGCGGTTCCGGCGGCTTGCCATCACCGCCACCAAAAAGCCGGCGAAAGAAATCCACAATTTTGTCGAACCAACTTGACTGCGCTTCCGGCATACGATTTTCCGTTCATTTGTTCGTCAGGGTTTTAAAATATAGCGCAGTTTTGGGCGGCAAGCAAGCATTTTCTAATGGCGCTTCGCGGGCGCCTGTGTTTCCGCAAAATCACTGATGCCGTCGGCAATGGCGCGCGCAAGATTTTCCTGATTCGCCGGGGAAGCGAGAAATTCTAGCTGGGTGGGATTGGAAATAAATTCGGTTTCGAGCTGGCAAGCCGGCATTTGCGCGTGCCGCAGAATGAACAGGTCTTTCGGCTTGACGCCGCGATTGACGTGATCGGTAAAAGTCGAAACGACGGAATCTTGAATCGCCCGCGCCAGCTTTTCGCTCAGCGGGGATTCCAGGCTGTACAGCGTTTCAATGCCCTCGGGGTTGGGATCGGAGTACACGTTGCAGTGCAAGCTGACGAATAAATCGGCATGGCTGTCATTGGCGCAAGCGATGCGCTTCAACAAATCTGTGCGCATATTTTCATCAAGCTGCTTGTCTTCCTGGCGCGTGTAAATGATCTGATGGCCGGTTTGCTTCAACAGCTTGCCGACTTTCAAAGCCAGAGCCAACATGACGTCCTTTTCGCGCAGCTCAAATGGATTGACGCCAATGGCGCCGGGGAAGATGCCGCCGTGTCCCGCATCAAGCGCGATTTTCATAGTAACCCTCACAATTCTCCAAAAGATGTCTAATCAAAGTTGTTGAATTTGCAGCGCGCCTCATTGCGGGCGCGGCTAAAATAAAAAACCCGGTCACTTGGCCGCAACTCGCCGCCACGGCGACAAGCTGCAACCATGATCCGGGCCGTGAAGACTAAACCCGAGTTTTCCTCCAGCGATGCAGCGAAGCAAAAGAACACGATCATGATGTTACTGAAACGTCGTAAATATACGAGAACGCGGCTAATAAGTCAAGCAAAAATTTTCCACAAAATTTTCCAGGCAGCACGAATATTGATGTCACAAGTACTGCCCGGGCGCTTTTGCTGCATTCCAATGAAGTTTGACGATCAAAATCGGCAACAAATTATAGTTCTGCCCTCTGTGGGGCAATGTTGTACCGCGAAAACCCGTGGCTTCGTCAGCCGCCCACAAGGGGCGGAACTACGAAAAATTACCGAACTTGAATGGCTTGAATGTCAAAACTCATTAGGTTAAAGCGCCCGGGCAGTTATCCCGTCATCGGGGCATTACCCAGACCCGGGATAAAAAAAACCGCTATCACCAACTTCGTAATAGCGGTTTTCCAGGTTTGCACATGCTTCACCTCTTTTCGCTGATGCGCGCGGCCTTGCCTTTCAAATCGCGTAAATAATACAGACGGGCGCGGCGAACCTTGCCTTTGCGCAGATGATCGATCTTCTCGATATTCGGCGAGTGCAGCGGGAAAATGCGCTCCACGCCGATGCCGTCGGAAATCTTGCGCACCGTAAACGACGCGCCGATGCCTCTGCCCTTGCGTTGCAACACGACACCTTCAAAAATCTGCGTGCGCTCTTTATCGCCTTCAACCACTTTGCAGTGGACAGCCACCGTGTCGCCCGGCCCAAAGTCGGGCAATCCGGTTTTGAGTTGGCTGGCCGTCAAAGCCTCTAGTCGGTTCATGATTTATCCTCCTTGGGTCATATTTATTAATTTTAAATTGAACGTTACAATTTAAAATTGTCAATTTGCTGTGAAATTTCCGGCGCAATGAATTCTCTCAGGAATCGGTTTTAGATTCCAGCAAATCCCGCCGCCGTTCGCGAGTGCGCGCCGCCGCTTGTTCTTGCCGCCACTGCGCGATTTTCGCATGATGCCCGGAAAGCAAAACTTCCGGCACCCGCCAGCCCCGAAACTCTTCCGGCCGCGTGTAATGCGGAAAGTCCAATAGGCCGGTTTGAAACGAATCGCCGGTGGCGGAGTCCAAATCACCGAGCACACCGGGGAGCAAGCGTACCACCGCATCGATCACCACCAACGCCGGCAGCTCACCGCCGGTCAACACATAATCGCCAATCGAAATTTCTTCGGTGGCCAAATATTGCTGCACGCGCTCATCGACGCCCTTGTAATGGCCGCAGAGAAAAATCAGCGCCGGCTCTTGCGCCAGCAGGTTCGCCTGCGCCTGGGAAAATTTTTTGCCCTGCGCCGACATCATGATCGCGCGCGCCGCCGGCAAATCATAGCGGGCCCGAATATGCTCGACGCCCGCGAAAAACGGCTCGGGTTTCATGATCATGCCCGGTCCGCCGCCATACGGATAATCATCGACGCTGCGATGCTTGTCCGTCGTGTAATCGCGCAGATCGTGCACCACAAATTCGGCGAGGCCTTTGGCGCTCGCCCGTTTCATCATGCTCTCACCGAGCGGGCTGGCAAAGAACTGGGGAAAAGCGGTAATGAGGTGAATCTGCATCTAGGCTTCAATCACGATTCATCTTCCAACAATCCCGGGAGCGGCGCGATAACCACACGCCGGTTCGGGAGATCAACTTGTTGTATCACCGAGTCAATTGCCGGAATCAGTTTTTCGGCTTGGCCGCGGCGAATAACCCACACGTCGTTGGCGGGGTAACGCATCACCTCGGCAATCTCGCCGAGGAATTCACCGGTGGTCTTATAAACCGGCAAGCCGACCAGCTCGAATTGGTAAAATTGGCCCGCCGCCGCCGGCAGGCATTCTTCTCGCGGAATCATCAACTGGGCGCCGCGCAAATGTTCCGCCTGGTTGCGATCATCGACCTCCCGGAATTTGATGAAAATTCCGTCGTGACCCAGTTGCATCGCTTCAATGCAGTACTCACCCAGCGTGGAAGTCCCGCGCTGCAACAGAATTTTTTGTAATCGGGAAAATTGTTCCGGCTCCTCGGCCGTGGCGCGAACCTTCACCATGCCACGCAAACCGTGCACGCGAACGATTTCACCGATCATCACCAGGGAGGGCGGATTAGGGTTCATTATCGTAAACCGCACGGCTTTTCATCGCCGTTTCCCGGCTAAAATTTTTGAAAAAAAACATCCGCCGAGGACGATACGTCAACATTTAAAAGTATCTGCCCC
This sequence comes from bacterium, assembly GCA_022072515.1. GTDB lineage: Bacteria > Zhuqueibacterota > Zhuqueibacteria > Zhuqueibacterales > Zhuqueibacteraceae > Zhuqueibacter. The sequence goes on from JAJVHT010000231.1 coordinate 8,410, forward strand.
GAAGCAAAAGGGCGACGAGACGAACAGCTCTATCCCGCCGCAACAGACTGATTAAAGAAGGAAGAGATTACCGTCTCGCGCCACTACTCGAGAATCTCCAGCACGGCCCGCTTGCCGGATTTGGCGGCGGCGGCGGCCAGCAACGTCCGCACCGATTTCGCGGTTTTACCGTGCTTGCCGATCACCTTACCCATATCGCCTTGTCCGACCCGTAACTCATAGACGACCGTACGCTCACCATCGACTTCGTTGACATGCACCTCGTTGGGTTTGTCGACGAGATGCCTGATAATGAACTCGAGGAATTCCTTCATAAAGCAATCCTCCTTTCGAGATCGTTCCAGAAAAGTTGGCAAATACACGCTCGTTCCAGGAATCGGAGACCTGTTGAATTATTCCGAGTTCCATCAGCAATAGTCCGAGACGATATTTTCAAAATCCGCAAACTGCCTTTGCCAATTTTCAGCCCACACTGCAAACTGCATGACACCAGCATCCAAGCGCATTGGCGCCAACACCAACGCCTTTCCGGCACCAGCCGTCTTCCTTCGGCCGCTGCCATGACCCTGAACTGTGAACTCTTCCCGTCGGAGTTGCCAAAGCTTAAGCTGCGGCAGCGCCTTCTTTGGGGGCCGCTTCAGCCGCCTTTTTGGCTTTACGTTTTTGCTTGCGTTGTTCGCGCAGGGCTTCCTGGCGCTTTTGTTTTTCGGCTTGCAGCGCCTGCCATTTTTGCATCTCTTCGCCGATTTTGGCTTCATCCATGCCCAACTTCTGCAAATGCCAGCGCAGCATGATGCCCTGGCGCTGGAACAATCCATGCACCGTATCCGAAGGCTTGGCGCCCTGGGCGAGCCAGTAGAAAGCGCGATCATTATTGATCATGACCGCTGCCGGCTCTGTCCGCGGATTGTAGGTGCCGACATTATCAAGATATTTTCCATCACGGGCTGACCGCGAATCGATCGCCACGATACGATAATGCGGTTGTTTTTTCTTGCCCATCCGGCGAAGGCGAAGGTGAACTGACAAAACGACTCCTTTCGGTAATTTTCAATTTGTTAAAAACAATTTAATCCAACCCGCTTTTTTATTGCGGTGTTCTTGGCGTTACAATTATTGATCTGGCTTTAAAACGGCAAAGACAAACCTCGCCGTCCTTTGTGGCGTCCGGCCTGCTTCAACATTTTTCGCATCATGTCATATTGCTTGAGCAAACGATTGATTTCCTGCACCGAAGTGCCGCTGCCCTTCGCAATGCGCAAGCGCCGGCTGCCGTTGATGATGTGCGGCCGGCGGCGCTCCTCCGGCGTCATCGAAAGAATGATGGCCTCGATCACCACCAGGCCTTTCTCATCCATCTCGACGTCTTGCGGAATTTTCCCGCCCAAGCCGGGAATCATATTGAGCAGTTGGCTCAACGGCCCCATTTTCTTCAAGCTCTGCAACTGGTCGTAAAAATCTTCCAGCGAGAAATCGGCCTGGCGCAGCTTTTTTTCCAGCTCGCGGGCCTTTTGCATGTCGACATTTTGCGAGGCCTTCTCGACCAGCGTCACAATGTCGCCCATGCCCAAAATCCGCGATGCCATGCGCTCAGGATGAAATTTTTCGAGCGCCTCGACCTTCTCACCGGTGCCGATGAACTTGATCGGCTTGCCCGTGACCGTTTTGATGGAGAGCGCCGCGCCGCCGCGAGCATCGCCGTCCATTTTCGTGAGCACGACGCCGGAAAAATCCAATTTTTGCGTAAAGGCTTGCGCCGTATTCACCGCATCCTGGCCCGTCATGCCGTCCGCCACAAACAAAATCTCATTCGGCTTCGTCGCCTGCTTGATCGCTTCCAACTCTTCCATCAACTCGGCATTGATGTGCAAGCGGCCGGCGGTGTCGAGAATAACCGTGTCCAGTCCGCGTTGGCGCGCGGCGCCGATGGAAGTGCGGCACACTTCGAGCGGCGTCGAGTCGGGCTGCGAATAAAATTCCGCGCCCGCCGCATGTGAAACCACCCGCAGTTGCTCGACGGCGGCGGGGCGTTGCAAGTCCGCCGCGACCAGCATTGCCCGGCGATTGCGCGCTTTCAAAAACTTGGCGAGCTTGCCACAGAACGTCGTTTTGCCCGAGCCTTGCAAACCCACCACCATAATCACCGTCGGCGGCAAATTGGCTTCCCGCAACGGCGCCTCGCTCCCGCCCAGCAACGCCACCAATTCATCATAAATAATTTTGATGACCTGCTGCCCCGGGGTGATGCTTTGCAAAACTTCTGTCCCCACCGCCTTTTTTTCAACAGCGGTGATGAACTCTTTGGCCACCTTGAAATTGACGTCGGCTTCCAAAAGCACACGCCGCACTTCCCGCATGGTTTCGGCGATGTTTTCCGACGTCAGCTTGCCGTGCCCCTTCAGCTTGCGAAAAATATTTTCAAAACGGCTGGTGAGTTCTTGAAACATTTTCGATCATCAACGAAGTCCCCGCCTCTTGCGGGCGGCGCCTCGAAGCTCAATACACATACATTTATAAACATCCCACCGCACCCTGATTTTCCTTGTTTCATTTTTGCTGAAAGCCGAGGCCGGGGAGGAATACAAACTCAAAATGACAAAAAATTATCCGCCGAAGCGGATGGGCGAGAGAGTCAATTTTTGTTGCTCGCAAGCAGGTAAAATTTAGCAAAATTTTTGCCAGGATGCAAGCTAAAATTTTACAAGCCTGGAGCGGAATTCAGCTTGATGAGTTCACCCTGCGCCGAAGAATCCAGCAGCGCCCAGATAATCTCCTGATCGGTGAAACATTGTTCAGCTGTGCTCGGAAAGGATTTTTTGTGACAAATGGCCTCATAAAACGCTTTCCATTCATTGCTCATGCCATTGTCAAAATTGGGATAGCGGCGAATTTCGGGCAGCGCGGCAAGTGTGGGGTTAAAAAAGCTCAACTCGCCATGCAAGATCTCAATGCTTCCTGCCGTTCCAAAGAGCCGAACCCGCGTTGCCGGTTTCGGTGTCTTTGCGGTGTAGGTCGCGAAATACTGTCCAATGGCGCCGTTGGCAAACTCCAGCGTTGCGACAATATTGTCCTCGGCGCGGATGACGGGATGCACATTTTTCGCAAACGCCTGCACGCGACGAATCTCACCGCCGAGCATGCGCAGCACCGCGACATGATGCACGCCGGCATCGCTGACAAAGCCGCCGCGATGCGCCGGCACTTGCCGCCACGCCGTCGCGCCATAGCTTTTGGTGTGATCGATTGCCGCGGTCGTTTCATAAACCAGCAAGAACACCTCGCCCATCTGGCCGGCGCGGATAAGCGCAACCGCGTCATTAAAATCTTCGCGGTAATAATAATTTTCTCCCACCAACAAGACCGGCGCCGCCTGTTGCGCGAAATCCCGCAATGACTTGGCCGCGGCGAGCGTGTGCGCCAACGGTTTTTCACAAAGCACATGTTTGCCGGCTGACAAACAATCCTTCACGACGGGCGCATTTTGCTCAATTGGCAAGGCGACTAAAACCGCGTCGATTTCCGGCGTCTCCAACAAGCGCCGGTATTCCGTGACGATATTGGAGGCGCCAACGAGCTGCGCGAACGCTTGCGCTTTTTCCCGCGTGCGGCTGCAGGCCGCGACGATCTGAAATTTATCCGGCATTTGGCGGAGTGCCGGCCAATGCAGATTTTCGGCCGCGAGGCCGCAGCCAATCACACCAAGGCGAAGAGGATTTTGTGGCATCGTCAATCGTTGGGTTTATTGAAAATTTACAACGCCGTTACTCCTTTACTCCGTCCAATCGCGACAAAACTGCACGAGCAGCCGCACGCCGTAGCCGCTGCCGCCTTTGGGCACCAGCGGCTTGTCTTCACGCGGATGCGCCACCGCGGCGATGTCGAGATGCGCCCATTTATAGCCTTCGGCAAACGTGGCGAGAAACGCCGCGCCCTTGCTGGAGCCACCACCGCTCGGCTTCGAAGCGATGTTGCGAATATCGGCGATGTCGCTTTTCATGTACTCAAAAAATTCCGGAAACAGCGGCAACTCCCACACGCGCTCGCCCGTACGTTCCGCCGATTTTTTGAGGCGCGCGATCAAATTCGCGTCGTTGCCAAAAAGCCCGGCGGCGGTGTCGCTGAGCACGGTGTAAATCGCGCCGGTTAAAGTCGCCAGGTCAATCACTGCTTGGGGTTGGTAACGATGGGCATACGCCAGGGCATCCGCGAGAATGAGCCGGCCCTCGGCGTCCGTGTCCGCGACTTCAATCGTTTTGCCGTTGCAGGTGCGAACGATGTCACCCGGGCGCTGTGCCGTGCCGCTCGGCATATTTTCTGCCATCGGCATCAACGCCACCAGCGGCAACGGTGATTGCAGCTCCGCCAGCGCGCAGATAGCTGCCAGCACCACCGCGGCGCCGGACATGTCGAATTTCATCAAATCCAAATCATCAGACGACTTGATCGAAATGCCGCCCGTATCGAACGTGATGCCTTTGCCGACGAGCACGATCGGCCCGTTTACGGATTTGGCCTGATTTGGCGGTTGATATTCGAGGGCGACAAAACGCGGCGGATGCGCGCTGCCTTGTCCCACGCCAAGCAGGGCACCCATGCCCAAGTCGTGGAGGGCTTTTTCATCATAAACGTGACAGGCCATTTTCAGCTCGGCCGCCTTTTCCGCTGCAATCGCGGCCAGCTTGCCGGGCGTCAAATCATTGGCCGGCGTATTTTGCAGATCGCGCGCCAAGCACGTCCATTTGCCGATGATTTCGCCAAGGCGCGCGCCTTCCTTGATCTCAGCGCTGTGCCGGCCGTCAGGGCCGAGCAACGTTACGCGCGCGAGCGGTTTTTCTTTTTCCGGAACGCTCGACTTGTATTGCAAAAAACGATAATTCGCCAACCACAGCGCTTCGGCGGCCCATTGCGCTGCCAGACGATAGCCGAATTTTTCCACCACCGGGCCTTCCAACGACAAGGACAAATGCTCAATGGGCAGTTTGCGCGCCGCTTGCACGGCATGGCTGATGGCGTATTGAAAATTTTGCCGCGCGACATTCTCGTTTGGCCCCTTGCCGCTCCACTCGCCGATGCCGGCCAGCAAAAGGCGCTCCGCACCGCCTTCCGGCGGATAGAGCCAAAGCGTCTCTTCCAATTTGCCGGCAAAATCTTTTTGGCGCTGCACTCGTGAAATGAGTGCGGTATAAATTCCCTTGTTGGTCAAACTGGGGGTTTCTTGCGGCAGAAATAGCGCTACCGCCGGACACTTCTCCGTCTCCAGCTTGCCGGCTCTGATTTGAATTTCCATGGTTGCCTCGCACGTTGATGGTTCACAGATGTCATGCTTTTGCCAATCCTGGTGTGAATTCTGTTGCAGCCCCGCGACGGATGCAAGATTAAATGATGTTGGCGGCTTCGTCCTCCGGATAGTTTAAGCGCTTCATTCAGTCAACAACACATCGTGGGCTGATTAAATTTGTCTTCCTGGCGTGCTACCCATCGTCCTTATTTCTGATAAAATCCCCAAAGACTGTTAACGCTATTTCAACAAACGAACGAAACCGGCTTGCTCGAAATGTGAATCTGTTGTTAATGCCGTCATGATGTTGCGTTGTTGCATCAGAACGAAACTCGAGCAATCCACGAGGCTCCATTCCTTGTCGGGCCGAGTTTTGAGCAATTGCCAAGCTTCTTTATCCAACGCGGAGTCTATGTGAATGATATCCACCCATGGAGAAGTTTTGATCGTGTCAATGATTTTAACTTGCTGCGCACGCGGCATTCGCAACGGACTCGTAAACAATGCGATCAACTCAAGAATAATATAGTTGGTGGTAACAACGCGTTTTTCTTCCGCTCGCCACTGAAGCAGCGCAGTTTTTGCCAAATCATGGAAGGATTCCGTACGCACAAAGAAGCTTGCCCAACCAGACGTATCTGCAAAAATTTCAGTCATTATTGCTCCCCTGTAGTTAGCGTATCAATCCTTGCCCAATATAATCATCGTGTTTCTCACTTACATTTTTGATATCGGATGCAAAAGTACCGGCCAACTGCAACAATGGATCATCATTCACCGGCCTGAGGGCGTTGGTTAACCATTGCAACACCACGTTTTCGGGAGTTTGACCAACTTGTTGGGCTTTTTGCATTAATGGTTGGTAAACTTCTTCCGGTATTTCCAAGACTAATGTACGTTCCATGGGCGTTTCCTTTCTGTTAGCGGCCATTTAGAAAATACAAAAATCTTGAATTCAATGCCAATAAAAATTTTTGTGCGAGGGTGAACCTTAAAACAAAAAGCCCACACCGCGCGAGGCGATGTGGGCTGGTCAATTCACTGGTTGATTAAGGGTCATTGTGTCAACACCATTTTTCGGGTGAACTGAAAGCCGTTGGGTTGCGTTACGTTCGGCGCTGCCGATAACCGATAAAAGTACACGCCGCTGGCAACTTTTCGCCCGAAATCATCCCGGCCATCCCAAATTTCTGCGTGATAACCCGCTTCGCGCTGGCCGGCAACAAGAGTTCTCACTTCTTGCCCGAAGAGGTTGTAGATTGTCAACGTGACCCGGCTGGCTTCCGGCAGTTGATATTGAATCATCGTCTGCGGATTAAAAGGGTTCGGGAAATTTTGGGAGAGCGCGTATTGGGCCGGAACGTTTTGGGTATTGGTGAGCGCTGGGGCGCTGCCTTTATCCGGTTTGGGATTCCATTCACCCAACGTGGCCAAAGCCGAAATCGCCAGATCATCATCCGGCCACTCGGCAATGAGCTGCCGATAATACACCTCGCCGGTTTTCTGATCTTCCAGGCGATACCAGTAAATACTGCCCAAATCGTACAAAGCATATTTGGCTAAAGTCGTCTTCGGAAAATCGCTCAGAATCGTTTGGGAGGTTGCAATGGCTTCAGCGTATTGCCCATTCTTCACCAATTCGCCGGTGGCAAAGGATTGCGCCAAGCCGAAAACTTCTTTGCCTGCGTGGTTCTGCACGAGCTGATTCATCCGTGCGACCGCCTCGTTTCGCCGGTTCAATTTATACAGACAACGGCTGACAAAGGCCAACGCTCTCCGGCCCGCCAAATGATCGGGATATTTTCCGACAAGACTCTCAAACAGTGCTAAAGCTTGCTCACCATTCCCCTCCAGAAAAACCTTGTAAGCGTGATCGACCTCGACCATTCCCACGGTATCGGCCGCAGCGCCACTGGCAATATCGTTGCTTCGATTTTCAGATGAAACTTCTTTGGCCTGAGCCTTTCCCATGCCGGAATTGGGGTCGTAATCCAGATAATTGGACCAATCCACGTTGCCGGACACATTTGGCGTGGGATTGGAGTCGCCCCACCAGTGATACCGCGCATAAATTGTCCCGGGATAGGTGGACCAAACTTCAAAGGTGTTATAATACACACTGTTGTAACCTGTGGGATAATAGAATCCCAAGCTTGGAACAGCAGTGGCATCGCCATACACGCCATAGAAGTTGTTGTAGCGGATGACATTGCTGGGATTGATCGCCGGATCAGAATACTGGTAACACTTAACCCCATCAACATTTTCTTCAATCATGTTGCCTTGCAGGGTGGTGGCGTAATCGTAGGAATTGTTTTCGAATTGCACACCCACAGTATTCAGCTTTATAGTATTCCAAGTCAAGTTCGGACTGGAATTGATGATCCGGACGCCGTATTGGGCGCTCTGAATGATGCTGTAGGAGATTTGACTGAGATAGGAGGCATTGTAGAACTCAATACCATACCAAGTGCCGCCGCTACGGGTGAAAGTAATTTTATTGGAATAAATGCCATTGGCCGTGAGCGTGCCTTCGACGCGGAGTTTGTAGTTGCCATTGAAATTGAGCGTGGTTCCGGCATTGATCTGAAGTGTCACACCGCTGGCAACGGTAAGATTATTGCTTACCGTATGCGAGCCACCTCCGACAACAATAGCCTGGCCGGAAACGACGTTTGCGAATGCGGAGTTGATGCTCGGATATTGGCCTTTGATGACAGCGCCGGACTTAATGCTGATATCGTACGGTGAGAAAGTAGCCGAACCCTGTTTGATGATCTGGCCGCTGCCTTGGCATTTGACGTAGTAGCCATTCAGATTGATCGTCGCTCCATTTGAAATGAAGAGAATTATATTGTCGGGTACAGTGACATTGCCAGTGAGGGTGTGTCCATTGGGCCATATCTCGTCATTGGGTAGTGTACCGCTCGTCGTCAGTGGCTTGGGCGTTGGATCGGCGAGGTAGGTTTTTACACTGCTATTAAACCTTTCTCTGGCTGGAATGCTTTGGGTCAAAAGAAAATAATTTGGCCCGAGTGTTGGAAAGCTATAATTCATATCCAAAAAAGCTGGCCTTGATGAATAATAATACGAATAATCGGCAAGAAAGGAATATATTCTAAATCCAACATTAAGATAAACTTCATAATGTGTTTTCCAAATCCCATCTTCATATAGGCCGGAAGGCACATATTTTCCATACTTCTCAATCACAAAAGAAGTCGTACCACTACCACCAACGCCACCTGTCTGACTTTGCACTTCACAGCCCAACACACTTGAATTTGGTGCATTTTTGAGAACAATTGCCCCCCATTCGTTCTCAGAATCACTATAGGCTGTGTTACGCACGAAAGCATTGTAGGGTCCATTTAAACCATGATAGTCATTTGCTTCAATGAATGCTACATAATTGTGCTCAAAAAGATGCCCGAAGGGGTACTTTGCGTGTAAATCGAGATCGCGAGTTGAATTCTCTTTCTCGCGTGAATAGTTGAAGGTCCACACATTACAATTCGAGCCACCGCCAGCGACCATGGCATGCCGCAGCTTTCTGAAGATGTTATTTTCGATGAGACAATTGGTTGAGCTGCCGCCTGTTACGACACCGTACCCCCAGCCGCCATCTCCATAATCCATTGCTTCGTGAAAATAGCATCCGGATATTTCAATATGCGAAGAGTAACTAATGGCAAGGTGGTTCCGCGAGGCCTTGTACGATTCCACACCTTTCACCCAACAATTAACGGCAAAACCAAATTGGATGTCATGGATATACGCTGTCGCCTGTTCATGCGGGTCCCGGTTAATTGTCAAGCCTTCGATGCCGATGTTTTGAACTGGGATCACTTTGCGAACTTTCAGCGAATAATCCGGATCGCTTGAATCGATGTAATTCATGTTCGCCACGTCCTTGATTTCGCCCCACTCGCCCGTTGCGTCCATGCCTTTTGCTTCAAGTCGGGTGATTTGGCCGACAATATCTGGCGCTATAGCTTCATGTGGATCTTCATAGTCAAATCTATACTTGACAAGGTGTATCCAATCTCCAGATGAAATACCACTCAAACCGCCGGAGGACGTATGAAAAATCGAATCTCCTTTATTGAAATTCTGATCCAAATCTCGCCAATCTTCGGATGTACCATTCAAATTAAAACAAGGATAGTTTTTCATATTCTGAAACACGAG
>JAJVHT010000168.1:0-4523 GCA_022072515.1 bacterium
CTCTCGGTGACGGCCTATTTATGGACGCTGGCCTGGTTTCTGCATGACGTGCGCGACAGCCGGCGTTCCTTCAATATCATCAGTTACAGCGTGACGGTTTTGATGTTTATCGAGATGGTTTGCCTCTATAGCCAGGCGGCGCGCGGCGTGCAATCGCATTTCAATTTTTCGACCGCTTATGACGCAGTCGTCTTTGCGGTGATGGGAATGATGATTTATCTCAATCTGCTGTTTGATGTATGGGCCGGCGGTTTGTTTCTGGTGCAAAAGCCGGCGATTCCAAGCTCTTATTTGTGGGGCATTCGTTTGGGATTTCTCATATTTTTGATTTTCGCGTTTCAAGGGCAGATGATGATCGCGCGTGAGGCGCACAGCGTCGGCGTGCCGGACGGCGGTCCCGGGTTGCCGATAGTAAATTGGAGCACGGCGGGCGGGGATCTGCGCATCGCCCATGCGCTGGGTTTGCATGCGTTTCAGTTTATTCCGTTCGTGGGCTGGCTGCTCTTCAAATATCGCGAGCGGTTGAATTTCGTCGGAACACATGCCGTGATTTTCACCGTGTTATTTGCTGTCATTTATGCGAGTGTTTGCTTTGGCCTGCTGGCGCAGACGCTCGCCGGCCGGCCGCTGCTCTCGAGCATGAATTGAAGATTGATTTCTGTGATGGCACAAATATTAAAAACTAAACGGCGTAGCCTTTTCATTTTTACGTTTTACGTCATTGCCTTTTACGCCTTCACGAATCATCTTGAAGCGCAAACCGTCTCGATTCCACCGAGCGAATATCTCATCTCGATTCACTACGATCTCGGCATGCACTGCACCGGCTTTGATTTATCTTACTGCTGCATTTTGCCGCCGTACAATTCCATTTTGGCACAGGTTGTCAAAACCGCGCAGAAGTCGAATGCGCTGCCGGCGATTCTCACCGAAGCCGATCTCAGCCCGGACTCGCTGATTCTTTGGTATCGCCACGAACAAAACTCTTACAGCGAGGGGCCGAAGATGTTGTATTGGAATGTGCCGTACGATGTGAACGGCGACGGCGATCTGGCTGATCCGAATGACTCGTTTGCGAATGCGTGGTTTCGGCATTTGTTTACCTATGAAGAGCAGCCGTTGCGCTATCAGCCGTATCCGCTCGGCAAATTGACGAAGCGCTACATTGGACTCGATTTGGCGATTCCGCAGGATCACGGTCCAACCGGCAAGCCGATGTCGTTTGGCAAATTGGATTATACCGGCCCGGATGGCACCGTGCTTTACACGACCACGAACGATGGCGTCTCCGAAACGCCGCTGGTGCTGGCGATGCGCGGTTATTGGGAGGCGCTTGGCTTGCCGCTCACCGCGTTCTATGGCGGCAGTCTCGGCAATATTCGCGAGGCCACGGAGGAAATGATTCGCCCCTACCAACGCGCGCAAGTTTCGCTGTCAAAATGGCGCGATGCAAATAGTGATGGCTTGCCGCAAACACATGAGGTGCAACTCGCGAAAGACAGTCGCGGCCGCGAGATCACAGCGTTCGGGACGAATCCGATTGACGTGCCCGGCTGCGATAAATGCCATGCTTCGGAAAAAGCGAACGGAACGGAATTTAACTTGTGGAAACGGGAATTTTCATTTTGGAAAAATCAGTTTCCCAATACGACAGATTATTACGCGCGGGTCAAGGCCGCGTCGATTAGCCTGCTCGAAATTCATGACCGACGCCATGGCACGGATTTTCTTTCAAAATATATACCGGCGAATCGAACCGGCGCTGCGGTGACGCGGCTTGGCCGGCCGTCGATTCAGTGTCAGGAATGTCACGCGGATAATATTGTCGGCAAATTGCGCGGCGCGACTTTCAGTGGTAAAAAGGTTTCTGCGCTTTCGGCGGCGATGCACAAGAAACACCTCGATAAAGTTCCGCAGCCGGATGCGCTTGGCCGCGCGGCTTCGTGTCAAGGCTGCCATCCCGCGCATCAACAGAGCGGTTTGTTGACTGAATTTCCGCTCGATCAGCACGGCGAGTTTCGCGGCGGCGATGTGCGCAACTATCGCGGCGGGTGTTTTCTGGGGCGGGATGTGCATTCCAATCCGGCGGCAGCGCAAACGCTCGGCACGCGGAGTCATCTCAACGCCGTCGGGCAGTGGCTCAAAACGAAGGTGATGAAGGATGGCAAAGGTTTGTATTGCACCAATTGCCATAATCTCGCCGCGCGGCTTTTTTATAAAGCGGATACGCTTAAAGATGCGCTCGATCAAACCGGCAAAACGATGCGCCAGCTTTCGTTTGGAAAAATACTCGCGGCACTGCGTAAAATGGAGAAAGGTAAATATCGACAATTCACTGCGGAAGATTTTTTTGATCCGAAAGTCGGCAGTCCCGGCCTCCTCGCGGTTTATACCGACACGCCGAGCGATCCGTATCGTATCGTCGATGACGGCGGCGATTACTGGCTGGCGGCCGGCGAGCCGAAATGCGCCGATTGCCACGTGCCGCCGTTTGTGGAAAATCTCGGCGGCTTGTATGAGCCGATCGATCAGCGCGAAAAGTATGCTCTCATGCGTTATTCCAAAGGCCACAATGGCATCTCGTGTCAAAGTTGCCATCAGTCGACGCACGGATTGTATCCGGTTGCGGAAGACGGCGCCGATCCGGTGTCGCTCGCGCAAGCGCGCGCATTGAATCCGGATGGTTCTTCCGGTCCGCTTAAATGCGGCGCCTGTCACGTTGTGGATGACGAAGGCATTCCGACCATCATGACGGATGACATGTTAGCGCCGTTTTCCAATCGTGAGTATCCGACGCGCTGGGAAAAAGCGGTGGCGTATGCGCATACCGGCAGAACGTATGAAGAGAGAAAAGGGGTGGGAAAATAATTCAATCAGCGCGTCTGAAAATTGTTAAGTAGAAAGTCACTATTCAGTACCGCCCGGGCGCTCGAATCTGCATGCAAAAATAAATTGGCGCGATATCATAAATCACAAAAATTAGCGCCCGGGCGGTGAAATAGCTGAATAGTTATAATAGAAAAAACGTAATTTGTAAAGCGTAAATTTATTGCGGAAAGGATTCATCAAGATGGACAAACATGTTCGCAAAGTTGTGCTCGCCTATTCCGGCGGTCTCGATACCTCGATCATTATTCCGTGGCTGCGGGAAAACTATAAATGTGAAGTGATCGCGTACATCGCTGATATCGGGCAGGGCGATAATATGGCGGAGCTGAAAGAGAAAGCCTTGAAAACCGGCGCCAGCAAAGTGTATGTCGATGACCTGCGTGAGGAATTTATTCGCGAGTACATTTATCCGACGCTGAAAGCGCACGCGATTTACGAAGGCCAATACTTGCTCGGCACCTCCTTCGCGCGCCCGATCATTGCGAAGCATCAAGTTTTGGCGGCGGAAAAAGAAGGCGCCGACGCGGTGTCGCACGGCTGCACCGGCAAAGGCAATGATCAAGTTCGCTTTGAATTAACCTACAAAGCGCTCAACCCCAAGCTGCGCGTGATTGCGCCGTGGCGCGAATGGAACATCCGCTCGCGCGAGGAGGCGATTCGCTATGCGAAAGAGCGCAATGTTCCCATCACCGCGTCGCTGACGAAAATTTACAGCCACGACCAGAATCTGTGGCATCTCTCGAGCGAAGGCGGCGAGCTGGAAGATCCGTGGCAAGCGCCGCCGGAAAGCATGTTTGGCTTGACCGTGAGTCCGGAAGCGGCGCCGGATCGCCCGACGATCATCACCGTTGATTTTGAAAATGGCGAGCCGGTGGCGGTGAATAGTGAAAAACTGTCGCCGGTCAATTTGCTCAGCGCGCTCAATAAAGTGGGCGGCGAGAATGGCATTGGCCGCGTCGATATGGTGGAGAATCGCCTGGTCGGCATCAAATCGCGCGGCGTGTATGAAACGCCCGGCGGCACCATTCTTTATGTCGCGCATCGCGAGTTGGAGAGCCTGGTGCTCTCCGGCCAATTGTTGCGCACCAAAGAGTCGCTCGCGCCGCGTTACGCCGAGTTGATTTATAACGGCCAGTGGTTCACGCCGGTGCGCCAAGCGCTCGATGCCTTCATTCAAAAGACGCAGGAAAAAGTCACCGGCACCGTGCGGCTGAAACTCTACAAAGGCAACGTGATCGTGCAGGGCCGCCAATCGCCCTATTCGCTGTACCGTGAAGATTACGCGACATTCGGCGAAGACGATGTCTATAATCAGCACGACGCGGAAGGGTTCATCAATCTCTTCGGCCTGCCGTTGAAAGTCAAGGCGTTGATCGACATCGAGGGCACGGGCATGAGCGAGTATCGCCATCCGGATTACAGCAAGTTCAAACGGGATTGAGCAAAGGCAAAATGAAAAAAAATAAAAAAAGCCAAACCAAACCGCGCCATGCCGGCCATCAACTTGCCAAAGTTTGGAGCGGCCGTTTCTCCTCCGGGCCGGCGGAGTTGATGGAACAGTTCAGCCGTTCGATTGAGATTGATCGCGCGATGTGGCAGGAAGATCTCGCCGTCAATCGCGCCTGGGCCAAGGC
>JAJVHT010000168.1:4623-12691 GCA_022072515.1 bacterium
ACGACGTTGAGCCGTTACTGCCACGATTTCGTTTTGTGGAGCGCGCAGGAATTTGGCTTCATCGATCCCGGGGAAAAATTTGCGACCGGCTCCAGCATGATGCCGAACAAAAAAAATCCCGACGCGTTTGAATTGGTGCGCGGCAAAGCCGGCGTGCTGATCGGTTTGCTCGCGTCGATGCTGACGCTGCAAAAAGGCGTGCCGGTCAGCTATAGTCGCGATCTGCAAGAAGACAAAAAAATCGTTTTTACCGCGCTGCAAGTCACGCGCGACTGTCTCGAAGTCTTTGCCGGCGCGCTGGCCACCTGCCGTTTCCGCGCCGACAAAATGAATGCGGCCATCGACAGCAGCTTGTTTGCCACCGATATCGCCGATTATCTCGTGCGTCAGGGGATTCCGTTTCGGCAAGCGCATAAAATTGTGGCGCAAGCGGTGCAACATGCCGAGCGCGTGGCTTTTGGCTTGCACGAATTGCCGGTGTCGTTTTGGAAGGCGCTCCACCCGGCGTTTACCGATGAGGTGTTGAGCTGCTTCGATGCGAGCGTGAGCGTCGAGCGCCGCAATGCGATCGGCGGAACGGCCAGCGCGCAGATCCAGCGACAACTGGAGGAGGCGAGACAATGGCTGCAGAAAAGTGAAGAAAGCGCGTGACCGCGTGAATATGAAAAAGAGGTCAGTTGCCGTTCTGGCGATTTTGCTGCCCATCGCTGTTGCGCGTGCCCAGCCCCATGAGCTTGCCCCGCCCGCGCCACAAAATCCCTCACCGATGGCTGATCACATTCGTAGACACGAGCGGATTCCGCCACAAAAGCCGGCCGGCCTGGAATTTAAAATAGTGGACATTCTTCCCAAACCGGTCGAAGTTTTTATTCCTCAAAAGAAAATAAAATCGCGGCGGTTTGATTTGCTGCTGCATTTTCACGGGGCGGGATTTATCGTCCAATATGCGGCAACCCAATATAAAGGCGCTCTCGTTGCGGCCACAATTAACCTCGGCGCGGGTTCGGGCGTTTATGGCAACGCATTTGCAGATTCGACGACATTTGCCATTTTGCTGCAAACCCTTAATGATAGCTTGCAGCTCAAGCTGGCGTTGCTGCCCAAAATCAGAAAAGTCATTTTGAGCGGCTTCAGCGCGGGTTATGGCGCGATACGAAAAATTATCAGTTCACCGTCAAATGTTAATCGCGTCGCCGCCATTCTTTTATTGGATGGGATTCACGCCAGCTATATTCCCGAACGGCGGGTGCTGGCGGAAGGCGGGCAGATTGACCGCAGCGGCGTTGCTCCCTTCATTCGTTTTGCATCGGCCGCGGCGCGGAAAAATTCGGAACAAAAATTTCTCATCACCCACTCGGAAATTTTCCCCGGCACGTTTGTCAGCACGACGGAAGCGACGGATTTCATCTTGCAGCAGCTCGCGATCAAGCGTGAGCCGGTTTTGAAATGGGGGCCACTCGGCATGCAGCAATTGAGCGCCGCGCGGCAGAATCGTTTTGCCGTGCTCGGCTTTGCCGGCAATACCGCGCCGGATCATGTGGATCATTTGCACGCGTTGTCTTATTTTCTGAATAAATTGATGGAATGAAGGATTTCGGCTTTCACCGGGGGCCCGCCATTCAATCCGGTAATGATCCCTAAAGAAAACCTTCTTTTGTTCTTCCTTACCGCAAAGTATCCCAGCCGCGCCGGCAGTTTTCAATCGCGGCCTTTAGGTGGACTTAGAAGCTTGTTATTCATTCGTGATAGGTTACGCCCGCAGGTTTCTCACCGGCGTGGGCGTAAGCGCAAAAATTTTGATCGCGCCTTCCGCCATGGTGAATTTGGGGCAAATCATCTGCAGCATGGTTTTGACGTTCAGCAGCATATTGCTTAACGCCTCTAAAGAGGCGCCGTTGGCCGCCACTTTACCGATAAAATCATCATCGTCTATTTGCAAGACTTGAAGATAGTCCGGATTGTTGCCGGCGAAAAACGCTTTCATGGAGGCATGGCTGGCATCAAGCTGATCGCGCAGCCGCTCGTTGATTTTTATTCCCACAAAAATGGTGTTGCCATTACTCTGCATAGTTTCCTCTAAGTATCTTACTTCAGAACTTCGGGTTGGACGGAAATTCTCACCACCTGCTGGCTTCGCTCAAAGCGGAAATCGGTTTTCGCGATTTCCAGCAAGCGCAATTGGCAAATTACGCAAAGGTTGTATTTGTGCGGCTCGTAGGGCAAATCCACCGGGTGGCGCATTTCGTGAAGGTAGCATTTATGGCGGGTCGTGGTTGGCATGAATAATCTCCTATTTTTATGAGCGGATGTTAGAAAAAATTATGCACGTCTTAAATTCGAATTCATCTCTTTGCCTGCGCTCATTCTCCAATGGAAGGATGAAATGAAAATCACATGGTTTTTTACAAAGAGGCGCTTCAGTGCGGCAGGCGGGCTAACCCCGATGTATCGCGTCTGAGCATTTCTCCGCAGTCAACACAGAATAAATTTTGGTTGCGCCGGCTGCGGTCGTGGGTGGCTTTGCTGCAGTGCCGCGTTGAAATGCGCGCATTGACGACGGCGCCACATTTCGGACAACAACGGACCGGCGAATTGGAGCGACGATGATTCAAGTTGTCACAAAGGGGGGACGTCATTTTATCTCCTCAAGGGCTATGGTGCGTTTCATGCGTCAGCGCTTATTTGCCAATCGTGCAAACCCCGCAAACAATGTGTGAAAAGACTATTCTAAAGTACCACTCTCTTGAGTTAGTTACAAGGCAATTCTTTGAAATATGTAAAAAAAAACAAAAACCTCATGTTTGCAACGCTAAAAGTTTGTCGCAAAACTCTCCATCTCGCCAATTCTGCCTATCTTGGCGCTGGCCGGGAATAAAAAATCTTGCTTTTGTGGTCGCCGCCTGCTATATTTTTCTTGTGATTAAAATGAAAAAAACACCATCAATATATGCTACAGACGTTTTGTCCGGAAAAGGCGAGGAGAAGCGACATGCGGATTGATTATTTAAAAGGCGCCATTCCACGCGCGGGTATGCGGCTGGCGGCGACGTGCGCCTCCGGCATCCTTGCTTTTTTGCCCAGTAAAACGCCGCAGCACAAACACCGTGAATGCACCACTTTGAGGTGCATTTTTTATTTTTTCCGAGGAGGTCCGGTTTGTTAGACGAGCTAAAGACCCTGATCGCGCTCCAACATGTCGACGGCCAATTGCTGGCATTGGAAAAAGCGAAAGGTGACTTGCCGGGACGAGTGCTGGAATTGAAAAGCCAGCTCGAGCAAGTGGCGGCGCAGCAACACGAGAAGTCCGAGACGTTAGCCGCCACGCAAAAAAAACGCCGCTCTGCCGAACAGGCGTTGCAAATGGCCAAAGAGCGCAAGAAGAAATATGACGAGCAGCTTTATGCGGTAAAAAACAATAAAGAATACGACGCCGTCACGGCGGAAATTGAAATGGCGGTGGCGGACATCGACCAAGCCGAAACCGATATTCTCGAAGCGATTGAACAGGAAGAGGCATTAGTAAAAGAGGTGGCCGAACAGGAAGGCCGGCTCGGTGTCTTGCAAAACGAGTATAACGAGCAACAAGCGATATTAACCGAACGCGAGCAGGAAACGCGCAGCATGGTGGAGGCCTTGCAGCAGCAACGCAACGACTTGGTGGGCAAATTGCGCAAACCGCTGTTGGGCGCGTATCAGCGCATTTTGCATGGCAAGGATGGCGTGGCGGTGGTCGCGGTGGCGCGCGGCTCGTGCGGCGGTTGTTCGACACGGATTCCGCCGCAACGTGTGATGGAAATTCGCGAGATGAACCAGATCCGTTATTGTGAATCGTGCGGGCGGATTCTGGTTTATGATGATTCGGAAGAAGAAACGCTGCATAAAATGGAGTCTGCCAGCGCCCCTGTCGCCGTGTGATAGTTGAGGCGGCTATTTTTTCGATTTTGCTTTTTTAGTTGTTTTGAGCCACAGGTTCTTTGTCTTTTAGACGAGGGCAAGGCATGAACATATCCAAAGCAGGCTAGACGGTCGTGTCCCGCTTGAGCGGGACAAGGAAAGTCCGAACTCCGCAGGGCAGGGCGGTCGCTAACGGCGACGCGGCGTGAGCCGACGGAAAGTGCCACAGAAAATACACATCCCGCTGCAAAGCGGGAGAAGGTGGAAAGGTGAGGTAAGAGCTCACCGCGCCCCGCGTGAGCGGGACGGCAGGGTAAACCCCGCTCGGAGCAAGACCAAATAAGTTCCGCTCTGTCCCGCGATAGCGGGACGGGAAGAGTTGCCCGCTCAACTTTATCCCGTGAAAACGGGATGAAGACGGAACGGGTAGGTCGCTAGAGGTGCCGAGCAATCGGCATTCGAGATAAATGACCGTCATCCCGCCTCGGCGGGAGACAGAATTCGGCTTATCGGCCCGCTTTGGATTTTTTTATTGAAAAAATGAAAATTATTTTACACTGGTCGAAAACGCGGGGTTGAGATGGATTTGCGTTGGGAGTTTATTGAAACCACACCGGCGCCGGCGGTGATGCAGCTCGCGCGGACACTGGACGTGCCGCCGATCATTGCGCGCATCATGCTCAATCGCGGCATCGATTCGATGACCGGCGCCAAAGATTTTTTCAATGTCGATCTGGCGCAACTGCACGATCCGCTGCTGATGGCCGATATGGCCAAGGCGGTCGAGCGGCTGACGCGCGCCATGCAGCAGCAGGAACGCATCCTGATTTATGGCGATTACGACGTCGATGGCACGACCGGCACGGCGTTGTTGACGCTGGCGTTTCGCGCGTTGGGCTATGACGTTCCGCATTACATTCCGGACCGTTTGCGCGAAGGGTACGGTTTGTCGCGCCGCGGCATCGAAAAAGCCAAAGCGGACGGCGTCAATCTCGTTCTTGCCGTTGATTGCGGTGTGACGGCGCACGCGGAAATCGCGCTGGCGCGCCAACTGGGCATGGAGGTGATCGTTTGCGATCATCACCAGCCGAGCGCGCAACTGCCGCCGGCGACGGCGCTGCTCAATCCGAAACGCAGCGATTGTCCGTATCCTTTTAAAGAGTTGTGCGGTGTCGGCGTCGCCTTCAAGCTGATGCAGGCGCTGTATCGCCATCTGCAGCGTGATGAAAAAATGCTGTATCGCTATCTCGATCTGGTGGCCATCGGCAGCGCGGCGGACATCGTGCCGCTGGTGGATGAGAATCGCATTTTTGTCAAGTATGGCTTGGAGCAGCTCAACCGCACCGAGAACACCGGCTTGCGCGCGCTGCTCCAGGTTTGCGGTTTGCAAAATACGCTTATCGACGGCGGGCAAGTGATTTTCATCATCGCGCCGCGCATCAACGCAGTGGGCCGCATGGGCGATGCGCGCCGGGCGGTGAATTTGCTGATTTCAGAAGATGAAACCGCTGCGCTAGAAATCGCCCAAATTCTCGACGCCGAAAATCGCGAACGCCGCAATGTCGATGACGAGACTTACCGCGAAGCCGTGACGCTGATCGAAACGCAATGCGATCCGGAGCATGACACCGCGTTTGTCTTGCACCAGGAGCACTGGCACTCCGGCGTCATCGGCATCGTCGCCTCGCGCCTCGTGGAAAAATATTATCGCCCCACCGTGATGATCGCCACCACCGCCGGTGTGGGCAAAGGTTCGGTGCGCAGCATTCCGGGGTTCGACATTCATCACGCCCTGTCGCAATGCGCGGATATTTTGCTGGCTTTTGGCGGCCACAAATATGCCGCTGGCCTGACGATTAAAACCGACCAGATTCCGACGCTGCGTCAGCGGTTGCAGGCCGTGGCGCGGCAAATGCTCACCGACGATATGCTGGTGCCGAAGCTGCGCATCGACGGCGAGATTCGCTTGAGCGAGATCGAAAGCCGTCTGGTCAATTTTCTGAAAGCGCTGGCGCCGTTTGGCCCGCAAAACATGCGCCCGGCGTTCGTCAGCCGCGGGGTGCGCGTCGCCGGCACACCGCAAATCGTCGGCAACAATCACCTGCGCTTTCATGTCACACAAGACAACAAGCGCCTCGATTGCATCGGCTTCGGACTCGGCGAAAAAATTGCGCTGTTAAAAAATGGCAAGAGTGAAATTGATCTGGCATATTTGATCGAAGAAAACACCTATCAAGGCAGAACATCGCTGCAACTGCGCGTGAAAGATATTCGCTAACACTCGCCTAAAATTCAAATTATTCCCAAGCTGCATGAAGGTTTTCAACTCGAAATTAGACAACAAATCCAATACCTACAGGCAACGCCGCAGCTATATGCTGCAGTTGCTGAGTGAATTAAATCTTCGCAAAAAACAAATTGTTGAAAAATCTCCCGACGCCGTCGCGAAATTGCAGACGCGCGGCAAATATCCGGCGCGCGAGAAAATTCGCCGCGTGCTCGATCCCGGGACGCAACCGTTGGAAGCCGGACTCTTTGCGGCTTGGGATATGTATCACGACATTCCCGGCGGTTATCCGTCGGCGGGAACCATTGTCCAAATCGGCCGCGTGGCCGGCAAACTGGCAGTCATCGTCGCGAACGATCCGCTGGTGAAAAGCGGCGCGTGGGTTGAAATCACTTGCAAGAAAAATCTCCGCGCCCAAGAAATTGCGATGGAAAATCGCTTGCCGATCATTTATATGGTCGACTCCGCCGGCGTGAATCTCGAACGGCAGGCGGAAATTTTTCCGGACCGCGAGCATTTTGGCCGCATCTTCCGCAACAACGCCAAAATGGCGGCGATGGGCATTCCGCAAATTTCCGTGGTATTTGGTTTTAGCGTTGCCGGCGGGGCGTATCTGCCCAGCATGTCGAGCGACCTGGCGATGATCACCGAGCATTCCAGCATGTTTCTCGCCGGCCCGTTTTTGGTGAAAGCCGCGGTCGGCCAGGAAGTCGATATGGAAACTCTCGGCGGCGCGGAAATGCATAACGCCATTTCCGGCGTGGCCGATTATCGCTTTGACACCGAAGACGAAGCGTTTGCATTTATTCGCAACCAGATGGCGATGCTTGGCGCCAACAGCCGCGCACCGTTTGACCGCATCACCCCGGAGGCGCCGCAATTCGATCCCGATGAGCTGCTTGGCATTCTCCCCGACAACGCCGCCGGCACATATGACATGCGCGAAATTTTAGCGCGTCTCGTTGACGGCAGCCGTTTTGAAGAATACAAGCCGGAATTTGGTAAATCCATCTTCACCGGCTTCGCGCGTCTCGGCGGTTTTGCCGTCGGCATCGTGGCGAATCAAGGCATGCCGGTGAAACGCCAAATGCCGCCGGATCATCTCGGCCGGCCGCAGCCGCCACAGGTGCAAATGGGCAACGTGATTTATTCCGATTCGGCCAACAAGGCCTCGCATTTCATCATGCTTTGCAACGAGCGTAAAATTCCGCTGATTTTTCTGCACGACGTCACCGGCTTCATGATCGGCAAACAGGCGGAAAACGGCGGCATCATTCAAGACGGCGCGCAGTTTGTGAACGTGCAGGCCAATTCCGTGGTGCCGAAACTCACGGTCGTCATTCGCAACAGCTTCGGCGCCGGCAATTACGCGATGTGCGGCAAGGCCTACGATCCGCGCCTGATCTTCGGCTGGCCGACTGCGAAAATCGCGGTGATGGACGGCGGCATCGCCGCCGACACGGTGTTGCTCACCAAAAAAGAATTGTCCGACGAGGAACGCCAAGCCTTTCGCAAAAAACTGATCGACAAATACAACGCCGAAGCTTCGCCGTATTTCACCGCCGCGCGCTTGATGATCGATGGCATTCTCGACCCGCGCGACACGCGCCAAACCCTGATTGCCGGCCTGGAAATGGCGGCGAACAATCCGGAGCTGGGGGAGTTTAAAACGGGGGTGATGCGGATGTGACATCGCCGGGCTGATTGGAAGCATTGCAGAAAAACAGCAAGTTTTAAAAACCGGCGGTAATCGCCTCAGAATTTTCTGGCGAGCGCCGGGAGCCCACGGGAAATAGAAGCGTTGCAATAATCAGCCTGTTGATTTTCTTTGGCTATAAATTTGTCCTCAATTGCCAATTGAATATTATGCAAGAAATTCTGCAAAAA
>JAJVHT010000168.1:12791-17825 GCA_022072515.1 bacterium
ATGACCCCACGCTCTCCCCTTCTCATCGCCAACGGCCAGGGCTTTTGGGGCGACTCGATTCTCGGCCCCATTCGACTGGTGCGTGAAGGCCCGCTGCATTATCTCACGCTCGATTACCTGGCCGAAGTGACGATGAGCATTATGCAAAAGCTCAAGAGCCGCAATCCCGGCGCCGGTTACGCGACGGATTTTATCGAAATGCTCGCGCGGATTTTGCCCATCTGCAAAGAGAAGGGCATTAAAATTATCGCGAGCGCCGGCGGCGTGAACTCCGCGGCGTGCATGCACGCGACCGGCGAAGTGATCAAAAAGCTCGGTCTCTCCGGCCTCAAAGTCGCAACTGTGACCGGCGATGATGTTTTATCGCGACTCACGGAATTAAAGCAACAGGGCGAGAGTTTCAAAAATCTCGACGATGGCCGCCCGCTCGCAGAAGTTGCCGGCAAAATTACTTCGGCGAATGCGTATCTCGGCGCGTTTCCGGTGGCAGAAGCGCTGAATCGCGGCGCGGATATTGTCATTTGTGGCCGCGTCACCGATCCGTCGCTCGTGCTGGGTCCGATGATTCACGAGTTTGGGTGGCAGCCGGAAGATTTCGACCAGCTCGCCGCAGGCACAGTCGCCGGTCACATCGTCGAATGCGGCGCGCAATGCACCGGCGCGAATTATACCAACTGGCACGAAATCGAAGATTTTGCCCATATCGGCTATCCGATTGTTGAAGCGCATCCCGGCGGCGAATTTTTTATTACCAAGCATCACGGCACCGGCGGTAAAGTCAGCGTCGATACGGTCACCTCACAACTGGTTTATGAAATGGGCGATCCACGCCGCTACCTCACGCCGGATGTGATCGCGGATTTCACCTCGATTCAGCTTGCGCCCGCGGGCGTTGATCGCGTGCGGGTGTACGGCATCAAAGGCGCTGCGCCGACGAAATTTTTGAAAGTCAGCGTCAGTTACGAAAGCGGATACAAAGCCGTCGGGCAATTGACGATTTCCGGCCCCGAGGCGCTGGCGAAAGCGCGTTTGTGCGCCGAAATTATTTGGAAACGCCTTGAGTTTGACGGCGTGACCTTCGCCGAAGCAAACAAATGTGTCGAATTTCTTGGCGCCGGGGTTTGCCATGAGGGTATCGTGCCGGCAATGGATCCGCCGGAAATCGTTTTGCGTGTCGGCGTTAAAGACAAGGACAAAACGAAAGTGAACCGCTTCGGCATGGAAATCGTGCCGTTGGTTACCAGCGGCCCGCCCGGCGTTACCGGATTTGCCGGCGGCCGTCCCAAAGCCACGGAAATTATTTCTTACTGGCCGGCCTTGGTCGGCAAAGACAAGATTGAGCCGCATGTGGAATTGGCTGAATTTTAATCATCCCCAACGCGCGCAGCCAGACGGTCCGTCTGGTATTTTTCTTGAGACTCTTAACCCAACATTGAACTCGCAACTTGACGAAGAGGTTTTATCCATGAAACTTATTCACGAAACCCACGCGCAACTTAAAGAATTGTCTGCGAAAATTGATGGGCGGCAAAGCGCCGTCGCGATGATTTTAGCGGCCGGGCATGGCAAGCGCATCAAATCCGAGAAATCCAAAATGCTGCATGACATTTGGGGCGTACCGACGGTGACGCGGGTGGCTAACGCCGCGCGTGAAGGTTTGGGCACCGACAACTTGATTCTGGTGGTGGGCATCAAGGCCTTGGAAGTCGCGCAAGCACTCGGCAAAGCCGAGGGCCGTGTTTTTGAATATCAGAGCGAGCAGCTCGGCACCGGCGATGCGGTGCGGATTGGCTTGCAGGCGTTACCGAATCCGTCTTACGCCGGCGCCGTGTATGTTTTCCCCGGCGACATGGGCTTGTTGAATCGTGACGCCGTGCATGATTTTCGCAACGATTTTGAAAAAAATCCTTGCGACATGATCGTGCTCACCGCGCATTATCAGGGCGATCCGGCGGAAAATTATTATGGCCGTATTTTGCGGGTGCCGGCGCAGGATGTCGAGGGCCGGCCCTCCGGAAACGATCACGGCAAGGTGATCGAGATTCACGAGCATCGCGACATTCTCGCCATGTCGCCGGACAAGCCGTATCGCGTCGAATACAATCGGCGCGTCTACAGTTTTACTAAAAGTGAATTGCTGAATCTGCCCGAATTCAACACGGGCGTTTATGCGTTTATGGCCCAGCCGCTGATTCGTTACATTCAAACGCTGCAAACCAACAATGCGCAGGGCGAGTTGTATGTCACAGATTTGATTTCAATTTTCAATAAAAACGGTTTGACCGTTCGCGCCTCGCGCGCCAAAGATCCCAGCACGGTGCTTGGCTTCAACAACAAGAGCGTGCTGAAAGAAATGCAAAAGATCGCGCGCGACAAGGCGTATGAGCGGCTGAAAGATCTCATCATGATCACCGACAAAGATGATTTCTTCATCGCCGACGAAGTCATTGCGCAAATTATCGAAATGGACAAAAGCCGGGCGCCGCTTGATATTGAAATCGGCAAAGGGGTTTATATCGGCCCGACCGTTCAACTCAACAAGGGCGTCATCATTAAAAGCCGGGCGCGGTTGGAAGGCAATGTCGTGCTCGGTGAAAACGTCAAGATTCACGAGAATGTCAGCTTGAGCACATATCCGCATCAAACTTTGCGCCTCGGCCGCAATTCCGAAATTTTGCAGGGCGATATCGTCAAGGGCAATATTACCATTGGCGAAAATTGCCGCATCGAATCGAGTGTGAACATGACCGGCGCCGATGAATTTCCGACGCGCATCGGCAACAACGTGCTCATCAAAGGCACGAGTTATATTTTCGGCACGATCATCGAAGACGATGTTTGGGTCGAGCATTCCGTGCTCAAATGTAAATTCGTCGAGCGCACGGTGCGCAAAGACGGCAGCGTGCAGCCGGTGAAATGGGTGTTGCCGTTGCCCGAAGGTTTGGACTCGCTGCATGCGTTGGAGAAGAAATGAACTGGTTGCCGGTTTCTTGGCGCGGGTTGTTGGAATCAAGCAACGTGCAACCGGCGGCCAGCAACAACAAACTCTCAGAAAATGGAACGCATTCGACTTTCTGAAATCGCGCACGCGCGCAGCGGCGACAAAGGCGATGCGAGCAATGCCGGCATCGTCGCTTATTCGCGCGAAGGCTATGAATGGCTGCAGCAACATCTGACGCCCGAACGCGTGCAGCAGCATTTTCATGCTATTTGCAAAGGCCCGGTAGAGCGTTATGAAGTCCCCAATCTGCTCGCGCTCAATTTTATTTTGCACGATTCCTTGGGCGGCGGCGGCTCGGAAAGCTTGAAAACCGACGCGCAAGGCAAAACGCACGGGCTGGGTTTGCTGCAAATGGAACTGGATGTTCCCGAGGCGATTTTTGGGCAGGCCAGAAAATAGCATTTAGCATTATGCTTCTGGAGACGATAAAACTGATTCGCGCGGATGCTTGGCGCATGGCGTGTTTGCAGGCGGTGGCCGCTCTGCACTTGCCCGATTGGTATATTGCCGCAGGCTTCTTGCGCAATGCCATTTGGGATAAACAGCATCATAAAGTCGAGCGCACGCCGTTGCACGATGTAGATGTGGTTTATTTTGATCCGGCAGATTGCGCGCCGGCGACTGAAGTTCAACTCCAGAATGCATTACAGCAACAATTGGCGGAAGTGCATTGGGAAGTGCGCAATCAAGTCCGAATGCATGAGCGCAACAACCATGCGCCTTATCGCGATACTGCGCATGCGATCGCCCATTGGGTCGAAACCCCGACGTGTGTTGGGATGCGATTAGAAACCGGCGGCCAGTTTGCCGTTGTTGCGCCGTATGGGCTTGAGGAAAATTGGGCGTTGCGCGTGCGACCCAATCCTCGCGTTACGCCTCCAGCGGCGGTGTATAATAACCGTATTCGCCAGAAGCGCTGGCTGGAGCATTGGCCGAAATTGGAAATTGTTTGGGCAGCGTTATCTTAAAACACAGAGTGAGAAGGCCGTGGCTGAATTTCAATTCGTACGCTATCGTGTGGAAGAGCATATCGGGCGCTTGACGTTAAATCGACCGCCGGTGAATGCGTTGAACCGCCAACTGGTGAGCGAAGTTTTTGCGGCGGCGCATTTAGCCAATCGCGATGCCGAGCGCCGCGAGCTGCGGGTTTTGATTCTGAATTCGGAAGGCAACCATTTTTGCGCCGGTGCGGATTTAAAAGAACGGCAAGGCATTCCTGAGCCGGAAGTTGAAAATGTCGTGCAAGGAATTCGTGAGGCGGTTCAATCCATGGCTGATATTAAAGTGCCGGTCATTGCGGCGGTGCAGGGCACGGCGGCTGGCGGCGGCATGGAGTTGGCGTTGGCGGCGGATATTCGCGTTTTGGCGGAAACCGCCAAGATGGGTTTGCGTGAAACCGCGCTGGCGATTATTCCCGGTGCCGGCGGCACGCAGCGGCTCACGCGTTTGATCGGCTACGCGCGCGCGCTGGAATGGATTGCGACGGCGCGCC
Source organism: bacterium (assembly GCA_022072515.1). GTDB lineage: Bacteria > Zhuqueibacterota > Zhuqueibacteria > Zhuqueibacterales > Zhuqueibacteraceae > Zhuqueibacter. The sequence goes on from JAJVHT010000168.1 coordinate 17,285, forward strand.
TGTATGACGCGCATGAATGTCTCGCGCACGGCATCGCCAATCGCGTCGTTCCCGCCATCGAGCTGCCGGATGCCGCATTATATTTTGCCAAACAAATTGCGGCGAATGGCCCCACGGCGGTACAAGCCGCCAAAGAAGCGCTGCGCCGCGGGATGGATGAGCCGCTGCCGCGCGCGTTGGAAATCGAATTTGAATGTTACAAGCGTGTGATTCCCACGAAAGACCGGCGTGAAGCGTTGGTCGCGTTTGCCGAAAAACGGCAACCCATTTTCAAAGGTGAATAAGTTTGTTCGTAATCACGCCGGCAGGCGCAGATGGACGGACGCTAAAAAATTTTGCAAACACTTAAACTTTACGGACACACCATGTATCTGAACGAAGAACAAGTGATGCTGCGCGACACTGTGCGCGAATTTGCCCAAAAAGAAATCGAGCCGCTCGCGGCTGAAATCGATGTCACCATGGCTTTTCCGGAAGCTAATCTGCGCCAAATGGGCGATCTCGGTTTTCTCGGCATCGGTTTCCCGGCTGAATACGGCGG
>JAJVHT010000230.1 GCA_022072515.1 bacterium
GCGCTGCCGGCATATCGCCAGCGTACTGGTGCGTGCCATTTCTTCGTTGCTCTCAAACCGGACGCGGCGATGGCATGGATAGAAAAAGGTTCAGTTGTTTCTGTATAAAAGTTATCGTGGAGCGTTTGCCAAACTTGGCGCACTTGTTTCATTAGCTTCGGTCGAAGCCCATTGGCGCCGGCGGCAGGTTTGGCCGGAGCCAGCAAAGGGTCGGATGAATGCATAAATCCCCTCGGCGAAAACGCATTCACAGCTTGTTGGGTATTACCCGAAAATTATGGCAAAATGTAAACAACATTTTTTACAAAATCAAGCAGATTTTCCAGAGGCGTTTCTCAAATTCTCTTCAAAACAAAAGCCTCGTCATCCAACCTGACGAGGCTTTTTTATTTTCATCTTCCAACCAAACTCACGCCTTCTTCGGCGCTTTCGTCAGCGCTTCGACACCCGGCAGATCCTGGCCGCCGAGAAATTCCAGCGAGGCGCCGCCGCCGGTGGAGACATGCGAAATCTTGTCGGTGAGGCCGGATTGCGTGAGCGCCGCGACGCTGTCGCCGCCGCCGACCACGCTAAACGCGCCGCGTCCGGTGGCTTCGGCCACGGCGGCGGCAATCGCCATCGTGCCCTTCGCAAACGGCGCTTTTTCAAATACACCCATCGGGCCATTCCAGAGGATGGTCTTCGCCTGCAAAATAATGGTCTTGAAATTCTGAACCGTTTTCGGTCCGATGTCGCCGCCAAGTTTATCGGCTGGAATATCAACACTGGCGAGCTCCACGGCGTCTGTGCCTTCAATCGACGAGCCGATGAGGTGATCTTCCGGGAAAACCATTTTTACCGGTTTGCGCGGATTGGAATACGCCGCCACTGTCATCAGATTCGTCGCCAAATTCAAGTGTTCGGCTTCGAGCAGCGACTTGCCGATCTCGTGGCCCTGCGCTTTCAAAAATGTGTACGCCATGCCGCCGCCGATCAACAGATGCGAGGCGCGGGTGATGAGATTCTTGATGATTTGAATTTTATCCGAAACTTTCGCACCGCCTAAAATGACGACAAACGGCTGTGGCGCGCCGGTGAGCAATTTGCCCAACGCCGCCAGCTCCGCTTTCATCAAATAGCCGGCCACGGCGGCGGTTTTGAGGATTTTCGCAATGCCTTCCGTCGAGGCGTGCGCGCGATGCGCCGAGCCAAAGGCATCATTCACATAGACATCGCCCAACGCGGCGAGTTTTTTGGCGAACTCCGGATCATTCTTCTCTTCTTCTTTGTGAAAGCGCACATTTTCCAGCATCAACACCTGGCCGGGCTGCATCTTATTGACCATGGCTTCCACTTCACTGCCGATGCAATCCGGCGCCATTTCGACGTCTTGGCCCAGCAGCTCGGTCAAACGTGTCGCCGCCGGCATGAGCGAGTATTTCGGCTCCGGCCCGCCTTTGGGCCGGCCGAGATGCGACATGAGAATCAACTTCCCCTGGTTTTGCAAAATTTTCTGAATCGTCGGCAGCGCGGCGCGGATGCGGGTGTCATCCGTCACTTTCCCGCTTTCAATCGGGACATTAAAATCGACGCGCGTCAATACGCGTTTGTCTTTTACTGCAATGTCATCAATCGTCAACTTGTCCATAATCGCACCTATAAATTTATGCGGATATCTTTTGAAACTGTTTGTGAGCGCAATGCTTTTAAAGATAAATTTTTTGGCGCGAAAGTCAAGCGTTTTGCGAGCAAGACCGCAATTTTCTCTTGACATTGCCGGAAAACTAATTCAAATTATCCCCGCCAACCAATCTCGCAGTGGTTAAACTTGTTTCCGGTGCGTCCGGAAAATGAAAGGGGAGTTTATGCTTCGACGGCTTTTTGGCGATGACGTGGCGGAAAATGACGCCCACCTATCCGAATATTTTATTGAAACTCCGGCCTATCGCATGGCGCTGTCCGGCGAGAAACGTTTTATCATAGGCCGCAAAGGCGCGGGCAAAAGCGCGATTTGCCAGCAATTGCAAAAGCAATTGCCGCAAACCGGCGCGTTGTGCATTCCGGTGGCGCCGCAAAACATTCAATTCACCGCACTGAAACTGGGCTTGCGCGACATGGCGCGCCAAGCGCCGGAAACCGATACGCTGCTACAACGTGTCTGGTATTACGGCCTGCTCTGCGAAACGGCGCTGGCGCTGGTCAAATCCTTGCGCCGCCAGCATGATTCTGATTTTTCCCAAATTGCTGCGTTCGTGGAGAAGCATTACAATTATGCCCAGCCCAATGCGTTCGACCGCTTGTTGCACACGACCGGCCTGTTTTTGCAGCAGATGGAAATCGGCATCGGGCCGCTGGCAGTGCGCCGCTCCGGGCGGCTGCTCGATACGCTCGCGGTGGAAACGGAACTGGGGCAGTTGCGCCTGCCGATCGCGCGTTTCATCGCCAAAAATTTGACGCAGGGGGTTTATATTTTAATCGACAACCTCGATGAAGGGTGGGATAATTCCGCGGAAGCGAATACATTTATTCGTGGTTTGCTGCTGGCCATTTATGAAATTTGCCAGCCCAACATTCCCGTGCGGCTCATCGTGTTTTTTCGTTCGGATATGTACAACGCCATCACGCGCGAGTTTCAGCACGTCGATAAATATCGCCAGTTTCAGGAGCATATTTTCTGGGGCCGCAAAGAGATTGTCGATCTCGTGGCGCAACGGATTCGGGTCAATCTCAAAATCAAGCGCCCGCTATCCGATCTAGAAGTTTGGGAGACGGTCTTTGACGAGCGGGGCAGCACGGAAAAAATTCCGCATTATATTATCGACCGCAGTTTGTTGCGTCCGCGCGAAGTGCTGCAGTTTTGCCGGCACGCCGCCGAGAAGGCGGATTTACGCGGCCACCCCAAAGTGACGTGGGAAGATATTTTCGACGCCGAGCATGAATATTCGAGTTGGAAAATCGGCGATCTCGGTAGCGAGTTTTTATCTTATTTTCCCGGGCTCAAAGATGGAATTTTGCAGCGTTTTTTCGGCGGGTCGAAGCGCTTGGCGCCGGCGAAATTAAAAGAGCTGCTCGAAGAAGCGCTTACCGATCCGCGCGGCGGCAAGCACGCCTGGCTCGAAAATTTGCGCCACGTCGATGATTTAATGCAGATTCTTTATGACATCGGCTTTCTCAAAGCCCGGGCCCAAGGCAAAATCTGGCAGAGCGCGCGGGACCCGGATTTCAATATCATGCTCGCCGAAGAATTTACGGTGCATCCGGCGTTTCATCGTTATCTCCGCATCGGGCATCGCGGTTGAAAGCCGGCGAGGCAAAAAATCGTTCGATGCGGAAACACTGTCTCGCGTCGAAACAGTTGGTCCCCAAACCGCAAATGGAAATATGCGTCTAAAGCGTTAAAAAAAGCCGGCATTACCGCCGATGAGTGTCACACCAAAGTGGCACTGCTATTGCCCATAGACCATTGCGAGGTCAGGGCCGAACGCTGATCAAACGGAAAGAGTTTATCGAATATACGTTTCCGAACCCTCAACGCTGTCCCTCACCTGAGTTCTCCTCAAATTTAAAATTTTTTTCAACGAGCATCCATCGGGAAGCTCGCGGCTGCGCCCCGTCACGTTTCTTTGCCTAAGAGGAAGCGAATAACTGTGCCGTCAAAGAAATGTGCACGGGGTGTAGCCTGATCTATAAATTTTTTGCCAAGCGATGCTCAAAAAATCTGCACGCCTGCACTCGCCGCGCCGCCCGCGTTCCTATATCGAACGCTGGCGCGAGCGTTGGATGGGAAATTTGCTGCTGGGGATCATCGTGTTGTCCGTGATGTTTAGCCTGGCCCGCTGTTGAGCAGCAAACCAACTTGCCGTTTTGAATTCAACGGCTTGCCAAGTTTGCATCACTGCGCCCTTCCTTACATTTCCTTTCGCCCTCACTTTTTCACTTTTTGCCGCGCGCCAAGCGCACCCTTCTGCCCATGCGATCAGTTTAAAGCGCATATTATTTTAAATCGCACATAAAGTGCTTGCTTTTTAAGCGGCTCGGCGGTATGATAAAATAAAAACCACCGCGGCGGCAAGAAACTTAAATACCGCAATTATTTTAGACATTTGGCGAGTTGGTGCAATTTTATTCCTCCAGGGAGGAAGAAGATGATCCGCTTTAAACTCTTCGGGAGTGTCATCCTGTTATGCTGTGGTCTTTCTCGCGGCTATGCGCAAACGAATGAACGCGATCTCAAGACGTTTGGTTATTTTCAGGTTTCCGTGAGCCACGAAAAATCTCTCACCGGGTCCACGGAAAATAAATCGTTTAGCTTGCAACAGCTCAATTTGTTTTTGCAAAAACAATTGACCACCAATTGGACGGCTTTCATCAATTTTGAATTTGTCAATTCGTATTCATCTTTCCGCAACTGGGGCGCGCACAGTTTGGAAGAAGTATGGGTGAGTTATCGCGCGAGCAATCAAGTGAAGCTCAAGCTCGGTTTGCAGATTCCGACGTTCAATAATCTCAACCAAATCAAAAATCTCACGCCCTTGCTGCCCTACATTATTCGGCCGCTGGTTTATGAAACTTCATTTAACGAAATCCTCGAATTGGGGGAATTTGTGCCAGGGCGGGCTTTTGTGCAGATGTATGGCTACATTCCGGTGGGGGCGGCCAAATGTGATTACGCCGTATTCCTTGGCGATAGCCAAAACATCAACTCCAATCCGGCGCGCGGCCAAACCGGCGTTGATACCACACGATTTTTTCTGCTGGGCGGGCGTTTCGGCATTCGCACCGACAATCTCAAATTGGGCGCTTCCGTCACCTTCGACAAGCTGGATTTGCATGAAACCGCTGAATTCTATGGTTATCCGGTGGCAGACTTTAAAGCGGTGCCGCGTTTGCGTTTGGGCGGCGATCTCTCGGCCAATCTCGGCAAATTCACCTGGGAGTCGGAAGTCATTCGTGTTACCTATGACGATGATTATCCGCAATTCAATAAAGATAAGCAATTTTATTACGGGACAGCCGGCTATCATTGGACGGAGCGCTTGTTCGCCTATGGCAGCTACTGGGTGGCGCGAGAAAAATTTTTCCCCCTACAAGACCGTGATATCTACGCGTCCACCGTGGGCGCCGTTTACAATTTGAATGAAATGATTTTTTTGAAAGCGCAATTGGCGCGCGCGCTTTTTAAAGCTTCTTTTCCCAGTTCGCTCCGTGAGACCGCGCATTATTACTTTTGTGCGCTCTCGGTGGTTTTTTAAATTGCCAATTTTGAATTTCCTTTGCACATGATGAGCCAGTGTTTCATTGCCGCCAGCGTTTTCTTGATGCTCGGCGTAAAAACCGCGACGGCGCAATTCGCCGTTATTGCGCACAAGGAGGTGCCGGCTGACACGCTCACCCAGGCGCAAATCCTGGATCTTTATTGCGCCGACATTAAAATTTGGAACAACAAAGTCCCGGTGGTGTGTTTCGATCTCAAATTGCAAAGCGACAGCCGGGACGCCTTCTACAAATTGTTGGGCAAAACGCCGTCGCGCATGAAGTCGCTGTGGTTGAAAAAGCTGCTCATGGGCGAGGGTGAGCCGCCGGCGGCTTTGTCGTCCGAAGAGGAGATGGTCAAAAAAGTGGCGTCGACACGGGGGGCAATTGGGTTCGTGAGCGCGGCCAAAGCCACTAGAGAGGTGAAGGTCATCTTTGTCGTTGCCAAAAAAGAAAAATAGTTTGTTCCCAATCCGGCTTTCGCGTTTGATCATGGCTAATCCAAGCCCGGCGCCATGCGCCTCCGCGCTTGGGCTTACCGTTTAACCCGTTCGCGCCACATGAAATTTCGCGATCTCAAACTCGTCGTCAAGCAAGCGCTCAGTTTCGGCATGATCCTCGTGATCATGGCCGGCGCCAATATTTTTGTTATTCAGAAAATGGCCGCCATCAAAAGGGAAATCGAAGAAGTTACGGCGAATCGCTTGCCGCGCGCCCTCGCCATTGCCGATCTGAATTTCAATACCGCTGCGCTGCGCATCCAGCAATTGCAAAATGCTTTTACGGCGGACAGCGTGCTGCAGAAACAACAAAAAGCGGCGATGATTGAGTTGATCAATAAAATTGAAGCCAATATCGACACCTACGATCAGCTTAAAACCGCGGCGGAAGCCCGCCATTTTTACTCGGCCGCAGAAAGCCGCCTTTACGGCGCGTTTGATCAAAAATGGGACAAGTACCAGGAATTGACGTTTACTTTTTTCGAGCTTTTGGATGATCGGCAAATGGCGAACGCCGTCGATTTGCTAAACGGCGAAGCGCAAACCGTATTCAATGAGTTCAGCATCCAATTAACCGAACTGGTCAATGTGACGAAGCAAGACGCGAATGTCGCGGCGCAGCGCGCGGAGCTGACCTTCCGATCGGCGCGCCGGGTCACGACGACGCTGCTGCTGATTACCTTCTTGCTGTCGGCGTTTCTGGCTGCCGGCCTGTCGCGCCTGATTGCCATTCCTGCCTTGCATTTGGTCGCAGCGGCCAAAGGCGTGGCCGCCGGCAATCTGGCGGTGCAACTCGACTCCACCAGAAAAGATGAGCTTGGCCATCTGGCCCAGTCGTTTAATCAAATGACGGCTGCGCTGCGCGAGGCGCGGGAAAAGATGCAGCGACAAGCGGAAGCCTTGCAAACCATCAATGAAGAATTAGAAGAGAAAACCCGGCATCTGCAAGAGCAAAATGCCGAGATTGCGCAAAAAAATCACGATCTCGAAAATGCTTTGCAGAAACTGAAACGCACCCAACAGCAACTCGTGCAATCCGAAAAAATGGCCTCGCTCGGCCAGCTTACCGCCGGCATCGCCCACGAGATCAATAATCCGGTTAATTTCGTTTCGGCGAACGTCAATCCGCTGCGCCGCGATCTTGCCGATCTCTTTGACATTATTGCCCGGTACGAGGAAATTTCCGCCGCCGCACATTTGCAGGAACATTTCGTTAGCGTGAATGAATTGAAGCAAAAGCTGGATTTTTCCTACGTGCAACAGGAAGTGGAGAGTTTGTTGAATGGCATTCAGGAAGGGGCGCAACGCACCGCCGATATCGTCCGCGGCTTGCGCAACTTCACCCGCTTGGACGAGGATGCCCGAAAGCCGGCCGACATCAACAAAAACATCGAATCAACCCTATTGATGCTGCAACATCAGCTCAAAAATCGCGTTGAAGTGATAAAGGATTTCGGCAATATGCCGGAAATTATGTGTTATCCCGGCAAGCTCAACCAGGCGCTCTTGAATATTCTGTCCAATGCCAGCCAAGCGATTGAGGGGCGGGGCAAAATTTTTATCAAAACGCTGTATGACGGCGAGATTGTCACGATCTCCATCAAAGATACGGGCAAAGGCATGACAGAGGCGGTTAAGCAACATATTTTCGAGCCTTTTTTCACGACGAAGGAGATTGGTGAAGGAACCGGGCTCGGTTTGTCCATCACCTATGGCATCATCGAAGCTCACGACGGGAATATCGAAGTTTATAGCGAGCCTGGCAAGGGAAGTGAGTTTGTGATCACCTTGCCGGCCAGGTAACTCAGCCGCTCCGCCGATCGCGAGGCGCGTATGGGTTGAATTGGAAATAAACCAGAGAGGTTTGCACGATGAGCAAAAAAAATTTCAAAATTCTATATGTCGACGACGAGGAAAATAATCTCACTTCTTTTCACGCGGTTTTTCGGCGCGAATACGAAATTTTTACGGCTGCCAGCGGGGAGGCCGGAATTGAGATTATCCGCAAAAATAATATCGATCTGATCATCACCGATCAGCGCATGCCGCGCATGACCGGCATACAATTTTTAGAGAAAATTCAGCCGGAATATCCGGATACAATCCGGATGATTCTGACCGGTTTCAGCGACGTGGAAGCCATCATCGGCGCGATCAACACCGGCCGGGTGTTTCGCTACATTATGAAGCCATGGAATGAGAATGAGCTGCGCATGACCATCGAGAATGCGCGCCAAATTTCCGATCTCACCAAGAAGAACAAAGTGCTGTTCGCGGACCTGCAACATGAGGTGGAAGAGCAAAAAAAGACACTGCGGCTTTTTAAAAAATACGTGCCGGCGCCGGTGGTCGAAAAAACGCGGCACGCCTCGGAAGACGCCCTTTTTGACGGGGAACTGAAAACTATCGCGCTGTTGTTTTGCGATATTCGCGGCTTTACACCGCTGTGCGAACAGCTTTCCCCCAAGGAAGTCGTGTCGTTTCTCAACGACTATTACGCGACCATGTCCGAAGCCGTCACCCGGCACAACGGCACGGTTATTCAATATGTCGGCGACGAGGTGTTTGCGGCGTTCGGCGCGCCGGTGGCGATAGCTGATATGGAGAAAAGCGCGGTTTTCTGTGCGATGGAAATGATGCGCCGCCTCGAGGAATTCAACGATAAATATCGGCAGCGCATCGGCAAAGACACCCCGATCGGCATCGGCCTCAACTACGGCGAAGTCGTCGCCGGCAATCTCGGCTCCGAGTACAAAATCGGCTACGCCCTGACCGGCGATGCGGTTAACACCGGCAAGCGCATCGAAACCATTACCAAGGACTATCCGAATTCAATTTTAATGAGTGCGGCGATTTATGAAAAAGTGAAAGACGCGGTGGCGACCAAGGAATTTACGCCGTTGACGGTAAAAGGCAAGAAAGAGCCGATCCGGGTGTATCAAGTGCTGATGCCATGAAGAGGCCCATGGCGCCGCGTCAGCCGCCGGCGGGTTGAATCAACAACTGGGATCAAAAAAATCCTGAATGTTTTGCGGCCGCATTCAGGATTTTTTTGTGCAGCTCTCCGGAATTTGCTTACGAAGTTTTATACATGGCGCTGATCGCCGCACCGGTGACGACCCAGCCGATGAGCGCTATACCGCCGGTGCACCAGGTGAGATAATATGGATAACCGGCGTAAATGAGCGGCGAATAGAAGTTGGTGAAGAATTCGATGACGCCAATCCAGAAGCCGAACGTGGCGCCGCCTTGGAGACCGGTGCTCCAGGCCGCTCGGGTTTTGGCAAACACCAGCGCCCCGGCCATGCCGATCACAATGGGAAGGATGATAAACCACATCATATTCCCGCCCTCGCGAAAAACTTCGGGCGTATACTTCTGATAAGTATTCGCCATGATTACGCCGTGCATGACGAAACTATAAATCGCATTTACAACGCCACCGACCAAACCTGCGATAATCGCTTTGGACCAATTCATAACTCCCTCCTCTCCAATTAGAGGTTGGTTAATGAACAACTGACTACGCCTATAGTCTCTAAGGCCCGGAAAGCTGCATGGCATAAAATATAGGCTGTTTTCCGGCGATGTCAAGTGAATTTTAACGGCGGGCACGGCGGGGAACAAGCCGCGGCGGTAAAAATTCGGGCGGGGTGAATTTTTCTTGCATTATTAACCGCGCCTTATTATCTTGGCTAGTCTTAAACAACAATAAATTGCTGCCTGGAAAAATCAAGGAGCGTGGCATGAAAAAATTCTTCAAAATCTTGGGCGGTATCGTTCTCGGTTTGGTGGTGTTGCTCGGCGCCGGTTTGGTTTATTTCTTTTCCGCTTTTCCCAAAGTCGGGCCGGCAAGTGATCTGAAAGTTGAACCGACACCCGAAAAAATCGCCCGCGGAAAGTATCTGGCCAATCATGTCTCGGTTTGTATTGACTGCCACTCGACGCGCGATTTCAATTATTACTCCGGTCCGGTTGTGCCCGGCACGGAAGGCAAAGGCGGCGAGGAGTTTCGTGACGCGGCCGGCACGTTTTATCCACGCAATATCACGCCGGCGGCGCTCGGCAATTGGACCGACGGCGAGATCGTGCGCGCCATCGTCTCCGGCATTGATAAGGATGGAAAGGCGCTTTTTCCGATGATGCCCTATCCCATTTACAGCCAGTTGGCACAAGAAGATGTTGAAGCCATTGTGGCCTATCTCAAGACTTTGCCGGCGATTTCCAACGAAGTCCCCAAATCGAAACTCAATTTTCCTCTCAATTTGATTGTGCGCACGATTCCACAACCATACAAACCACAGCCGGCGCCGTCTCCTGCCGACACCATCGCCAATGGCAAATATCTGAGCATCGTCGCCGGTTGCCAATTCTGCCACACGCCAGTTGATGGCAAAGGCCAGCCGTTGCCTGGAATGGATTTCGCCGGCGGCCAGGAATTCAAATTTCCATGGGGCGCGGCGGTGCATTCGGCGAACATCACGCCGGAAATGGACACCGGCATCGGCGCGTGGGAGAAAGCGGATTTCATCGGGCGTTTTAAAGAGTACGCCGATTCGACCCAGAGCCACATTGCAATTGCAAAAGACGGTGATAACACCGTGATGCCGTGGACCATGTATGCGGGCATGACCGAAGACGATTTGGGCGCGATCTTCAGCTATCTGCGCACCGTAAAGCCGGTGCGGCATGAAGTGGAAAAACACCCGAAGCCAGTGGCTGCGGCGAATTAAAGAGTTTAATTGCCCAAAAAGTTTTTTCTTTTTTTACGATGATTTAAATAGAATTTTCTGAAAGGCTATAATAAAAAAGGGCAGGCTACCATAAGTAGCCTGCCCTTTTTCTGGCTTAAAATCGCGATCGATTCAATATTCTTTATACTCGGCCTGCCCGTTCTGCACCATCAAATCATTCACGTTCACCCACGCCCCATTTTGTTGAACGAAAACTTCTGCCAGATAACGGCCGTATTTTTCCTGCTTGTCCTTGATGGTTTGAATGAAAATTTCTCTCCCGTCAATCAAGCTTCGCAAAAAATCCCGCGCCGCCAACCCGGCCGGCTTTTCCGGCCCCAAGACTTCCGGCGCGTTGATGCGGGCGAGACGCAATTTCTCTTCGTGCACCCAGGTGTGCAAACCGAGATCAATGTCGACCGTGCAAGTGTCGCCGTCATAAACGGAAACCACTTTGGCGCGGTAATGATAAAGCGTCTCTTGCATAAGTGCAAATCTGTTAAAGCACAATTCGTAAAAACGCGGTTTTATGTTTTCCCGCTTGCGTTTTATATTTAATGCACCCGCTTGACATATTCCTCATAAACAAACTTTGGCGAATTTTTTTGGTCGTGGCAGCGCACACAAGTCGCCGGTGTGGTCTTGGTAAAATTGTTGGTTTGGTCGTCGGCGCGGACATGATAACCGGCGCGGCCGTGGCACGTTTCACAACCGACGGCGGCCAAGTACGGCTGATTCGCTTTCGCCTCGTAACCGGTTTCCTCGCCGAAACCGACAGTGTGACAGCGCAAGCATTCGGGGTTGGTGGATTCCTTTTTCTGCACCAATGTTTCGAGCGCATGGGCATGCTTGCTGGCTTTCCATTTGTTGTAAATATCTTCGTGACAGAGCCGGCACACCTCGCTGCCAACAAACGAATTGCCCGATAAGCCATTTGATGTGGGCGCTGGAGGTTGCGCTGGCGCTGGTGGTTGCGGCGGAGACGGCTGCGGTTGCGATTGTTCTGCCGGCGGCGCCATTGCAGCCTGGCTGCGCTGGAGAAAACGTTCTTGAATCGGCGCGGCTCTGGGCGAGTCCGGGATGCGGCTGTCCAATATAATTTGGCTGAACGTCGCTTTTCGCGCGCCGCCCTTTTCCAGGGTAATCAATCCCACTTCGCGGCCGCGATCACCGGGGCCGACGACGAGGGCGCCGGTGTCATTGGTTTGCACTTGCGCCATCGGCTGGTAAACGCCGTGCGAAATCAACCACAGATCGACTGCGGGAAAGCTTTGTCGCAGCGGCAGCGCTTCGCTGGCCGGACCGTGATAAATCACCGCGATCATGTCGGCTTTTTTCTGCTGCAACACCTCCAACTGCTGTTGCAGAAAGATTTTCGGATCTTTAGGCTCGAGCGCCTGGCCCTGCTGCAAAAAGGAGGAAACCACTTCCACCACGCCGAGCTGATGCGACTTCCGCTGAATCAAGCGAATCGGAGCGACGCCGATATCAGCCGCAGGTTTATAATTGCCGCTGAGCATAATCTCTTTGGCGCCGTTCGTATTGACTTCGGTAAAAAATGCCGCCGCCAGATCGCGTTCGCCGATGCCGATGGCATCATAACCGAGCGCCTGCATGGTTTTGAACAACTCGGCGGATTTCCAGACCGTCGGGCCGAAAACGGATTCACCCAGGTCGCCGCCGTCAATCATAATCAAATCGGGATAAACTTTTTTCAAACTATCGATCACTGTGATGCGCTTGGCCAGACCGCCACGCCTGCTGCCGCTTCAGCCACACGGCTCGTGATAACCCACGGCATCACTGGAATACAAAATATGAATTTTAAGGGGCTTATCTCCGGCCCAAACCGTGGTTTGGCGCAGATTCCAACTGGCAAGCAACAACAGCGCGGCCAAACCGCACGCTTGGAAAAATCGTGCAATTTTCATAAACCATCCTTTTGAAACGTTAACCACGGACACCGATACCGGTGCGCATTTTTTTAGCAGCGTCAATTTGAAATTTTGCGCACTTAGATTCTATGTAGCTACAAAAATATGAAAAAGCGTAGATTTAAGCAAGTATAGAATTTAAAAAATATGGCCGGGTTTTTGCATGTGCTTGAAGGTGTTCGTTGTTAAAGCGCGACCTCTACGGAATTTCCTACGGCTGCGGAGAACACCTCATTCCCAATTTAAAATTTCGCTGACGCCGTCCGGAGACGGCGATTATTTTTGATTAGACAAGATTTACCATGAAGCGGCTTATTTTTCTTCTCTTCGGCATTATGCTTGTTCTTTGTGCTTGCGACAGCGAGTTGCAACAAGCAGAAAAATTATATCGGCAATCACAAACTTTACCGCTCAAAAATGCGGAGACGCTCGCCGATCCATTGGGCGAGGCCATAAAAATTCTCGAAGGTTATTCGGCCCGCAACCCCGATGATCCGCGGGCGACGTTGTTGTTGTGGCGGTGTTATTTGCAGGCCGGGCATCCGCGCGCCAAGGCCATGTGCGACCACATGCACCGGATGCCGGAAAAAATGCGCCGGGTTTTTCCCAAGGCCATTCGCCGCGAGCCGAACGCGAGCATGCGCGAGCAAATGATCTATTTTTTCGGTGAGATGGCGACGACGCAGGAAGCGGACGCTCTGATTGCCATTCTCGAAAAAGACGCGTCGACGAACGTACAACGCGCCGCTGCCGACGTGCTCGCGCGAATCAACGCGCCGCAGGCGATTCCACCGCTGTTGCGCAAGCTTCCGCAGGCTCCGCCGGCCGTGCGGCTGTACGCATGCCGCGCCTTATCATCTTTTCCCCAACCGGTCGTCACCAACGCGCTGATGTCACGCCTCGTCGACAATCAGGAAACTCCCGAGGTGCGCCAGCAGGCGGCCCTATCGCTCGCACAAATTTGCCGGCAAGAATTTAACGGGCGCACGGCGCTTCTCCAGCAACTCGAACAATTGTTGCAAAACGAAACCGGCCCCACCCTCACCCGCTTACTTGTCGCTTCCACGCTGGCGGCGCTGGGCCAAACGCTCGGCTATGATTTGGCCTTGAATTGCGCCGCCTCGGCTGATCCGTTTATGCGCGGCGTCGCGATTATCACGCTCGGTTACATCGGCGATTATCGCGCGCTGCCGTATCTCACGGAGGCACTGGAAAACGGCAACAAAGCCTTGCGCTTGTTGGCGGCAGAAGCGCTGGGGCGATTGGGTAATGCCAAAGGACTGCCGAGTTTGTACAAAGCGTTGGATGATCCCAGCGAAGCCGTGCGCACCGCCGCGAATCAATCCATCAGCAAAATTAAAGCGCAGGGGAGAAATGGATGAAACGAGTGTTCATAGCGTACGCCATCTCGCTAATTGCCGCCGTATCGAAATGCTGAATTTTGACCGCGGCTGGGCTTTGCTCCCCGCCGCTTGTTCGTCTTCCTCCCAATAAATTTCCAACGCCGGCATTCCCGCGCACGGCCGCACGACCAGCCAATCTTTTCCCCCGCTGTTTTTATCTTCCAGGCGAATACCGTCACTGAACGCGCATTCCAGATGGCCGTATGATTCGACGAGGCGGCGCATGAGATACGCCTTGGCTTCATCCGGACAGGCCATGAGGCGGTACCCCAGCGTCGTGCCGGGAATCATCGCGGCAAATTCCGCGCGTGAGATTTTTGTCAGCGCGCGCATGAGAAACGCCATCGCCAGCAACGCATCGGGATAAGCGATGTTGCCATGTCCGGAAGAATTGGCCGGGGCGGCCGCGAACGAAAACGCCGGCGGAAAGGCAACGGCGCCCCGGCCATCGAAACCGAGGCGGCGCGTCTCCGAATTGGGCGCGCGCAAACTTGCGGCCGTTAACATGCAGCCGGCATAGCGGTGAATTTGCGGCGGCAGAGTTGAGCCCAGGCGCGGAAACAGCCAGCCGGTGACGAGCTGAATGGCCGGATCTTGCTCCATGAGCAAGCGCGCGATCACCGCATCGCTGCGGCCGCGCGGCAACATGCCGTAGCCGGGAAGCGCCAACTGAATGCGCTCACCGACACCGCCAAACCAAATGCCGAGACCGACTTCTTCCGTCAGCGATTGGACGAAAGCTTTTTGCGCCGCGCGCGTATGCCGGCGAAAAGCCGTCGTCATGTCCAAGGGAAAGGCTTCGACTTGGGCGGGGCAATTAAGCTGCGCAAAAAAGTTGCTGACGATTTGTTCCGCTGCCTGCCCGACAACGCCGACACGTACCGGCACGGGCCGGTTGAGCAGCGAGTGCGGCAACGGCATACATTTAAATGACGTGTGAGCGGGCGCCATGCCGGCACCATGACTGACCATGCGCAAATAATCTTCGCGCAGCGGCGCGGCCTCGAGCAGCCGCAAATTTCCTTTCGCCGGCGCGTCAATTAAATCGATGCGTTCGAGCGAGCAGGTTTCCTCCGTGGTAAAGTCTTCAGCCGTTGGGTGCATAAACGCCAGCCGCAGCAATTCCGCGTGGCGATCGGCACCCAGATAAATTCCGCCGCGGTGCTGTCCTTTTTGCAAAGCCCAGCGGGCGAGCGGCAAGGTGACGGACTCGAGTAAATGCACCTCACAACCCGCCGCGAGCATGCCTTGCGCCAGCGCCCGGGCCCAGTCACTGAAACGATCTTCTTCTTCCGTCGCCAACAGCAGCGTAATCGTTTTTTCCTTTTTTCCTTTTTGTTGCTGGGCTTGGCGCAACGCAAAAGTTTTTCCCACCCAGCGCATCAGCGCCACGCTCATGCCGCCGGTAATCGCGCCCAACAAACTGCCGCCGTCCACGAAACGGCGAATATAGCCGGTCGGCAACACGCGTTTGGCGTGCAGCATTTCGCCGGGAGAAACACTGGCCTCGGTTCGCACCACCGCATTGGCGGCAATGATGGCGGCGGCGCCAATCTGGGCCTTCTCCGCCAGCACGGCATGCGCATGAATCTCGGCCTTGGCGTCGACGGTGACACCGCGCATGAGAATGGCGTTGTTGACTTTCACGCCCTTGTCGAGATGCACGTGATCAAAAATAACGGCGCCGTGAATTTTGGCGTGCGATTCGATACAGCAGTTCGCGCCGATAACGGAGCTTTCGATCTGCGCATCGGGCGCCAGTTTACTGCCGTGGCCGATAACAAAATGCGCCGCGCTTTTTTCCCCGGCGGGAATGTGCCAGGTCAGCTCGTCTGCCGACAACATTTTTTGCGGCAGCTTGCTGCTCAAATAATCCATGTTGGCGAGGCGTAAATCTTCCGGGGTGCCGACGTCGCGCCAATAGCCTTCGATCGGAAAGCCATAAATCGGTGCCTGCGCGGCGGCCAGCGGCGGAAAAATTTCCTGTTCGAAAAACACGGGTCGGTGGTGGCTGGGAATGTGCGCGAGCAATTCCGGCTCGATGAGATAAATGCTGGCGTTGATCCAATCGCTAAAAACTTGCGGCCAGGTGGGTTTCTCAAAAAAACGCCGGATGCGCCCGTCGCTCTCCCGCTGCACCAGGCCAAACGGCAACGGCGCGGCAACCGGATGTAAGGCCAGCGTCGCCAGCGCCCGTTGGCGCTGGTGAAAAGCCAACATGCGGCGCAGCGGCAAATCTGCGAGAATATCGCCGGAATGAATGAGCGTGGTTTCCGTGATGTGCTCGTGCGCAAATTTGACGCTGCCGGCAGTGCTCAAATCCTGCGTCATCACCACATGCTGAAAATGCGCCTCACACCAATCGCCGTTGCCCAGCGCCTCAATAAAAAGCTCCGGTTTGTAGTGCAAAAGGAAGACAAACTCTTTGATGCCGTGCGCGCGGAGGTTGATAACGATGCGGTGCAGGAGAGGAAGATTGCCAATCGGCAGAAGCGGTTTGGGGCAGGTCAAAGTCAATGGGCGCAAACGCGTGCCCAGCCCGCCGGCAAGTAGAATGGCTTTCACAAGTTGTCCAATGCGGTGAAATGAACGTCCTGTAACGCTCGGTACAAAAACCTACAGCGCAACAAATAAAAATCCCTCCCGTTCACGGGATAAAGATTTCGCCAGAATGAAAGTTACACATTCTCGACGGCACGGGGTGCAACTTTTGGGATTCATATCGCAATCGTGCCGCCGTCGGAAATTTCTTCGGCGGGAAAGGCGCTGGCATCAACTTTCGGATACACGATGCAATTTGTTCCCACCTTGACTTTGGCCGGAATGTGCGCCTCTTTGCCAACGACGGTTAAGCCTTCTTTCAAATGATCGGGAAAACGTTTGTTCGCTTGCGTCGCATCGCCCAAACCGACTCGACAATTACTGCCAAAGCGCGTGAGCTTGTCGGCAATGACGTGATCAACGACCGCATCCGGCTCGATGACTGAATCATGCATGACGACGGAGTTCGTGACCTTGGCGCCGCGCAAAACTTTGACGCCAGGCGAGAGTATGCTGTTGGCGACTTCGCCTTCAATCACGCAGCCCTGAGCGATAAAACTGTTCGCTACTTTGGCCGTCGCCTGAATGCGCGTCGGCTGGCGATCGCCGCGGCGGCCCTCTTCTTGCAAATTCGTATAGGTTTGCCA
This sequence comes from bacterium, assembly GCA_022072515.1. GTDB lineage: Bacteria > Zhuqueibacterota > Zhuqueibacteria > Zhuqueibacterales > Zhuqueibacteraceae > Zhuqueibacter. The sequence continues at coordinate 16,991 of JAJVHT010000230.1, forward strand.
CGCGCTGAGATTCAAGCCCGATTCCGGCCGGAGCAAATCCATATTGGTGTTCCAATAGGCATGCAATGTCCCGACGTCGCGCCAGTAACCTTCAAACATATACGCTTGCACGCGGTGGGTTTTGATCACCGTGGTAATCACATTCTTGCCAAAATCGTGCTCGGGAATTTCGCTGAGACAATACGAGAGAAAATCGGTGTTGAAGACGTAAATTCCCATCGAGGCGAGATTGCTCTTGGCCTGCTTGGGTTTTTCTTCCCATTGGACCAGGCGATAATCGGCGTCGACGGTGGCGATGCCGAAGTGATGGGTTTCTTCCCACGGCACGCGCATCATGCCGATGGTGAGATCGGCCTTCTGGCTTTTGTGATAGGCGACCATCTTGCTGTAATTCATGTGATAAATATGGTCGCCGGAGAGAATCATCACCCGCTCAGAATCATGCGAGCGAATATAATCCATGTTTTGCCGAATGGCATCCGCCGTGCCTTTGTACCAATCGGAATCTTTCTCGCCGGTGCGCGGCGGCAGAATTTTGGCGCCCCGCATGCGCCCGAGAAAATCCCACGCCTCGCCGTCGCGAATGTGTTCCATCAGCGACAGCGGTTTGTATTGCGTGAGCACGCCGATGTTGGTGACGCCGGAATTGCTTGCATTGCTCAAAGTGAAATCGATAATGCGATACAAGCCGCCGAACGGCACCGCCGGCTTCGCGCGCGCATGCGCCAGAATATTGAGCCGGCTGCCGACGCCGCCGGCCAGAAGCATGCCGATGGTTTTTCTCATCGC
>JAJVHT010000017.1:0-7982 GCA_022072515.1 bacterium
TTGCCGTTTTTATACTCGCGAATCAGCTCAGCATCATCTGGAATCATATGGCGGTCGACCGTTTGCTCAAATAAACGCGCCAGCGTTCAATTTATTGTGGTCGCGGGAGAAACAAAAAAAGCCTCGACGTTACGAGGCTTTTCTACATCGTCAGCTCTAAAATTCATGTGGCTTGTTGTCAACACGATTCTCCCCAAATAAAAAAACCGAGCTTTGACTTTAACCGGGATAGGGGCTGGCCGATTCGTCAAAAAAGCTCGGTTTTGAGTGGGGACGGAACCGGATTGAGGGGAGTTACCGGTTTCCATCTTAGGTTGTCCTGTAATTTCATTTTTACAATCTTCATGCCAGTAGAATTTTAATAAATGCCCACATTCCCCATTTTGTTTTTATAGAAATTAAATCAGCTCTTCAAATGCAGTGATGACAAAAATCTGGAAAGGGTTCAAATTGAACCATTGCTAATAGTTTCAAATTGAATAAGAGCCGCCATTTTTCGTCAAGGCGTCGCCTTTTTTGCACCCAATTCTTGCGCCAGCTCTTGGGTCAAATCATCTAAACATTTTTTCAAGCTTTGGCTGAGCGCTTCGACGACAGCGGCAGGAATTTTTTTCGTCACGGGTTGCAGGTGCTCGAATTTGCCATTCCATACGACGCGCTGGGTCGACGGTTCATACAAACTCACTTTGAAAGTGACTTTACCATACCAATTATTTTGCTCATCCCACTCTTCAAACCCCAGCAATCTGCCGCGTAGAACATATTTGACGTTGGCGGAAGAGGGAAAAGCCGTGACTTTTTCAAACAGCCCGCTATCCGCAAGATAGCCGACCACCTTGTCGGTCAACAAATGCCGTGGCGGTGCGACCCAACGGCGATAGAAATAATACTTGACCTCATAAGGCGAATCGCGATAAATGAGGCGGTCATCGTCATAAATGACGTCGGACTGAAATTTCTCCACGCCGAGAGCAAACGGCAATGGCGTATGTCCGTCGTTCCCGGGCGCGTTATTCTCCACGGCCAAAGTATAATAATAAGTTTCCGGGACGCCTCCGCAGGAAGTAAGCAAACAGCAAAAGGCAACCAGCAAAAAATAACGCCCCATCATTCCGAAGGAATCCTTTTTGTTCTCAGCAATTTCCTGGCGCTGTAAAAGGATTCTGTCCGCGGGGCAGTGATTCACTCCTGCTAATTTTGCATCCGATTTATACATTTCGTTTCCTTCAATTGACTAATTGACGCCGTTGAGTTAAAAATTGTATCGCTTCAAAAAGCCCAAAATCTTTTACGGTAATTTCCGCTCCGACGGATTGGATTTGCGCACCAAATTCCACGGCCGTTCTTTGATCGAGCGGCTGAATTGCTCGAAATGCTGGGTGGCGTCCTGTAAATTTTGCATCGCCTCATAAAAACTCGCTTGATTGTGCGAAACCATGCCATCCATCGACTTCGTGGCTTGCGTGAGCGATAACAACAACGTGTCGGCGTGGGCCATGGTGGTGTTCAGTTGTTTCATGGTAATGTCCAAAGCCTCGGTGTTCGTCGCCATCATTTTATCCAGCTTGCCGCTGAGACTGTGGAATTGCAGCGTCAGCGCATTCATATTGGCGATGATTCCCGCAATGTTGCCGGCGCTTTTATCGAGCAGCGTGTCGGCGTTTGCCAGCATATTCGAGATGTGCGCGCGATTCTCGTCGCGGAGCAGATCGTTGACGCGAATCAGCAGCGTCTCGAGTTGGTCGCTCAATTGCACCAGCGGCTCGCTCAGTTGGGTGAAAGACGGCACATCGCGGCTGCGCAACATACTGCCCTCGGGCAGCAACTCCGCCGCCGGCGAGCCGGTGGTGATCTCGATATAAAAATCACTCATGAGGCTGATGGAAGACATATATGCTTCGGAATCAATCCGCACCGGCGTACGCTCATCGATGGTGAGCTTGATTTCGAGTTTGGTTTTGTCATTCGGCGCGAGATAAACATCTGTCACCGTGCCGACCAGAAACCCGCCAAAGCGCACCAGCGAGCCGCGCTCGATGCCGCCGACATAACTGAAGCGCGCCGTGTAAGATTTCTCTTTTTTCTCCCAATCCACTTTCGCCATCGCGACGAGGAAGGCCACAAACACGATGAACGCGACGACGACCAAAAGGCCAGCTTTGATTTCGTTTGAGCGATATTCCATTTACTGATTCTCTTATCTACACTGAAGTTCTCGTACTCATGCTCCTACTCTTACTCGTCCAGCCACACCATAAAAAGCGCGTACGAGTATGAGAAAGAGTAAGAGTAAAATGAATTTATCCTTCAACCAATGATTTTAAATATTTCTCTCGATCAATCTTCTCCTCATCCGCTTCGCGATTTAAAAACTGCTGCACGATGGGATTGGGATTGGCGCGCAGCTCATCCCACGAGCCGATGGCCTCGACCGCGCCGTTGTGCAGCATCGCAATGCGATCGGCAATCTCGATAACGGACGGCAACTCGTGCGTGACCACGACTATCGTCATTTTTAAAGCTTGATTCAGCTTGTTGATCAATTGATCGATACCCACCGCCACGACCGGATCGAGCCCGGCGGAAGGCTCGTCGCAAAACAGAATTTCCGGATCCATCGCCATCGCCCGCGCCAAGCCGGCGCGCTTCTTCATGCCGCCGCTGAGCTGCGCCGGCATAAAATCCTCGAAACCGCCCAGCCCGACTTGCTCGAGTTTCATGCGCATCATGATTTTGACGGTCGATGGCTCCAGCTTCGTGTGCTCGCGCAGCGGCATCGCCACATTGTCGCCGACCGTCATCGAGTTGAACAACGCCGCGCCTTGAAACAACATGCCGATTTTGCGCAACACCGGTGTCATCTCGTCTTCGCTCATTTTGGCAATATCATTGCCTTTGATGAGAATTTCACCCGACGACGGCTTCGCCAAACCGACGATGTGCCGCAGCAGCGTGCTCTTGCCGCAGCCGGAGCGCCCGAGAATCACCATGGTCTCGCCGCGGTAAATGTCGAGATTGATGTTCTTCAGAATCTGCCGCGAGCCGTAATGCGTTTGCAGGTTGCGGATGGAGATGAGAGGTTCTTCGGGCATTTTTTGTGTATCGTGAAACGGGTAACGAACTAAAATTCCAAATTTATAAAAGCGTTTTTTATCTGGCGGCCTGTACGAGCGCTTCTGTAACCCATGAATCAACATGCTTGCCAACTCTCTCCGCGGCCATGACAACTCGTTTATGTTGATGTGGTGAAAGCTGAACTGTTAAACGTCCGGTAAAGGGTTTATCGGGCTCTTCGCCGCGCTCTTTGCAGAAAGTTAGATAATCTTTGACTGAGTCTGCAAATGCTTTTTTAAGCTCGCTCACAGATTTGCCCTGAAAAGTGATGACGTCACGGGTGTTTATAACCTCGCCGTGAAAAATATTCGCCGCATCATCATACTCCACATGAGCGAGATAACCTTTATATTGCATCATGGCTGAACTCCTGCTTCAATTAAAAACCGGCGTATTGACTTGACCGCGCCTTTGTCGGTTTCTTTTCGAGGATGCGGGCGATGAAAAACAGCACGAATACCGTTCAACACAAACCGAACCCTTGAACCGCTGCCTTCACTGATTTCCGCTCCTAAAGCTTTGAGCAAGCTTTCAATATCCGACCAAAGAATATTCGCTTGAACCGGATCCACAAAGATGGCTTGCAGAATTTTATGGTGTTTTGATTTCATTCAAAACGTCGAATAAAACAATGCCGTGAAAAACACATCCGCGGCAATGATCAAAAAAATCGACGCGACCACCGACGAGGTGGTGGATTTGCCGACGCCCTCGGCGCCGCCTTCGACAATGAAACCTTGATAACAACCAATCGACGCAATGATAATTGCAAAGAAAACCGTTTTAGTCAAACCGGTGGTGATGTCTTTCAACACCAAAGCATTTGCCGTTTCATTGTAGTAGCGAATCACGCTGATGTCCAGCGTCGTGACGGCGATGACAAAGCCGCCGATAATGCCCACCAAATCCGCCAGCAGCGTCAGGCACGGCAACACGATCACCATCGCCAGCGTGCGCGGGACGACGAGATAACTGATCGGATTCAACCCCATCGTGCGCAGCGCATCGATTTCTTCCGACACTTTCATCGTGCCGATTTCTGCGGCAATGCCCGAGCCGCTGCGGCCGGCAATGATGATCGCCGTGAGCAACGGCCCCAGCTCGCGAATGATCGACACCGCCACCAAATCCGCCACAAAAATCGTCGCGCCAAAGCGCTTGAGTTGATAGGCGGATTGCATCGCCATGATCAAGCCGACAAAAAAACAAATGGTACAGACAATCGGCACGGAGTCAAAACCGATTCGTACCATTTGCTCGATGGCGCTGCGCCACCGCACGGCTTTGCCTTTGAAAGGCGCCACCAAAGTCCACCACAGCGCTTCGGCGACCATCCGCATGACGCGATCGAGATGCACCAACAGATTTATCGTTTGCCGGCCGATTTGGCCGGCGAAGTTCGCCAGAATTTTCATGCCAGACTGTGGAATGCCGCTTCCTCGTTCGGATAAATCTCAAACACTTTATCGAGCCGGCTCAATTCGAAAACTTCCCGCACCGCCATGCCGAGTCCGAAAAGCTTGAATTTGCCTTGGTATTTGCCGGTTTGCTGCAAGCCTTCAACTAACGTCGCCACGCCTGAGCTGTCCATGTAACTGACGTGGCTCAAATCCACCATGATCACCGGCGCTCTCTTTTCGGTGAGTGCGATAATCACCTTGCGCACGGACGGCGACGAATACAGATCGACGTCACCTTTGATCGACATGATCGTGGCTTCTTGCAGGTTGCGGGTTGCTACTTCGATCATTTCACAATCTCCTCTTGCGAATCGCTCCTGGGTTGCGGTAGATATTTAACCAGTGTCAATTGATTGCCTTCCGCCAAAGTCGTATCGAAAACGACCGTGTCCATCGCGCTGCGCATCAAATGTACGCCCAGCCCGCCCGGACGAATGTCATCCAACTCGCGCGGTTTGATTTTTTCCGGATCCGCCTTGCGGCCATAATCACGCAGCACCACTTCGATGCCATTGTCGAGCAGCCGCGCCGTGATGATGATGGGCTTGTCGGTCGCGCTGCCGTAGGCGTGTTTGATGATGTTCGCGCACGCCTCATCCACCGCCAGCATGGCGCGATGGCGATGTGTTTCCGGGAAACCGGCGAGATCGCACAAATGCCCGATGCCGAGCCGGACGACTTTCAGCAACTTGGGATCGCTGGCGAGATGAAACACGACCGTGTTCGGCGGCGCGTTCTCAACAACTTTTGTTTCGTTTTCGCTGCGCGAATTCATATTCCTATGAGAAATTTTAAATTGAAAACTTTCAATTTAAAATTTTCAATTCATTCAATTCCGGCTTAGGCCGACTTCCATTTCAGCGCCACCACCGTCAAATCATCGTGCTGCGGCATGCCATGAGAAAATTTGTGCACATCTTCCACCACATGCTCGACCAACTCCTTCGGCGACGCCCACGAGCGGCTCAACAATTCTTTCAGCCGTTGCATCGTATACTGCTCGAAATCCGTGTTTTTCGCCTCGACGACGCCGTCGGTAAACGTCACCAGCACGTCGCCGGGCGCCAACTGAATCGACTTCGGCACAAATTGCGTTGTTGACATAATTCCCAGGGGTGCGCCGCCGCCGGAGGTAATGAACTCGCTACCGGCGCCGTCCTTCTTAAGCCAATATACCGGCAAATGGCCGCCAGTGGCAAAATTCACCACGCCCGTTTTGGCGTTGAGCTGCGCATATTGCAGCGTCACAAACATCCCGCGCCGGCCGCGCTCCACCAGGCCTTCGTTCATTTTCTGCAGCGTTTGCGCCGGGTCGCGATAGCGCTGACTGGCGACGCGAAAATCGCTGACCAGTCGCGCCATGTACAGCGCCGCCGGCACACCTTTGCCCGAAACGTCACCGACGACGATGCCGAGCAGGTCGTTGTCAAACAGCATGAAATCATAAAAATCGCCGCCGATTTGGGTAGCCGGCGTTGATTTCGCGTAGATTTCAAAACGTCCCTGCGGGTCTTCCGGAAACGTTTGCGGCATGAAGCTTTCTTGAATCGTGCGCGCCGCTTCGAGCTGCTGATCGAGTTTTTGCTTCTCCAGCATCGTGCGGTGCATGCGCGCATTCTCGATGGCCAGCGCGACTTGGCGGCTGAACGTCGAGAACAAATCAAGATCATCTTCGGTGAAGGCTTTGCCATGCAGCGGATTGATCACTTCCGCGACACCGATGATGCGGTCCTTCACTTTCAGCGGCACCGCCAGAATCGAACGCGTCACGAAACCGGTCGTGTCATCGCTCTTTTTGGAAAAGCGCGGATCTTTGCTCACATCCGGCACGATGAGCGGCTGGCCGCTTTGCGCGACCCAGCCGGCAATGCCTTCGCCGACGCGCAGTTGAATGGTTTGCATGACTTGCGCGCTCACTTCGCCGAGCGCCACCTCCCACTCCAACATACCGGTCTTTTCGTTGATCAGCATGACGGAGCAGGCTTCGGCATCCATCACCGCTTGCGCCTTTTCCATGACGAGGCTGAGCACGCTGTCGAGATCGAGCGTGCTGTTGACGATAATGCTCACTTCGATCAAGCTCGACAGCGTCGCCACTTTGCCTTTTAACGTTTCGATTTCGTCATGCACGTCCGGGCGCGGCGCGGCATTCACAGTTTTTGTCGTTGGCATAAAACCGCCTTGGCCTATTTTTCCTCGATTTCCTCCGGTTCGAGCCACGCTCCCGTGCGGCTCGTAAAATTTTTTACTGCGCCAACAGCCAATTCTTTTGCTATTGCTTCATTTCAAAATCGCAATACTTTTTCAATGCATAATCAGGAAACGGACTAAAATGATGTCGTCCTAACGCTATAAGGAATGTTTCATTTTAGTTACAAAACGTTGATTTTTGCGCCTCGGTTCATCTACCCGTTGGATAGACGCCTATCCTCTTCTATTTATTACTTTATTTCATCGCCTTGATTTGAGGTTGACCTATCCGCTATCGCAGTCTTAAAATATAGCAAAATATGCGGTACAATCAAAAGCTATTTTACACTCTCAATGCGCCTCCAGCCAATTCTCACCCACTCCCACATCCACTTTAATCGGCACCTCCAGCGTTAGCGCCAAGCTCATTTCCTCGCGGACAAGCTTTTCCAAGGCGGCCAATTCGTCTTCTGGCGCTTCAAACACCAATTCGTCGTGGACTTGCAAAATCATCCGCGCATGGAGCTTCTCTTTTTGCAGGCGCTGGTGAATTTTGATCATCGCCAATTTGATCATATCCGCCGCGGTGCCTTGAATCGGCGTGTTGATGGCGGTGCGTTCGGCGAACTCGCGTATGCGGCGGGTGTCGCTGTTGATGTCGGGCAAATAACGGCGGCGATTCAACATAGTTGTGACGTAGCCGTTTTTATGCGCATCAGCAATGGTGCCCATCATGAAGGCATTAACGCCGGGATACTGCACAAAATAATTGGTGATGAAGTTCTGCGCTTCCTCCGGCGAGATGCCGAGGCGCTGGCTCAAACCATACGCGCCCATGCCGTAAATGATGCCGAAATTGATTTCCTTGGCGCGGCGGCGAATGTCCGGTGTCATTTCTTTTGGATCAACACTAAAAACCCGCGCCGCCGTCGAGGTGTGAATATCTTCATCATTCCGAAAGGCTTCGATCATCGCGGCGTCTTGGGAGAGATGCGCGACAATGCGCAGCTCGATTTGCGAGTAATCGGCGTCGAGCAGCTTCCACCCTTTCTCGCCGGGAATGAACGCGCGGCGAATTTGCCGGCCAATCTCGGTGCGGATCGGAATATTCTGCAAATTCGGCTCGCTCGACGAAAGCCGGCCGGTGGCGGCAATCGCCTGGTTATAGCTCGTGTGCACGCGCTGGGTGTACGGATTCACCAACTCCGGCAACGCGTC
>JAJVHT010000017.1:8082-17729 GCA_022072515.1 bacterium
AAATAGCTGGCGATCATCGTGTCAAATACCACGCCGGCCATATTCACGCCGTAACGCGACATGACGAGCATGTCATATTTCGCATTCTGGCCGCATTTAGGGCGCCGTGGGTCTTCGAGCAAGGGCGCGAAAAGTTTCCTCAGAGAAAGCTGACTATCCAACAAGAAGAAGTCCGCAAGATCATTTTTGGCGCGCGGCGGCGCGATGGGAATGTAATAGCCCGCTCCCTCTTCCCACGCGAAACTCATTCCCACCAACTCGGCGCGCAGCGGATCTTCGGCCGTGGTTTCCGTGTCAAAGGCAAAGCTCTCGACCTGGGCAAGCTGCTGCGCGAGCCATTGCACTTTTTCCGGCGTGTTGAGGAGCTGATATTTTCCAGCAGCGGTTTCCACGCTGGAGATGGTAAAACGCGACACGAGACTGTTAAATTCAAATTCGCGGCACAAAGCGGCGACGGCGGGATTGTTGATGCCACGATAAGTGAGATCGTCGATACGCAACGCCAGCGGGACGTTGGTATCAATAGTGACGAGCCGTTTGGAAAGCAGCGCTTGCTCGCGATACGTTTTCAAGCTCTCGCGGACGTTGGCGCGCTTGATTCCCTCGGCGTGAGCGAGCAGGTTTTCAACGGAATCGTATTGCAATAAAAGTTCCAGCGCGGTTTTTTCGCCGATCTTGGGGACGCCGGGAACGTTGTCGGAAGTATCTCCCATCAAGGCGAGAAAATCGATGATGCGATTCGGCGGCAGGCCGATTTTTTCTTTCACACCGGCGCTGTCGAGGATCTCGATTTTGTCGCCTTTGCCGGTATTATAAATGACGGTGTTCTCGTCAACCAACTGCATAAAATCCTTGTCGCCGGTGACGAGATACGTCGCGAGCCGTTGTTGCGCGGCGGCTTTGGCCAATGTGCCCATGACGTCGTCGGCCTCGAAACCAGGCACTTCCACAACTTTCACGCCGAGGGCTTCACAAAATTCACGGATGCGCGGCAATTGTTCAACGAGGTCATCCGGCATTTTCTGGCGCGTGGCTTTGTAGGCTGCAAATGCCTTGTGGCGAAAAGTCGGCTCCGGCGTATCAAAAATCACGGCCAGATAATCGGGATGCTCGTCGTCAATGAGCTTCAACAAGCCGCGCACGAAACCGAAAACGGCGCTGGTGTTTTGGCCGCGCGAGTTGGTCAGCGGATTGCGGATAAACGCGAAATGCGAACGATAAGCCAACGCCGAACCGTCGACCAGAAACGCGCGTTGGGATGATGAGGGGAAATCCGTGAGCGATAACTGCGCTTTGGGCGTTTTAGGTGTTTTGGGCATGTTTGCAATTTAAGGCAAAAATGCAGAAAAGTCAATTGACAATCTGCGAAAGTTTTTGTAATATGGGCATAGCAGCCGGCGCGATGAGCCTGGCCGGGGCTTCATGCTGGGCTTGTTCTCTGCGCTTTGACGAAAGAATTGACCTTTAAAAATTTCGCAACCTGATGGAGTAACACATGGATAAAAATATGTCGCAACAACAAATCAATATCGAGCTGGGCGAAAAAGAGGCCGAGGGCATTTATTCGAATCTGGCGATCATCAACCACACGCCGTCGGAGTTTGTCATCGACTTCGTGCGTTTTTTCCCCGGCGTGCCGAAAGCGCGCGTGCATGCGCGGATTGTAATGACGCCGCAACACGCAAAATCCCTGGTGCACGCGCTGGAGGAGAATGTGCAACGATATGAAAGCACGTTTGGCGAAATCAAGCTGTTTGGGGATGACAGCAGGTCGAAAGAATTTGGTTTCAAGCCAATGATGGAGAGCAAAATCAAAGGCGAAGCGTAAACGCTTGGTAAGTCAGAATTGGGCGCGAGGATTCTTCAATTTTAGAAGATTCTGCTGCGCCAGCCGGGTTTCGCATAATCACAAAAACAAAAAGCCCTCTTCGAGTCATTCGTCGAGGGCTTTTCTATGGGTGGAAAGCGGAGAGGTGATCTCCGGCTCTTTTATTATTGCAGCGTTTGCCCGTTTGCTGGTTTGATCGTTTGCCGGTTGAGCCGAGGACTCAACAAGGGTAAACCGGCCAGCAAGCCAACATTTTTAGTGCCCAAACAATTCCTGTTCGACCATCTCCATCCAAATATGGCCGACGAGGATGTGGCATTCTTGAATGCGTTGCGTGTCTTTGGACGGCACGATGACTTTATGATCGACGGCGGGCGCAATTTTGCCGCCGTTATTGCCAAGCAATCCAATGGTGATCATGCCTTGCTTCTGCGCGGTTTGCGCGGCGGCGAGCACGTTTTCCGAATTGCCGGAGGTGCTGATGCCGATAAACACATCGCCGGGCAGGCCGAGCGCTTGCACTTGCCGCGCAAAAATTTCTTTAAACGCGTAGTCGTTGCCGACGGCGGTGAGAACCGAAGTGTCCGTGGTCAAGGCAATCGCAGCCAGGGCCCGGCGGTCGCGGCGCAGATGGCCGACCAGTTCCGCCGCGAGATGTTGCGCATCGGCAGCGCTGCCGCCATTGCCGCAGAAAAGAATTTTTCCGCCGGCGCGAATCGCGCGGCCCAGCTCCAGGCCGGCTTCGTGAATCTCATGCACGCACTTTTGTAACAGTGCCGTTTTGGTGTTGATGCTGTCTTCAATGGTCTGACGAATGAATTGCTCGGTTTGATTCATCATTCTGTTTTTCTCCTTACTCCGTTCACTCCAACTTTCCTGCGAATAAATTCGCGTTAACAAAATACCCGACAAAAGGGCGGGACTACTTTCCCATTGGAATCAACCAATCCTTTTCCCACCACAGGCGCACGAAAACGCCGGTATCACTCGCTTTGACGCCGGCCTGCTGGGCAAAGTTTTTCTGGCGCGCATACTGGCCATGCGCCGCGAGGAAAAATCCGGGACGCGGATGCCAGCGGGCCTCCAGGCGGCACTGCCAACTTCTTTCGACCACGCCGCTGGGAAATTTTTCGCGATAACCGGCAGCCAGGGTGGCGTTTTCCCACGGCCGCTCAAAGGTGGAATCAATGCGGCCCTCGCCGCGCCGCAATAATTCCGTCGTGAAATAAAGCTGCATCTGTTTCCCCAGGTACGCATTCGCGTGCAACAACCAGCGATCAAAATCATTCCCGATAAAATGCGCCAGCGGCCGATTGCGATGCAAAAACTTTTCCCACTCCCGCACGGTGTTGTAAGTCCGATTGGCAACACGCGTATATTCCAATCCGACGGTCGCGGCCTTCACGGCTTGTTCAACGCCGAGCAAATAGCCGATTTCATTCGGCTCCAAATCACCGCGGCCGCGTTTTTCAATTTGCACATCATCGATCAGCAACTGACCGTATAATTCCAGCCCAGGCTGTGGCCGCGCGACGAAATCCACCGCGCCAAACACATTGCCGCCCTGTTTGTCATTGAGCTGCTCGCCGTGATAAATGAGAAAGGGATTCAAATAATTCCAATCAAACGCGCGGCTCGGGCCGCCGCTGACAACCATCTGCGTGATGCCCAGACGCAGCCGCTTTTGGCGCAATTCAATTTCAGCTCTGCCCGCGGTCAAGTAACGCTCGGCAGCATCAACGCCGTAACGCGCGGCTAACGAATCGGCCAACGGCGTACGATCCAGCTTGGCCGCGACATACGTAAATCGTGCGCGCGCAAATTCAAGCTGCGCGAGGAAATGATCGACCGGCCGGGAATAGTCGGAAATCAGCAGCGTAGCATCCTGCCCTCGGCCCCACCGGATAAAGTCACGCCCGAATTTAAATAAATATTTGTCGAAATGCAAGAGCGCATACGCTTGCTCGGTGAAGCCGGTAAACCCGCGCCAGCTTTTGCCAATATAGCGCGGATCATCGCCGAGCGTTTGATCCAAGTTGATCACATTGAACAACGCCAGATGCCGGTCCGGAAAAAGGCCGAAATGGGTGCGCACGGCCAGGCGCGAATGCACATCGTCGCCTGGCAGGTTTCCGGCGTTTTCCAGCACCCGGCTGCCGACCTGCAAACGCGGATACGTAGCTGCCGGGGTTGCCGTGAGCGCCTGCAAGCGCTGCAGCCAAAATCGTTCGGCGGCGCTGTACGTATAAAGACGGAGACTATCAGTCAGCGTTGCTACTTGTTGATAGCGCAGCGGCAAAGTCAACTGCATCGTATTCGGCAAGCGCTGGCGCAGGCCGAGTTGCTGCAAATATTCATAGGCCCAGTGATTGGTGGGCAGCGTCGTGCTTTCCTGCGCGGAAGCACGGTGCGCGCCACCCAGAAGAAACGCCAAGATACTTACGTACAAAAGCCCTGAATGCGGCGCACACAGACTGCGTTTGACAATTTTTTGCCGATTTTTCATCATCCCTGAATTTGAAAAACAGACCAGCCCAATTTGCATCTTAAAATTTCTCCAGCAAAGCGGGCGTTACGCTTAGGCGTTGTTATTCACCAGGCCGCTGAAAAGCGTCATGCCAATAATTTTCAGATCGAACCAGAACGACCAATTCTCGATATAAAAAATGTCATACTCGACGCGCTTGGTGATCGAGGTGTCGCCGCGCCAGCCGTTGGCTTGCGCCCAGCCGGTGATGCCGGTTTTAACCTGGTGACGAATCATGTAGTTCGGCACTTCGTTTTTGAATTGTTGCGCGTGATATGTGCGCTCCGGGCGCGGCCCGACGACGCTCATGTCGCCGACCAACACGTTCCAAAATTGCGGCAATTCATCCAAACTCCACTTCCGCAAAAACCTGCCGACCAGGGTGGCGCGCGGATCGTTGCGAATGCCCAGGCCCGCCTGGCTGTCGAATTTTTCGGAGCCGACGCGCATCGTGCGGAATTTGATCATGCGGAACGGTTTGCGGTTGGCGCCCATGCGTTCCTGCTTGAAAAAGATCGGTCCGGGCGAAGTCAACTTGACGCCCAAAGCGATGAGCAAGAGCAGCGGCGACGACAACACGAGCACGAGGCCGGAAAAAGCAATATCGAAAATACGTTTGCCGACGCGATAGGCCATCGAATCAACCGGCGTGAAGCGCACGCTCACCATCGGCAAGCCGGCAAAATTTTCGACGCGGGTGCGCGGCTGGATGAATTTGAAAAAATCCGGCACGATGTCGGTGGCAATCCCTTCATGCTCGCACATTTTCACGACGTTGGAAATCTTGCGGATCGCCTGCATCGGCAGCGCGATGATCACTTTTTCCACGTCATGCTTGTCGGCAACTTCCACCGTCTCCGCCGTGCGCCCGAGAATTTCCAGGCCGTAGTCTTTTTTATAGATGCCGTTGGTCAAATAATCGTCGACAAAGCCGATAATCCGATAACCCATTTTCGGATTCGACTGCACGGTTTGCGCGACGCGCAGGCCGAGATCGCCGGCGCCGACGATCAACACGCGTTTTTGATTGTAGCCGTGTTGCCGGAGATAATGCAGAACGGCGCGAATGACGATGCGCTCAACAAACAGCAGGCTGAAATTCAGCCCGCCAAAAAGCGCGAACGTCAGGCGCGAGAACGTCGTGCCGCGATAAAAAAACGTGAAGGCGCACAGCAACAGCACGCCGACGCTGATGCCGAGCACCAGCGGCCGGGCATCGGCAAAAACCGAATTACTGCGGCGCGATTTGTACAGCCCGAACGACGAGAACAGCGCCAGCCACAGCGGCAAGATGACGCCGAGCAAAATCAGATAATTCGCCAGCTCCGGAATTTTGTGCGGCGGCGGAATGACGCCGGAGTAAAAACGGAACAGATAGGCGCCAATGAATGCTCCCACGGTGATCACTAAATCGCCTGCAGCCAAGAACGAATTTAGGAGTCGTGCGTGTTGTTTGAACATGGCAAGAATCAAAGTGGTTGTGCAAAGATGCGATTTGCCGTTTGCTGTTCATGGTTTTTCTTCCATGCCGTTGATAACCCGTCGATCCCTGGCGGGTTGCATAATAAAAACTCGCGCGCGGCGAAGTCCGGTTTGGGCAGCAAGACTTGGTAAATTGTAAAGTCCTCGCGCCCAAGCTAAACTTCACTCAATTTATTTCATGATAACCATTTTTTTCGTTTCGACGAAAGATCCGGCCGTCAGCTTATAAAAATACAAGCCGCTCGGAATGTTTGCCGCATAATAGAGCACCGCTTGCGCGCCGGCATTTTGCAAACCATTCACCAGCGTGGCAACGCGGCGGCCCCCGATATCGAAAACTTCCAACCGCACCTGGCTTGGCGCCGACAGTGTATAACGAATCGTTGTGGCCGGGTTGAAGGGATTCGGAAAATTCTGCGCCAACGTGAAACCGTGCGGTGACCCGCCATCTCCATCAACGCCGGTGCCGCTGCCCACTGCAACAAAAACAGTGGCGGAATCCGATAAGATGCCATCGGTGGCGCGATAGGTGAAACGATCGCTGCCGGTATAATTTGAATCGGCAATATAAACGATCGCCTGCTGATCATCAGTGATCTGCGCTTGTCCGTGCTGCGGCGCGCTCACCGATTCGAGACGCAAACTCCGGTTAACCGGGAAAAGATCGTTTTGCAAAACAGCAACAGTATCTCCCCGGCCCGGCGTCGCTGGCGTATAATCGTTGTTAATCGACACTTGTTGTTGATAGTTTGGATCGGGCTTAAACAGTTCTTCAAACGTCATAAATTTGAAGCCGAGCGAATCGGCATACTGAATCACCGCCTGGTCGTCGCTGAGGGTGCTGAACTCGACGCCTTTGTAATCGGGCGACGGCGCGGTGACCACACTTTCAATCGCTAAAACCATCAGGCCTTTGCGCCGATAGAATTGGCTGACCCGCTGGCGCATTTCGGCCAGTGTTTCGGTTTTGCTTAAATTCGGTCCGGCGGACGCGGAAGTCAGGCGATAGAAGCCGGTGCGCATCGGGGTATCGATCGGCAGTTCATTCGGTGATTTATCCCATTGATTGCGCACGGCACGAAAACGGTTGAGCGCCTGAATTTCGGCTAAAATCTCCGGCGTCGTCCAATCCATGGGAACCGAAAAATACCACTGTGTCGCGAAGCCGGCTTTAACAAACGGCTCAAGAGAATATACCTGCATTCGCTCGTCCAGCGTTAATTTTCGTAAATCTTTATAAATCGCGCCATGATGGGACGCGCTCCACCCATGTTTATTGACCAACTCGGCGATGCGTTCCAAACCAATATAACGTACGATCAAACCGGCGTTAGCGCGATTTTCGATCACCCTTCTTTCCGCCAGATCATAAGTAAAATCGATGTTGGCGCGATAGCCTTTTTGAATGAGCCACGGTGTGACGAGACTATCCGCGCTGTCACGATAATGATTGAAATGAATGACACAGACGGGACCACGCGGTCGAATATGCTTGATTTCGTCGATCCATAAAATTTGCTCGACCGCCGCGTCATTGGCGCTAAAAACCAGCTTGCTGACATGCCGCAGATCGTCGAACACGGCGCCGCCAAAAGATTTCACCCAGCTTGACTGGCCGGTCTGATGCCAGGCATCGACGGCGAGATGGAAGCCGTTGTCATTATAAACGATCGGCGCCGCTAAATGATAACCTTTATTCGCCGACGTGATGAGCTTCGCCTCGATCAACGCCGGATGGTTGTTGCGGCGGCACCGCATGTAAACAACGCGATCGTGCAAATCAACATCGATCACATTAAGCTCGAGAATTGCCGGGCCGTGGTTTGCCGGAATTGTCCATTTAATGGAGCTGCCGGCGGTAACGAAAGTGCTGCGATCCAGTTCGACCTTCGTGCCAGCCGAAGCGGCCCATTGCGACAAATTATCGCCGCGACTCAAATAATTGTAAGCGGTGGAGTCGGGATCCCAATACGTTTGCCCAATTGCGAATGAGCTCACAGCGAACAGAAACAACAAAGTTAAAACCGGCTTCATTTTCTATCTCCACATATATGAACGCGTGCTACCAAACCTGCCGAGTATAAGGCTTAAAAATTTTAGTCCGGGTGGCGCGCTTACTTGGTCAAAACGATCATCTTCTTGGTTTGCACGAACGCCGGCGCTGTTAAGCGATAAAAGTAAATGCCGGTAGCGTGCCCGCCGGCATTCCAGCGAACGACGTGCGAACCAGGGTTTTTGATGCCATCAATCAGCGTTACCACTTTCCGGCCAGTGGCGTCAAAAACTTCCAATCGAATCGGGCTTGCCTTGCGCAGCGTATAGCGAATCGCCGTCACTCTGCCGGTGGCGAACGGATTGGGATGATTCTGGAGCAACTCGAACGCTGCCGGGCTGCCGTTATTATTTTGCTCTCCGGAAGTATCCGCAATGATATCACCGCTGGCCCTGCGCAAACTATCAAGCTGAAAGCGCAACCGCTTCAAGGCGCGGAAATGGTCCGGGTTGTTGATCAAATTATTCAGCTCGATCGAATCATGGCGCATGTCGTACAGCTCGTCCATCGCATCGGCGTCCTCATACGTGATGTATTTGTAATCCCGCGTGCGAATGGCGCGAATGACCGGAATCTGCGGTGTGATCGGATCATAAAAATATTCATACAAAAAACTGCTGCGCTGCGCTGCGCCGGTAGCCAGCTTGCGCAGCGAAATGCCGGGCAGCTTTAATGTATTGGCCACGCCCGCCGCTTCGAGCAGCGTCGGCGCCATGTCGAGATTCAAGGCAAATTCCGCGCTCTTCATGCCGGCGGCGAACCATTGGGGATAACGGATGAACAGGGGAATGCGGATCGATTCTTCGTAGGCCAGACGCTTGTCACCGAGATTATGCTCGCCTAAAAAAGCGCCATTATCACCGATAAAAACGATGATGGTATTGTCGAGAATATTCTTTTCCGCTAATTTGGCTAAAATTTTCCCAATGCTTTCCTCGACGCCGGCCAGACATTCATAGTATTGCCGCGTCCGCGTTTTAAAATCAACTTTGAAGATTTTAGCGTAATCTTGCAAAAAAGCCGGCTTGGTAAACAACGTCTCGCCAAAAGTCGGCGGCAAAGAGACATTGACGGAGTCGTAAGCGCCAACAAATTGAGGCTGCACTTTGAAGGGCGAATGCACCGCTTTGTGCGAAAGGAAAAGCATAAACGGCTGCTGCCGGTCGCGCGATATAAACTCCAGCGCATAATTGGTTAAAATATCGGTCATGTGTCCGGTGGCTTTAAGCTCTTGGCCATCAACATTGAGCATGGGGTCAATATATTCGCCCTGCCCGACAAAACTGACCCACCGGTTAAACCCGGGCTTCGGTTGGTCATCGCGATAACCCATGTGCCATTTGCCGATCAAAGCGGTTTCATAACCGGCCGCTTGCAGAATTTTGGGAACGGTGGCCAGCCGCGGATCGAGGGTGTTATTATTTTCATAGACGCGATGTTGATGCGTGTAGAGTCCGGTTAAAAGCGTGGCGCGGCTCGGGCTGCACAGCGAGTGCGTGACGAACGCGTTCTGAAAGAGCACGCCTTCGTTGGCAATGCGGTCGATGTTCGGACTCTTGAAAAAAGGATGGCCGGTAGCGCTCAATGCATCGGCGCGCAAATCATCAACCAGAACCAAAAGAATATTTGGCGGACTGGATTTGGCCTGCGGGGGGCGGGCCGCTAAGGCCGCCACAACCCCCCCCAGCCAAAACCACAACGATACGTTTTTAAACAGGCGGTATCGCATTTTCAAATCTCCATTCAATCCCAATTTT
>JAJVHT010000120.1 GCA_022072515.1 bacterium
GCGCTGCGGGCACGCCAAGGACTGGACCGGTCATGAGCTTTTCCATCCGTGGCATGATGCGAAGATGCGCGACAGCGTCTTCCAATTGCCGCTTTGGCTCCAGACGCCTTGTTGCGGCAAGACACTGTGGGCCTACAATCCACGCCATCTTGAGTTCTTGGAAAACTATGTGCGCGCCGCGTTGCGCACCAGAACCGCTGACCCCCAATACGGCTGGGCGAACCGGAGTCTCGCCGCACGCTTACCCAAGTGGATAACTTCCGCCAAAAATCGTGACGCCGTTCTGAAAGGAATCGAAAAACTGAAAGCGCGCCTGACCGCCTAAAACGGTTGCAGCGGAGATGGCAGGCATTGGGGGCCTTGTCGAGTTGTTGGTTATTCGGGAGTTTTTCGTAGCGTTCAGGGTCCAGCGTGGCTCGTGCCCGCCGGACCGCAGTGTTAGCAGCCTCCCAACAAAGCGCCCGGGCGATAACTGCATGGTTACGGGGAAACCGATCCGTGATCGCAAGATTCTCTAAAAGCCGATAAAAATTCTTACAGTCGCGCAAAAAAATTCTCTTGCAAAACTGCACAAATCTTATATATTTTCCCACTTCGACAAGCCGCGCCTCATGAGCGCGGCTTTCTTTGTTCCCTAAAATCGCGCGGTTATTCGCAATAAATTAACGCAAAGCGGTATGGAAATTACCGACGAGAAACTGCGGCAGATCGTGCAGGAGACGCTCAACGAATTGGGTCCGCATGCCGATCCCGTATTGGTGCGCAAAGTGGTACGCGAAGTCGTGCGCCAGCTTGAAAACAACAAGGCTCCGAAGCGGCTCACGCTGGTGGCGCCGCTGGTTACGGAAAAACCCGGCAGCGGCTCGCCGCCCGGGTATTGATTTCTGCAAGCATCGCCTGCATTTATGCAATTAAAACTCGCTGTCGCACAAATCGATTGCCGGCTGGCCGATCTCGCGGCCAATTTAAAGACGCATTTGGCGTTGAGCGCGGAGGCGGCGCAGCAAGGCGCGCAAGTCATCGTTTTCCCCGAGCTGAGTCTCACCGGCTATCACTTGCAAGAGAAAGTTGCCGGGGTGGCGCTGCCGGAGAACGCCAGTTGGCTCGAGCCGCTGCGCGAGCAATCCCGGCAGATCGATATTCTCGCGGGCTTGGTTTTGGAATCGCCGGATCATCGCGTGTACAACTCCGCCTTATATTTTTCCGGCGGCAAAATTTTGCATCGGCACGACAAGGTTTATCTGCCGACGTACGGCGCCTTTGAGGAAGGAAAATATTTTGCTCGCGGCGAGCGGCTGCGCGCCTTTGAAAGCGCTTTCAGCCGCTGCGGCATTTTGATTTGTGAAGAAAATTGGCATCCTTCCGCCGCCAACTTGTTGTGGCTGGACGGCGCCAAGGTGTTCTTTTCCATTCATTGTTCGAGCGCGGAAAGCCCAACGCCGTTGTCATCCGCAGCATTAACCAGCGCGGGCGCGTGCCAATTGCAGAGCCGGGTTTATGCGCATCTGTTTGGCGCTTATTTTATTTTCGTCAATCGCGCCGGCCGGGAAGGCCCGTTTCATTTTTGGGGCGGCAGCCAAATCGTCAATCCTTTCGGAGAAGTGGAAGCGGCCGCCAAGATCAATGCGCCGGACGTGCTCATGCATACGCTGGATTTGGAGAAGATTCGCGCGGCGCGGGTCAAAATGCCCTTGCGGCGTGATGAAGACATTGCCTTGACGAGACGCGAGCTGGCGCGTCTACAAAACAACGCTTTTTAAAAATTCGCGCGCATCGGCTTTTGGGCTTAATTGGTTCTATCAATTTAATGGTCTTTGCAGACGCGGTGGTGTAGAATAAAAAACGGATGGTCGCAGTTACTAAACCTTGGAAAGGAGGAGCAGTATGGAATTTCGCTATCTCGAGAAAGCCCCGATTAAAACGACAGATCAGGATCCGTTTGAGTCAATGATGGCGCGTTTCGATGTTGCCGCCGATTTGCTGAAATTGGATCCCGGAATTTATCAATATTTAAAAACCCCGCAAAAACAAATTATCGTCGCCATCCCCATTCAAATGGATGATGGGACGATCGAAGTTTTTGAAGGCTATCGGGTCATTCATAACGATGTGCGCGGCCCGTCCAAAGGCGGCATCCGTTATTCGCCGCACGTCAGTCTCGCGGAAGTTAAAGCGCTCGCCGCGTGGATGACGTGGAAATGCGCCGTGGTCAACCTTCCTTTCGGCGGCGCCAAGGGCGCGGTGCGCTGTGACCCCAAAATGCTCACAAAAGTGGAATTGGAAAAAATCACCCGCCGTTATACCGCCAATCTGCTCGAAGTTTTCGGACCGGAGCGTGACGTGCCGGCGCCGGACATGAATACCAACGAGCAGGTCATGGGGTGGATCATGGATACCTATTCGATGCACATGCGCCACACCACGACCGCCGTGGTCACGGGCAAACCGACCATTCTTGGCGGCTCGCTGGGCCGCGTCGAAGCCACCGGCAAAGGCGTGGTGATCGTGACCAGCAGCACAATGAAGAAGATGGGCTTGAATCCCAAAGACACCCGCATCGTCATTCAAGGCTTCGGCAATGTCGGTTCCATCGCCGCGAAAGAATTTGAAGCGATGGGCTGCAAAGTGATCGGCATCAGCGACGTGAGCGGCGCTTATTACAACGCGAAAGGTTTCGACATTCGCCAGGCCATCGACTATCGGGATGCCCACGGTGGCGTGCTCGAAGCGTTTAGCGGTGGCGACAAAATTTCCAACACCGAATTATTGGAATTGGATTGCGACGTGCTGGCGCCCTGCGCGCTGGAAGACCAAATCACCGCGAAAAATGCTGGAAAAATCAAAGCCAAAATTCTCGCCGAAGGGGCGAACGGGCCCACCATGGCGAACGCCGATCCGGTTTTGGCAGAGCACGGCATCACCGTTATTCCAGATATTTTGTGCAATGCCGGCGGTGTGACGGTGAGTTATTTTGAATGGGTGCAGAATCGCATGGGTTATTATTGGACGAAAACCGAGGTTTTCGATCGTCTCGAGCACATTCTTTCGGAAGCGCTCAAAGCCGTCAATACCAAAGCGGAACAATATAAAGTCCCCGAGCGCATCGGCGCGTATATTCTCGCGATCGATCGGGTGGCGCAGACGCTGAAACTGCGCGGCATTTATGGCTGATCGCCGTTGCCTCGCCCCGATTTTTCATGCTGGTTTGAAACTGCAACCCAACCCATCAAAGAAGAATCGGGGCTTGACTTTTTGTATTCACCAAAAGTAACTATTCAATACCGCCCGGGCGCTTATTTCTTGAGTGAAAATAAATTTGCAAGATTGAACAAATCTCATAGAATCAGCGCCCGGGCGGTGAAATTGCTGAATGGTTACCGCTCAAATATGGAATAGTGCAACGGGGAGAAATTTTCATCGCCCCGTTTGGCGGACTTAAACTTTCGTTGTCGCATGCTGGTTGCCGTCAATCTTTCATCCAATCCCGCCCGCCTGCAAAAACTGCGTGAACAAATTGCCGCCCAACTGGGAGCGGAGATGGCGGCTCTCGACCTCGTACTCGATCCTACCCAATTTGCGGACAATTTAGCCGCCGCCGAAGTGATCGCGGCGTATCGCTTTTCCGCCGATCAGTTCGCCCAATGCCGCAATTTGCGCTGGCTTTATCTCGGCGCCGCAGGCATCGAAAAATCACTTTCGCCGGCGCTGGTGCAAAGCGACGTGATCGTCACGAATGCGCGCGGCATTCACGGCGACCGCATGGCGGAATTCGTGCTCGGCGCGATTTTGTTTCTGGCCAATCGTTTCGACCTGGCGGTACACGGGCAATTGGCGCAACAATGGCGGCAGAAGGAAATCGTCAAAACCCGCTTCGCCCTGGCGGATAAAACGGTGGGCGTCGCCGGATTAGGCGCCATCGGCGCAGAGATCGCGCGCTGGTGCACGGCCGTGGGCATGCGCGTCATCGGCTTGCGGCGTGACTTGATTTTACCCCCGCCGGCTGCCGTCGCCGAGATTTACGCGACCACGCAGATCGATGACTTTCTGCAGCGTTCCGATTTTGTCGTCTTGACGCTGCCCTTAACGCCGGAAACGCGCGGTTTGCTGAATGCAACGCGTTTGCGCCGGCTCAAACCGACCGCGTATTTGATCAACATCGGGCGCGGCGAATTGGTCGAGGAATCCGCATTGCTGGAAATTTTGCAGGAGAAAAAAATCGCCGGCGCGGTGCTCGATGTTTTTCAAACTGAGCCGTTGCCACCAGCGCATCCGTTTTGGCAAATGGAGAATGTGTTGGTCACCCCGCATATTTCCGGAAATTTTGAAGAGTATGTTGATCGTGTCGGCGCGCAGTTTGCGGAAAATTTGGCGCGGTATGTGCGCGGGGAAGCCTTGTTGAATGTGTTCGACAAACAGCGCGGTTATTGATCGATGGGTTGAATTTGTTGAGCGTCAACCCAGCTTCGCCCATTACCTCACCCGATAAACAAAAAGCGTCCCTTTTCTTAATCGAATCGTCACCGTGGTTTGTGTCGCTTCATTGCTTAGGCCATCGCGCACGGCCCATTCCAGGGCTTCGTCGTGCAGGGGATATTTTAAGCCGTCCGTCACAATTCCTTCCGCGCGGCGAAATGCAAAAAGCGAAATCTGTTGCCCGACAAACGCCGCAAAATGCGCGCTCCCTTCCGGCGCTTGCGCCTGAATAAAGGTGCCAATGCCGTAATCATCGTGCGTCTCAATTTCGATCTGGCTGCAAAATTTTTCGGCAATGTTCAGATTGCAGATCTGATGATCGAAACGCAAGCCGGTTATGCCCACCACCAGCGCACGGGTAAATTTTTTCTCGACGGCAAATTGCAGCGTCTTTTCGAGATCCGTCGCATATTGGCTGGGGCGATGAACGAATTGTACTTTGGCAAAAGCGGCGCGCGTTTCGGGAAGAATGGAATCCAGATCGCCGACGATGAAATCCGGCACGAGGCCGCACTCGCGCGCGCGGTTGGCGCCGCCGTCCGCGCAGAGAATCGCCGCGGCTTGATTTCGGCACTCGGCTAAAATGGCGGCGGCCGGTAAAATACTGTTGGCCATAATCAACGCAGTTTTCGTGGACATGGTTCTCGCTTTTCACCGTTCATATTTCAAGTTCACAAAAATTTGACGTTCGGCCGCCGGGAAAAACTCTTCGCCCTCGCCGTGGCCGATATAAAGCCGGTTGAATAAATTCTGCGCATGCACTTGCACCGCCAAGCCCGCCAGCGCCGATCCTGCCCCGAACTCATATCCCATCATGCCGTTGAAAACCGTATATGCGTCCACGGTATTCTCGGCGTTTTTAAAATTGTCTGTATATTTTTTGCCAACGTGTTGCATCGCAAGCGACGCCGTCAAGCCGGTTTTGCTAAAAGACAGGCGCATATTGGCCAGGGTGTTCGGGAAACCGGCAATGGGATTGCCATCGAGATGTTGCACCGTTCCATCGCTTTGATAAATTGCATAGCGTTTGAGTTCATTGCGGCTCAACATCAGATTCCCGCTTAAAACGAATGGCGCGGCAAGGGGTATACGGGCTGCCAGCTCGATGCCGGTGTGCAGCGTGCGATCGGCGTTGCCGGTCACCGGTTGGCCGAATTTGTCAAGCCGCCCGCTTTTAATGATCTCGTTTTTAAAATCCATATAAAAGAAATTCAAGCTGCCGCGCCAGGCCTCATGATGATAAGCCAGCCCCGTTTCATAATCATTGAGTGTTTCCGGTTTGACCAACGGCTGGTCGAAATCAAATGAACCATCGGCCTGGAGCGCGAATTGCGGCATGACGGCGCCCCAACTCACCGGCGTGCTGGCCTCGGCGGCGTCATACAGATTTTTCAAGCGCGGCTCGCGGCTGGTACGCGAAATGTTCACAAACGCGTTCACGCGTTGATTCAAATTGTAATTGAGGCCGAGACGCGGATTCAAAAAATTATACGGTTGACTGAAGTCGGTGCCAATAAATTTTTCATTGTAGAGCCGGTATTGCAAATGAACGAGCTGCAAATCAAACATCAAATTCACAGCGGGCCGCAGCAAGTACGTGGCATGCACATAGGGCGACAGGGTGTGCTTCGCGCCGCGGTATTCGTAATATCGCCGCTGGCCGACGTAATTTAAATCACGATATTCGCCGCTAAGCGCGCGCGGCAGCTCGCTGTCGCCTTTTTGGATCCGCCCCCAGTGCAGCGACCGATGCGTGCGCAGCTCCGCGCCGGCAGTCAAGCTGCCGCGATCGTGTTGATAGGTAATTTGCGGCAACCAGCCCGCTTGCCGGTTATCGACATAAGCTCGAATCAACAAGCTGTCAACATAGCTCTCTTCGGGATTACCGCTGAGAGCAAAACCCAATTCCGGGGTGAGCCGGTAATATGACATCGGCGCCCACGAACCGTCGTAATCAAAAAAACCGTAGCCGCGAATTCCAAAGAGCGTATTGCTGAGGCGCATATGATCATTGAGAAAATAATCATGCTGCAATTCGAGATGGGGCTGATTGAAATTCTCAATCTCATCCTCGCGACGGATGGGATTTATCCGCCTTTGCTCCCGTTGTTGCGCTTGTGCTTTTGACAGGCCATCATAAGCCAGGTGATCTTCGATGGGGCCGCCATAAAAATGCAAGCGGGCCGTCGCTTTCTTGCCGTAACGCGCCGCCCCGAAAAAATAACTTTTCAGATCGCTCCACGAACGCTCGCGATAACCGTCGCTTTGCACGCGCGAGACGCGACCGGAAAAAACGTAGCGGTTCTGCACCAAGCCGCTGTTATAACCGAATGAAAATTTTTTAGTGCCGTAACTGCCGGCGCCGAGATAAGCCGAGACGAGACGGGTGGGGGAAAAATTGGACGTGAGAATATTGACGGAGCCGCCAATTGCCGGCGGACCGTAGAAAGCGCTGCCGGCGCCGCGCTGCACCTGAATATCTTCGACATTCGCCAGCAAATCGGGAAAATCGATCCAATACACATTGTGATCTTCCGGATCGTTTTGCGGCACGCCGTTGATGAGCACGGAAATGCGGCGTTGATCGAAGCCGCGAATGGAAAGATAATTGTAACCGATGCCGTTGCCGTTTTCTGAATAAAAGGTGGTTGACGGCAATTCACTCAACAAAACCGGAATGTCCTGGGCAAAATAACGTCGATCCAAATCCGGCTTGGATAAGGTTGAAAAGGCGACGGGGGTTTCTCGCTCGATAGCGCGAGTCGCGACCACGGTTATCGACGGTCCGGCGACGGCAACCGGCAACAAACGAATTTCGAATGATATGGCCGGTTGATTGATCATGAGCTCACGTCGTTGCGTTTCGTAGCCGATCAGGCTAATGACCAAACGGGCCTTGCCATAAGGCACCCGTGGCAAGGTAAATTGGCCGTGCCGGTCTGTTGTGGTTCCGAATGCAGTGCCGGCGAGCACAATATTGCATCCGGCCAGCGCCGCGCCGGTTTCAGCATCCTGCACGGAGCCACTGAGGGTGGCCTGTTCTTGCGCGAAGACCACTGAAGTGAAGGCGCAAATGCTATGGAGCAGAAACTTAACGAGACTTTTCATACCTGCTTCCTAAAATAAAAAAGCCGCTTAACTACACTCAACCGCGTAGTGAAGCGGCCACCTGGAGGGCAAAGTATGAAAACAATTTTCCACTCACCACAGCCGTGACCGTTTCCCTACGCTGGTATCATCCAGATCAGGTTCCGAGGGTATTCTCTCAGTCCCGTTTTGCGGGACACCCCTACGGTCTTCTAAAATATAAGCCGGAGGCGGCGAAAAGTCAATAAGCAAATGGCAAAGAGCAAGTTGCAAGTTTTTGCCCTTTGCCTTTTGCAACATGCTTATTGTCCACCGAGAATCAACGGCAAACCATCTTTTCCCGAGCCCACCACGACAACTTTGGAATTGGTGGAGTTGGCCAATTTTTCAGTGGCTTCAATACCCTTCCAACGCAAATATTGATCGCTGAGACCTTGCGCGACAATTTTTTGAAAGTCGGCGATACCTTGCGCTTCGATGCGTTTGCGATCGGCTTCCTGCTTTTCTTTGGTGAGCACAAATTCCATGCGCTGGCTCTCCTGATCGGCGCGCAGTTTGGCCTCAATGGATTCTGATAAGCCTGCCGGCAACCCGACCTGCCGCAGCGGCGTGCTCTCGATTGTGATGCCGCGCGGCGCAACGATGTTGGACAAATGTTTCAGAATCTCATTAGCTAAAAGTTCACGTTCAGAAGTATAAAGCGCCTTGGCTTCGTACCCAGCCGTAACGCCGCGACTGACCGAGCGAAATTGCGGCTCGAGAATGATCTCAGCGTAATTGGGCCCGATAGTTTTATAAACTTCGGCGGCCTTTTCTGGATTGAGATGGTAAAGCGCACTCACTTCCAGTCTTACGGTGAGTCCTTCCTTCGAGGGCACTTCCATCGTCTCTTTCAGCTCTTGCGTTTTAACGGAAAATTTGATAACGTTAGCCAATGGGTTGACGAAGTTGATACCGGCTTTGAGCGTGTTCGGCGAAACGGTGCCAAAAAAATCAACGACGCCAACGTGTCCGGCCGGCACCACAGTGATACATGAACCGACCGCCGCCAGCAATGCCACGACGCCAATGAGCGGCGCAATACCCGCGGCATTTCTCGTCGGCAAGTTGCTGCGACGCGAAGCGAAATAAACACCAAAGGCGATTAGCGCGACGGCGAGAAAAACTAAGAACGGCATATTTTCCTCCCTGGAAAATGATTGAGAGTTATAGTGAACTGACTTCAATATATCAGTTTTTACCATTGGTGTCAATGATTTTAGAAAATCGGCGTATGGGGCTGTAAACTTCCTGGCCCGTCCCCGTGTCCTAATTATAGAAGGGTTGAGATCGTAGGCTAGTCTTGATGTGTGCAATTGACCGATCCGCAATTATCCCGCATATCAACCCTGTGGCAGAGAAGTGACCGGCCAATAACTGCATCGAGGCGAAAATTAGGTTGTGCATGGCGAATGACGAGAAAGAGCTGATTCGGCGATTACAGGCAGGTGAAACTTCGGCGTTTCGCGAACTGGTGGAAAACCACAAGCGGGCGTTGTTCAATTTGGCCTACGATCTCTTGGGCAACGCACAAGACGCCGAAGATATTTCGCAGGAAGCTTTCATCAAAGTGTATCACAGTATCGGTGACTTTCGCGGCGACGCCCGGCTGGGTTCGTGGATGTATCGAATCGTGGTCAATCTCTGTTTGAATCGGCGGCGCAAAAAAGCGTGGTCGGAAATGGAGTTGCGGGAAAGTTTCGAGGACGATGCAACGCATGCTCCGACGCCAACTTCCGATCATGAGGCCAATCCCGAAAAAACCACGGAAGCCGAAATGATTCGCCAGCATTTGCGCCGCGCGCTCGACCTGCTCTCCCCGCAGCAAAAAACGATTTTTGTACTGCGGCATGACGATGATCTGCCGTTGGCAGAAATTAGCAAAATCTTGAAGATTTCCGAAGGCACGGTAAAAAGCCAACTGTTCCGGGCTTTGCGGAAACTGCAAGAAGAGTTGGCGTTTTACAAAGCGGATTTTGTGGCTTGATAATGAATCATGAATAATCTTCCTTGCAAAAAATACGAAACGTTGTTGGCCGCCCAGGCTTTCGGTGATTTGAACAGCGCCGAGGAACACAAGCTGCGAGCGCATCTTGCCGAGTGCCGCGACTGTCGCAATTTTCTCATGGCGACGGAAATGGCGCTCGGAAAATTGGGCGCGCCGCAGCGGCCGGAGATGCCGGAACATTTTTGGGGAGGTTATTGGCACCGGTTGGCGCAGCGCCTGGAGCAGGAGGCCGCTGGGGCGCCAACCGCAGATTCGGTGTTCGTTCGTCTGCGGGAATGGCTGCGTGAGAAGTGGGTGGCACAGCCCTTGTTCATGCCGCTGGCGCGGACGGCGGGAATCCTGGCGTTGTTGGTTTGCGGCGTCATTATCGGGCATTACTGGTGGCCGGCAAATCGAAACGAGCAACCCACGCTGGTTTCCACGGTGCCGCCAACCATTCCGGTTGCCCAAACCCGCGCCGAGCAATGGCTGGAGCGTTCGAAAATTCTTTTGATCGGGATGGCGAATGAAGATTTATCCGGCGCCACCCAGCCCGACTTCTCACATCAACGCCAGGTTTCACGCACTTTGCTGACGGAAGCGCGGACACTGAATCACGAGCTTGATCCGGCCGCGAACCGGCAGTTGCTTCAGCTCATGAGTCAGCTCGAGTTGATTTTGCTGCAAATTGCGAATCTCGAAGCCGAGCATGATCTGTCGGCGGTGGAACTCGTTCGCGATGGCATTGCGCGTGACGGGCTGTTGCTCAAAATCAATATTGCCGAATTGGCGCAGCAAGCGCAACCGCGGCCGGTGGCGCCGCAAAAATCGAAGCGCCAATCCTCTGAAATTTTATAGAATGCTCAATATCTCTTACTGAGGCTTATCCGAGGTTACTATGCGAAAAATACTGCTGTCTTTCTTGATCTTATTCGCGCTGCACCTGAATGGAATGTCCGTGTTTGCCGAAGACGCGCGGGTTTTCCGGACTCTGGCCATGAATTTGCCCGTGGGCGATCCGCAAGATGCCGTGTATCAAGAATACAAAACGGCCTATAACTTTGTGCTCGATCAGCGTTGGGCGGAGGCCATCACGCGTTTGGAGGCGTATATCAAAAAATATCCGAACAATCAATACACGGATGACGCCAGTTTCTGGCTGTGCTACAGCCGTGAAAAACGCGGCGACAATACCGACGAAGTTTATCAGACGTACGAAAAATTCGTCGAGAAATTTTCGCGCAGCCAATATGTGAATGATGCGCGCAGCAACATGCTGCGCCTCGCCGATCAATTAGCCAAAGCCGGCAACCCGAAATATAAGGCGCAAATCGAAGTCATGCGCAGCGAAGACGATGAAGATTTGCGGCTGGAAGCCATTTACGCCTTGAGCCAGCATGACGACGATCCGGCAACGACGAAGCTGCTTATTGATTTGTTGCAAACCGAAAAGAATGCCAATTTGCGCCGCAAGATCGTTTACGTGTTGGGCAACGTCGAAAGCCCCGAAGCCGTTGCCGCGCTGGAAAAATTGGCGCTCACCGATCCGGATCCGGCGGTGCAGAAAAATGCCGTCCACGCTCTCAGCAATCAGGATGAAGGCGCCAGCGTTAAAACACTGATGAAGATCGTGGAATCCAGCACGAATCCGGAAGTGAAAAAAGCGGCCCTATACAGCATTGGCAACGCCGAAGAAAGCGCGAGCCTGGATTTTCTGCTGCGCATCGCGAAAACCTCCACCGAACAAGAATTGGGTAAAGCGGCGACATACGCGATTGGAAATTACGGCTCCACGGCGGCCGTCCGCGCGCTCGCTGAAATCTTATCCAGCAGCGCGCCGCGCGAAGTGCGTAAGGCCGCGCTGTATGCGCTCGGCAATACCGGCGAATCCGAGGCGGTGACGGCGTTAGAAAAGACCGCTTTGGATCCGGGCGACTCCGAGTTGCAAACCGCCGCGGTTTATGCGATTGGCAACCTTTCGGATGAAATTGCGTTAAAATCTCTACAGAATATTTTTACCAAAAGCACGGACACGCGCGTGCGCAAAGCCACCGCCTATGCCATTGGCAATACCGGCGAAAAAGCGGCCATTGCTTATCTGGGCAAGGCGGCCACGCAAGAACAGGATGTCGAGGTCGCCAAAGCGTTGATTCAGGCGATGGGCAATGTCGGCGATGATGAAGAAGCAGTCAAGGCGTTGGTGGCGGTGGTGAATACCAATCCCAACGAAGAGTTAAAGAAGACCGCGCTATAT
Source organism: bacterium (assembly GCA_022072515.1). Lineage (GTDB taxonomy): Bacteria > Zhuqueibacterota > Zhuqueibacteria > Zhuqueibacterales > Zhuqueibacteraceae > Zhuqueibacter. The sequence goes on from JAJVHT010000120.1 coordinate 11,841, forward strand.
GCCCTTAGCAACACTTCACAAACTGCGGCCCGCGAGGCCTTGCTGGCGGTGGTGCGAGGCAATGGTTCCGCGGAATTAAAAAAGACCGCAATTTATGCGCTGGGCAATTTGGACGACGAGGCGGCTGTGCCGGTGTTGCTCGAAATCGCGCAGAAGGACCCGAATCTGCAAGTGCGCAAAGCCGCAGTGGCCGCGTTGTCACAGATTGATTCGCCGAAAGCGCAAGAAGCCATCAAGAAAATCATCCGCGGCGAGAAACAATAGCTTTCACCAACCGTTAGACGGCGGCCGCAAGCTTAACCCCAACGGATTTTACAGCGTTGGGGTTCATTTATTCATTGGCGTTTTTATTTGATAAATCCGATTTCTCCAAACAATAAATCTGAGGTGCAGCATGAAACGAATCCTACTCATTCTGGCGGCGGTGAGTGTTGTGGCTTTGCCGATTTGGGTTATTGCCCAGTCCCAAGCTCCACGCGATACCACAAAATCCCAATCAGCCAAACAAAAAGCGGATCGGCAAAAAGCACTGGCTGAACGCGCAAAGCGTGACGCGGAAAAAGAAAAGCTCCGGGGAAAACGCCACGCCCGAATCAAAGCCCACCTTGCGGGTGATGCGTGGGCTTGGGATGAGTTAGCCGTTGCTGAACCGGCGGTTGCTGAGGCGCTGGAGATGGTTGAGCCGGCGATGGAGGCCGCGCGGGCGGCGATGGAAAATATCGATTTCGCTGAAATTAACATGGCGATGCAAGACGCGTCCGAGAATCTCGCCAGAGTGGCGCCATTTGTTGACATGCCGCCGATTCCACCAATCGCCGCTCTTGCGCCATTTCCGGAGCTTCCGCCTATTCCCGATATTCCTCCCATACCCGCGATTCCCCCCATACCGGATATTGCCCTCGGTGCAGGCATGAGTTTCGGACAGGGGTGGAGTTGGGGCGGTAGAGCGTATGCAAAAAATTTAAGCGACGAAGAGCAAATCCGTTTGCAAGCCCTGTCGGCTTTGTTGCATCAAGATGAGAACGCCGCCTTGCCGGAGATAAAAAGCATGGCGCGCCAAAACGAAAACTGGGCGATGCGCGCTTCGGCCGTGGCCCTATTGGCGCACGTGGAAAGCGCCGAGGTGATTCCAATTCTTGACGAAGTGTTGAACAAAGACACCGATCAGCGCGTGCGCAAAGCCGCCGTGCGCGCCCTTTCCCAGCGCGACGAACCGGCAGCACGGGAAGCGTTGAAACGGCTGCTGCTGAAATAAAATCGCTATGATTGTTTTTTGTAACCAAAACGCCACTGGCAAAAAGGCCAGTGGCGTTTTTCATTGTACGCCCGGAAAAATTTTTGTGGCCACCAAAAAAGATTTTAGTTATATTTGTACATGATCCTGAGCACGACTGAATATCTTTTACTGGCGCTTTATCTCAGCGGCCTGTTGGTGCTCGGCTTCATGCGCTCGCGGGGCGACAGCAGCTCGATGGAGGAATATCTCGTCGCCGGGCGGCGACTTTCTTTGCCGGCATTTGTGGCGACGCTGGTTTCAACCTGGTACGGCGGCATTCTCGGGGTGGGGGAATTTAGTTATAAACACGGCTGGTCCAATTGGCTTGTCTTCGGCGTGCCGTATTATCTTTACGCCATCATTTTTGCCCTGTTCATCGCCGGACGAGCGTGGCGCACAAAATTTTATACCATACCAGATCAGTTGGAAAAGGCTTACGGTCGCCGTGCCAGCATGGCCGGGGCCTTTTTTATTTTTATTCTTGCGACGCCGGCGCCATATGTGTTGATGCTGGGCGTGCTCTGCCGGCTGCTGTTCGGCTGGCCGTTGTGGCTCGGCACCAGCCTCGGCGCCCTGCTGTCGATGCTATACGCCTTCCGCGGGGGACTCGCGGCGATTGTGCGCACCGAAATTTTACAATTTCTGCTCATGTACGCCGGTTTCGCCGTCATTCTCATTTTCGCGCTGCACCAATTCGGGGGCTGGGATTTTCTCAAAACGAATCTTCCCCCATTGCATCTCACCTGGCATGGCGAAAATTCGCCGCAGTACATTCTGGTCTGGTATTTCATTGCCATGAGCACCTTGGTCGATCCCACTTTCTACCAACGCTGCTATGCCTCTAAAAGTGAAAAAGTCGCGCGGAATGGCATTCTCCTCTCCGTCGTTTGTTGGATGCTCTTTGATTTCATGACAACGGCCACGGGTTTGTATGCGGCCGCGATTTTACCCGATCTCGCCAACCCCGTTGAATCTTATCCCCAGCTTGCCGTAAAACTTTTGCCGCCGCTGGCGCGCGGCCTTTTCTTTTTGTCGCTGCTGGCGACGATTATGTCGACGATTGATGGCTATGCTTTTCTCTCGGCGATCACACTCGGCAAAGATGTGCTGTGGAAAATTTACGGACGCGGCGAAGAAAAGCTTGCCACCCGCTTTTCACGATTGAGTTTGCTGGTCACCTTCATGGTGGCGGTTGGCATGGCGCTCTGGTCACAATCCGTTGTCGATATCTGGTACCAACTCGGCTCGCTCTCGACGCCGGCGCTGCTCGTGCCACTGGCAGCAAGCTTTTCCGAAAAATGGAAAATGTCCGGCTATTGGGTTTTGCTTTCGATGCTTCTCAGCGCAGCGCTGGCCGGGCTGTGGATGGTGACGGGAATAAACGGCGAATACTGGTTGGGATTGCAGCCGATTTATCCGGGATTGGCGGTGTCAGCCACGCTTTTTGTTCTTTATCATCTGCAACGGTCATCTCTCGTTGCGAAATGAAATGGTTTAAAATGTCTCAACAGAAAACAGCCACAAACTCTCGTTGACGCCTTTGGCCCCGCCTATTTTTGCATTTTTCCTTTTTTTTCTACCCGATTTCAGCTTAAAAGCTGCACACCCGATTCATCTGTCACTTCGAAGCGACATAATTTAAGACCGTTTTGTCTATTCAACGTTACATATTGTTTTCTTTCGACTAACTTTGTCATGCGGACATACAATGTTCCAGCCTGGAACAAAATCTTTTGAAAATGAAAGATTTGCCAACGCAACGCCACCTCGCGTAGTTAGCTGAAATGTTTAAACTTACCGTGCTGTGTTTTTGTCGCAGGCAAGTGGCATCATATTTGTCGTGGTGACACTTATATTGCTGAACGCAACACGATAAAATCTAAAGCTCGATTTTCTTATAAAGCAAAAATCGGAATATTATTCTTAACGCAGCATCTTAAAATCAAATCCCGCACTTCCTGTAAAAGCGACAAAGCGAAGCCGGGATATTTTCCACCAGCCGTGAGTTTTCAGCAACTGTACTACAACCTCGTTTGAGGTGGAGAGAATGCCGCACTTCTTTGAGGACTACGTTAAAACTCCAACGAGTAGCCCCACTTTTTCCAGCTTGCCGTTGCCTGGTCCTGATCAGCCCTTGAGCGGCCTGGCGCCCACGAGCGAAAAAAGCGCACCGGCGAGCGCCACGGAAAACAATCACGCCACGACCGCGGTCAAACCCAAACGCCGTGTCTTGTTGATTGATGATGATCCCAATATGCACGATCTTTGCCGGCATTATATTGAAAAGGCCGGCTATGATTTTCTCTCCGCCTTCAACGGCGCGAATGGGCTGGACCTGATGCGGCAAAACGCTGCCGATCTGGTGCTGCTCGATTTCATGATGCCCGACCAGGACGGCTTCGCGGTGTTCAAAGAATTCATGACGCGCGACGAATATCATCACGTGCGTCACATTCCGGTGGTCATGCTCACCGCCTATAATGATCACGATCGCAAGCGCGCGCTCATCGAGATGGGTTTGAAGATGTATATCGTCAAGCCCTTCGGCGGGCAGGAACTGATTAAGGTAATTGAAAATGTTTTGTTCGCCAATCAGGCGCAGCAAAAGTTGCGGGAGCAGGTCGAGCAGGCGAACGAAGAGGCGCTGATTCTGCGCACCCTGTTGCGCGATACTTACACCTTCGACAACATCGTCGGCACGAATCCGCAGATGAAAGAAATTTTTGAGAAGGTGTTAAAAGTCGCGCGCACCGATGCCAACATCATGATTTACGGCGAGAGCGGCACCGGCAAAGAGCTGATCGCGCGCAGCATTCATGCGCACAGTCCGCGCGCTAAAGGCCCGTTTGTGCCGGTGGATTGCGTCGCGCTGCCCGGCAATTTATTGGAAAGCGAGTTGTTCGGTTACGAAAGGGGCGCGTTTACCGGCGCGGTAAATTCCAAGCGCGGCTTGCTGGAGCTTGCGAATGAGGGCACTTTTTTTCTGGATGAAATTTGTGAGTTGAATCTCGATTTGCAGGCGAAGCTGCTGCGGATTCTGCAGGAGCGGCAATTTCGCCATCTCGGCGGCAAAGAACTGATCAACGTCAACATTCGGGTGATTTCTGCCACGAATCGTGACCCCCAAATGGCGGTGAAGGAAAAAGTCTTGCGGCATGATTTGTATTATCGCCTGAATGTGATTCCGCTGCATTTGCCGCCGCTGCGGGAGCGGCGCGATGACATTCCGCTGCTGGCGCAATTTTTCTTGCGCAAATTCAGCCATGAGGGTGAAAAACAACTGCTGCGTTTTAGTGAGGAAGCCATGAAACGGTTGGTGCGTTATTCATGGCCTGGCAATGTTCGTGAATTACAAAATGTGGTTGAACGAATGGTCTCTCTGTCAAATGGCAACATGATGGGTGTCGAAGATTTGCCGGATTATCTGCGCGAGGAGCAGGACACGGCGGCAATGGATGCTGTGGCGATTCCGAGTGATTTGACCCTGCGCGAAGCCCGCCAGCATTGGATGGAAATGTTTGAAAAGAAGTATTTGATCGAGCTGATCAACAAATACAACGGCAACATCAGCCGCGTCGCGCGCAAAGCTGGCGTACATCGCATGACGATTTATCGGATGCTCAAACAGTACAACATCACTCTGCGCACCGCGATTGAAAAGACGTAATTCGCCAAATTTGCAACGTAAAGTGTACTGCACGGCCGCGACAACTGTCACCCTGGCGTTGCAACGTTTATGTTCTTACGTTTTCATAAATTGCGTTGGTAAATGTTCATTCTGTCTCATGGTTTCAGCGTTTTGCGACCCTGTTCGGCGTCGCCTTTGATTTTTTTGCGCAAGTTTTTTTGAAAATGGCGAAATTTGTGCGGGAAATGATCCTGCTGCAAACGCCGAAATCCTCGCTCACGGCACAATTTTAGCTATGCTGGAAGTGAGGACTCCAGTAAAATTCCGATTCTTCTGGCTTGCACCAGAACTCGGGAAATATCATAGTTCACCAGGTAAGGTAAACTTTTTCTTCCGACGATCGACTCACGGAACGAGCTGATCCGACGAAGAGACTCATCGACTAAGGAGGGCCGTATGTGGTCAAATCGCTCTTTTAGCACGGCGCGTGAAGCGTCATCCTTTTCCCATTCTTCCATCCTACCGGCGCCGGCAGTTGGCTACAACGCCGCGCGGCCGCCAGATGACAGCGACAATTTCAAAGAAGAAATGATCAAAGACATCTTGTGCCAAATCGACTATCGGGCGGCATGGCGGCAAGGCCTTGTCGATTTGCGCTATGATGAGTTGGCGGAAGAAATGCGCCGGCTCTCGACGCGCGCGCTGGTTGCGTGGTACGAATCGTTTTTGTACATTCGCAGCGAATTGATGTTCTCCGGCTACGAGCTGAACGGCTTCAAAATTTTGGATCGCCCGTACGATGCGATTCGCAAGCTGATCGAGACCGATCCGAATTTTGACATCAAGCAGTACATCTTCTAAAAGCAAAAAGCGCAACGCCGTCACCGCAATTATTTTTAAAGCAAAATAATTG
>JAJVHT010000127.1:0-4752 GCA_022072515.1 bacterium
CAGTAATTTTTTTGCTTTTCTGCTGAAAAATGTTTAAATTGGCTTCGCTTGCCATTAAAATCAGCGCGGCGCAAGCAGCACAAGACCGGTAGTTTTGCAAATTCCAGGACATAACATTTTTAAACGTGTCAGAGCAGCGCATCAACCTTTGCCTCGGCATTCACAATCATCAGCCGGTGGGGAATTTTGATTTCGTCTTTACGGAAGCGTATCAGAAATCCTATTTGCCATTTCTGGAGCTGCTGGAAAAGCATCCGCACGTCCGCTTGGCGCTGCACTGCACCGGCATTTTGTTTGAATGGATTCAACACCACGAGCCGGAATACATTTCCCGACTGCGCCAACTGGTGGCTGCCGGCCAAATCGAGATGATGACCGGCGCGTTTTACGAGCCGATTCTTGCCGTCATTCCGGATGAAGACAAATTGGGGCAAATCGACAAGCTGACAAAATTTGTCAAACAATACACGGGTTACGACGCCAAGGGCTTGTGGCTGGCCGAGCGCATCTGGGAACCGCATTTGCCGAAGCCGCTCGCGGCAGCCGACGTCAAATATGTCGTGCTCGATGATTCCCATTTCCGCGCCGCGGGTTTGCCGCCGGAAAAATTATTGGGTTATTTTGTCACGGAAGAATTGGGGCATACCGTCAATCTCTTTCCTATTGCCGAGCGCCTGCGCTACGCCATCCCTTACGAAGACCCGCAAGCCACGATCGATTATCTGCGCCGCCTCGCCAGCGCCGACGGCAGCCGCCTCGTGGTGTTCGCCGACGACGGCGAGAAATTCGGCGTGTGGCCGGGCAGCTACAAACACAACTACGAAGAGAAATGGCTTGACCGCTTTTTTACGCTACTCGAAGAAAATCGTGATTGGATTCAGCTTTTGCATTTCTCTGAGGCGTTGCAAAAATTCCGGCCAGTGGATCGCGTCTATCTGCCGACAGCAAGTTACCGCGAGATGATGGAATGGGCGATGCCGAGCGTGACGATTCATCGCTACGAAGAGTTTGAGGACAAGCTGCGCCAGGCCAACACCTTTGAGCCGTATAAGGATTTCGTGCGCGGCGGCTTCTGGCGCAATTTCATGGCGAAATATCCCGAGATCAACAACATGCACAAAAAGATGCTGTTGATTAGCCGGCGACTGAGTCAGCTTCGCGGTAAAGCGGACGCGGCCCAATTGGAGGCGGCGCAAGATCATTTGTGGGCGAGCCAGTGCAATTGCCCCTATTGGCATGGCGTGTTCGGCGGCGCCTATCTCAACAATTTGCGTTACGCCAATTATCACGAGATGCTGCAAGCGGAAATGATCGTCGATGAGCTGGAACATGCAGCGGCGCCGCGCGGCAAAGGCTGGGTGGAGATTTCGCAACAGGACATGGACGCCGACGGCGCCGACGAAGTTTTGGTCTCGACACCGATGTTGAATGTTTACCTGAAACCGCAAATCGGCGGTTCGTTGTTCGAATTGGATTTCAAACCCAAAGCCATCAATCTCAGCGATACGATGTCGCGGCGCGAGGAGGCGTATCATCGCAAGCTGCAACATTTGCCGCCATCGGAAGCCGCTTCGGACAATTCGTTGTTTTACGATTGGTATCGCCGCGTGGCGCTGGTCGATCATTTTCTGCCACCGAAAACCACGGTGGAGAAATTTGCCTCGGCACATTACGGCGAACAGGGTGATTTTGTCGATCAGCCGTATGTGGCAACTGTCGAAAAAAAGCAGCACCGGGTGATGCTATCACGCCGCGGCGCGATCTGGAAAAATCAAATCGGCCAGCCGTTGGAAGTACAAAAATCATTAACCTTTGATCCACAAACTCCCAAAATTTTGATTGCCTATACCGTGAAAAATTTGCAACAAGAATCGCTGGCGCTGCATTTTGGTATGGAGTTTGTCTTTGCTTTATTGGCCGGAAAAGAATCAAACCGGCGTTATCATTTTCCCGGCCGCGAGGTTCCCGATTGCACGTTGAGCAGCCTCGGCGCGGTCGACGGCGTTGACACCGTCGAATTGATCGACGAATGGCTCGGATTGAAAATTACGCTCACGGCGCCGCACGCCGGCGCCATTTGGCGTTTTCCCATTGAAACCGTGTCGCAATCGGAATCCGGTTTCGACCGCGTTTACCAAAGCTCGGTGGTTTTTCCAAACTGGAAATTCGAACTGGCCGGCCAGGAGAGTTGGAAAACACAACTGTCATTGACCATAACGTGAAAATTTCGTAAATTCAAATAGCGCGCGGCAAGGCGATGCCCCAGCGTCGCCTGCCGGTATCAAAAAATGATCTTGCCACTTTAGCACGAGGTGCCCGATGAAGCCGTCAACAAAAACCGTGGTGATGATGAGCGTGGTGGTGATTGCCGCCCTCGCCGGCCTTGCCATGATCAGCCCTGCCCTGCGAGCGACCGCCCAACAAACGCGCGGCAGCAGCAATTTGTTTCAGGAGATGCAGCGATTCAACGAAGTCTTTCACGCCGTTTCCAAGTATTATGTGGAAGAAGTCGACAATCAGAAGCTCATCAACGGCGCGATTGGCGGCATGCTGGAAACGCTGGACCCGCATTCGGTTTATATTCCCAAAGAACAGCTTGCGGACGTGACGGAAAAATTCGAAGGACATTTCTACGGCATCGGCATCGAGTTCAACATCTTCAACAAAGTCCCGACGGTGGTCTCGCCGATGCCCGGCTCACCGGCGGATCGTTTGGGCTTGCGCCCGGCGGATCAAATCATCGCCATCGAGGGCAAGTCGACTTATGGTTTCACAGAAGAAGACGTGCGGACGCGTTTGCGCGGGACCGAAGGCACGCAGGTGCGCATTACCATTCGCCGCAGCGGCGTGGAAGATCCGTTTGACGTGACGATCACGCGCGATAAAATTTCGATCACCAGCGTCGAGTCGTCGTTCATGCTCGATACGCAGACGGGTTATGTGCTGATCAGCCGCTTTGCCAAAACTACCGGCGACGAATTGGAAAGCGCCCTCGGCAAGCTCGAAAAACAAGGCATGAAACAATTGATTCTGGATTTGCGCGGCAATGCCGGCGGTTTTCTCGAGCAGGCGGTCTCCGTCGCCGATAAATTTATCGATCACGGCAAAAAGATCGTTTACACACGCGGGCGCATTGCGCAGGCCAACGAGGATTTTTACGCCACCGAACCGGACAAACACGCGCGTTTTCCGTTAATCGTTCTGCTGAATCACGGCTCAGCGAGCGCCTCGGAAATCGTCGCCGGCGCCATGCAGGATTGGGATCGCGGCTTGGTGATCGGAGAAACCAGTTTCGGCAAAGGTTTGGTGCAAAGCCAAATCGGTTTGCGCGATGGCGCGGCGGTGCGCATTACGACCGCGCGTTATTACACGCCGAGCGGGCGCTTGATCCAACGGCCTTATGACAAGACGCTCTCGGAGTATTACGAGGAAGGCTGGGACGATGATGATCCCAATGCCAAAGCAGACTCGGCGAAAGAGCGTCCGACCTACAAAACCAGCGCCGGGCGCTTGGTTTATGGCGGCGGCGGTATCACCCCGGACATTCAAATCAAATGGTCGCGGCCGACGCAATTCACCGTGAATTTGATTCTCAAGCGCAGCTTCTTTGAATTTGCCAGCGAGTTTGCCGGCCGCAATCGGCAACTGGCGGCGGATTACAACGCTTTTCGGCAGAATTGGCAGCCGAGCGACGCCGTGCTCGCCGAATTCCGCAAGAAAATCGACGCGCTGAAAATCAAATTCGAGCCGGAAAGCTGGAACAAAGATCTCGACTATATCAAACTGCGCCTGAAAAGTGAAATCGCGCTGACGCTGTGGGACCGGCAAAAGTGGTATGAGGTCGAAGCCTCCAACAGCAAGCAAATGCAGGAGGTCTTGCGCCTTTTCCCGCAAGCGCAGAAAATCGCCGCCATGGGCGAGGGCGCCGGCAGCCAGTTGCTGAAAAATTGAAAAAGTTGGCCGTTGGTCTATTGATCGGTTCACCAGTTAAACTGTGGCCATTAGAAGTATTTCTATCTGTAGTGCACCAATGCAATGACAATGCGATGACGCAAAAAAAAGTTGATCGTGGCCCGGTGAACGCAAAACCCCAACTTGTCGTTGCATTTTTGCATCAATGTGAGTAGATTAAAGAGGCGGAAGTTAAACGACTTCCGCCGCTTTGTTTATGGTTTATGGCGGGAATAAAAAGGGCGCATTGAGCGGTTGTTAAAATAGAAACAGTTTTGGTGCACGCAAAATCATGCCTTCAAACTGGCAACGTCAATTTGCTTGCGGAATCGCGCTGCTCGCCGGCGTGGTTGCCTGGAGTTGCTTGAATCCCTTTGCGCCGGCATTGGATAAAAGCGGCCTGTCGGCGGATTTGATCACCGACCAGGCGACGCCGGAAAAGACGCTGACCAACTTCAAGTATGCGTACATTTTCAAAGACTCGTTGTTGTATGCCAACTTGCTGGACAGCGCGTTTGTGTTTCAATATTTCGATCCGGATCAGGGCGCCTCGGGATTGTTCGTTTCCTGGACGCGCGAGACGGATTTAAAAACCACCGGCCGCTTGCTGCGCACTTTCGATTCGATCAATTTGGAATGGCTCAACACGGTTTTCACGTCACGCGATGTCGTCGGCCCGGACACGCTCGAAACCATCTCGAAGAGCTTTCAGCTCGATCTGGCGCAGGCGGATTTTCGTTTCAGCGTCAGCGGTTTTGCCGTTTTCCAGTTTCGCCGCAGCAAAAGCGACCAGAAATGGCG
>JAJVHT010000127.1:4852-17598 GCA_022072515.1 bacterium
CTGGGATCGCCGGACTTGGCAACGCGCTACGGCATCCAAGGCTTGCCGACAACGTTTATCATCGACCGTTCCGGCAAAATTACCAAACGCACCATCGGCATGATGTCCGGCGCAGCGTTGGAAGCCGAATTGAACAAGTTGCTTTAGCTTAATTGTTCTTTGCGGCGAAGCGCACGGCTTCAGAATGAAGGCTTGACTTTGGGGGAAATTTATCGTACCCTTCAGTAAAGATTGTTGCCAACGCAGACGCGAGTGGCTTATTGTACCGTTGCGAACTGAAGGAGATGTGGGAGTTTCATGGCAAGCAAGAAATCTTCGCCGGAGGAACGCCGTCAGGAATTTGAGGCGCTGGCCTTTCCGCACATGGATTCGCTTTACAGCACGGCGCTGCGCCTGACGCGCCGTCCGCTCGATGCCGAGGATCTGGTGCAGGATGTGTATTTGCGCGCTTATCGCTTTTTTGACAAGTTTGAGCCGGGCACCAATTTCAAGGCGTGGATATTCAAAATTCTGACCAACACCTTCATCAATCGTTACCGCAAGCAGGTTCGTGAACCGCAGCAGACGGAGTTTGAGAAGGTCGAATTTTTTTATTCGGAAGCCGAAGGCGAGCGCGACGACAAATATGAAACGCGTTACGAAGAGAAAAATTACGCCGATCTGTTCGGCGACGAAGTGAGCGCGGCGCTGGCCAGGCTGTCCTATGATTTTCGCGCCGTCGTCATTCTCTGCGATATCGAAGGTTTTTCTTATAAAGAAATTTCCGAAATCATCGAGGTACCGATGGGTACGGTGATGTCGCGGCTGTCGCGGGCCCGGCAGCACTTGCAGAAATACTTGCGTGAATACGCCCAACGTGAAGGCATTATCAAAAAGGGCTAATGAACAGATTTTATGCCATCAACTTGCAAAGAAATTCAAGAGCAATTCGCCGGCTATGTTGACCAAGAACTTGAACCGGCGCAGGCGAGCCGCATTGCGCAGCATCTGCAAAATTGCCCCGGTTGCACGGCAGAAGTGAACGCGCAGCAAAGCCTGAAAACTTTGGTGCATGAACGTGCGCGGCACGCGCCGGCGCCGATCCACTTGCGCGCCGCCATTCGCCGCCAGCTTGCTCAGGAAACCGCCGGCGCCGGGTTTTGGGCGCAATTGCAGCAGCTCTGGCAGCGGCGCCCGCTGCCGGCGCTCGCCACCGCCGTGGTGTTGATGCTCTTGTCCGCAACGTTAACGTATTTCGTTTTCCAAAATCCTGCGCGGCCGGCTGGCCCCAGTGGTGCCGCTTTCATCGCCGGTTATATCGAAGGCGAAGTGGTTTGCATCGATTGTGACTTGCTGGATGCGCTCAAGCAAACGTATACGCATGACGAGACGCATCGCGTCGGGGTACGCTGCCATGATGGAAAAGTTTGGAGCATTTTGCAATCCCCCAAAGGCCGCGAGCTGATGCATGACGTCAATCATTTTCACAAACAAGTCCGCGTGACCGGAAACCTCTTTCAAGATTCCCATTACATTGAAGTGCAACAATTTTCTGTGATTTGAAGCAATGAACACCCTGCCGAAATACTGTTTTTCCTTCATTATTACCATTTTTATTTTCTCGCTCAACGCCAGTCTTGCAACCGCCCAACTCACAAGTAGCGCGGCGTATGTGCGCACGCAAGCCGTGCTCGCGGTCGATAAAGCGCCTCCCGGCAGCACCATTGAAGCCGCCGTGGTTGCCGATTTGGAAACCGGCTGGCATATCAACGCGCACCAACCCACGCTCGATTATCTGATTCCCACCAAGCTGACTTTGGAGCCGGTGCCGGGTTTGACTTTTGGCGAAATTCAATATCCCGCATCGATCAAACTCAAATTTGAATTTGCCGAAGAGGCGCTCGACGTTTATGAAGGCCGGATCGTCATGCGCTTTCCGGTGACGATCGCTCCCGACGCAACGCCCGGTGAAACAATCATCAAAGGCGTTCTCGGTTTTCAAGCTTGCAACAATCAAATGTGTTTGGCACCGGCGAGCGTCGAGATTAGCCTGCCGCTGCACATCGCCAGCCCGAATCAAGCCAGCCAATCCATTAACACGGATATTTTTGGCGCTGGCACTTCAAACGCAGCCACCGCCGCCAATGCGCCGCGTGCTTCAGCCGCCAACAACGAGATTGCCCGGCTGATCGAGGAAAAAGGATTGCTCCTCAGCCTCCTGTCGATTTTCATTTTGGGCTTGGCGCTGAATCTAACGCCATGCGTCTATCCAATGATTCCGATCACCATTGGTTATTTCGGCCATCACGGCGATGGCAAAACCGCGCGCACCTTCACGTTGGCGCTGATGTATCTGCTTGGCATTGCCGTTACGTATTCGGCGCTGGGCGTCGTGGCGGCGCTCACCGGCCAAATGTTTGGCGCGCTCCTGCAAAATTCCTGGGTTTTGCTCGGCATCGCCGCCATCATGATCGCGTTATCACTCAGCATGTTTGGTGTGTATCAACTGCGGCCGCCAAGCTTTCTCATGCAAAAAGCTTCCGGTTTCTCCTCCGGCGCCGGGCTTTTGGGCGCCTTGAGCATGGGGTTGGTGGTGGGCATTGTCGCCGCGCCTTGCGTCGGCCCGGTGACGATTGGCCTCCTGACTTACGTCGGCGCCACCGGCAATCCCTGGCTCGGCTTCTGGATGTTCTTTGTGCTGTCGGTTGGTCTCGGCGCGCCGTATGTCCTTCTCGCCATGTTTTCCGGCGCCATCAAAAAGCTGCCGCGCTCCGGCGTGTGGATGATCTGGGTCGAGCGGCTCTTCGGTTTTATGCTCATCGGCATGGCGCTTTACTTCATCGCGCCGCTGCTGCCGGATAAACTGGTGCCGTGGGCGGTTTTCGCGCTCACGCTGATTGGCGGCGTTTATCTCGGCTGGATTGAAAAAAGCCAGACTACGGGCAAAACATTTTATTGGATTAAAAAGGGCGTCAGCCTCGCGGTTCTCGCCATCGGTATTTTCGCCATCATGCCAAAGTCTACGGCCGCAGGCATCGTCTGGCAAAAATACGACGCCGCAATTTTAGCGCAAGCGCAAAGCGAAGGCCGTCCTGCCATTCTCGATTTCACGGCAGATTGGTGCATTCCCTGCCGCGAGTTGGATCGGTTCACGTTCAGTCATAACGATGTCATCGCCGCGACCAAACCGTTCGTCATGGTCAAAGTCGACATGACGCAATTTCAATCGCCGGCCGCGGAAAGTTTGCGCCAACAATTTAACGTGAGCGGCGTTCCCACCATTGTGTTTCTGACACCGCAAGGGCAGGAAGTGCAGGAAGCGCGCGTGATCGGTTATTTAGGCCCGCAGGATTTTCTTGAACGCCTCAAGCTCGCTCTGCCGGCGGCAGTGGGTTTGTTGAAAGAGTAAAAATTTACCAACCCCAAAGACACGAAGGCGCAAAATGCCCTCACAGGCTCTTTTTTAAAAAAGAGCCTTTTTTATTTCTCAAAGAGAAACTTGCCTTTGTTGCCATATTTTGTTACCTTATTGACATGAAATCCCCACAGCTAAAATTTATCATCAATCCCATCGCCGGCTTTCGACGGGACAAAAGTTTTGTCGAAGAACTCATTCAGCAGCGCTGCACAAATTTGGATTTTACCATCGTTCACACCACCGGCCCCGGCGACGCCACGCGCTTGGCGCGCGAAGCCGCGGAGACGGGCTATCACACTGTGGTGGCGGTTGGCGGCGACGGCACCGTGAATGAAACGGCCTCCGGATTGGTCGGCAGCGAGACCGCGCTCGGCATTATTCCGCGCGGTTCGGGCAACGGTTTGGCGCGCAGCTTGGATATTCCTTTGCACACACCCGAAGCGCTCGAAGTGATCTGCCGCGGCAAAACGCATCGCATCGATGCCGGCCGCGCCGCGCATCGTTACTTCTTCGTCGTCACCGGCGTCGGTTTTGATGCCAATGTCGGCCACAAATTCAATACCGCCGCCAGGCGCGGCCCCCTCCCCTATTTTTATATTGCCGCGCGTGAGTTTAGCACTTATCAACCCGAGCCGTTGCGCCTTCGCCTTGATAACGAGGAGATGAATTTGACGCCGTTTTTGGTGACGATTGCCAATACCGAACAATATGGCAACGGCGCGATCATCGCGCCACATGCCAAGCCCGACGACGGCGTGCTCGAAGTTTGTGTGGTCAAACCGATGAACTTTGCCGAGTTCGTCATGCACGCGCCGAAGCTCTTCAATGGCAAAGCCGATTCGATCCCCTTGATTACTTACTATCGTTCCAAAACCGCGCGCATTGAAAAATCCGGGCCGGTATTGTTTCATGTCGATGGCGAAGCGCAGATGTCCGACGGCCCCGTCAATGTTTCCGTCATTCCCCAAGCCCTGAAAGTGATCGTTCCGACCTCGTATGCCAACTGATCCAGCTTTGCTGATCTTCGCCAAATATCCCGCGCCCGGCAAAGTTAAAACCCGTCTCGCTGCTGCCATTGGTGCTGAATTAGCCGCGGAAATTTATCAAGAGTTCATTCACCGCACGCTTAAACTTTCTTTGCCCATCAAACTTGCCGCGCGTTTCGTCACCTTCACGCCGGTTGAAAAAGAAAACGAACTCAAAACACTATTTCCCGGTCCGTGGCAGTGGTTCGCGCAAACCGATTCGCCAGATTTAGGCGTGCGGATTCATCACGCGATTCAACACGTGCAACAACAGGGCTATTCACATGTGCTCACGATCGGCACCGACAGCCCCTCTCTGCCCGCGGTTTATCTCGAGCAAGCCGCCGCGGCTTTATTGAATCACGATTTGGTTTTGGGGCCGGCCAGCGATGGCGGTTATTATTTGATCGGGTTAAAGAGCGCGCCGCGAGAACTTTTTTCGGCCATCGATTGGAGCACAGAACGGGTTCTATCCCAAACATTGCAACGCGCCGCGCAACTGCAATTATCCGTTTATCAACTGCCACCGTGGTATGATGTCGACGACCTCGCCACGTTACAGAAATATTACGCCGAAAAGACGCTGCCGCCGCACGTGTGGAAAAAGGTCAGGCCGTTTTTAACCAACGCCGCCGCAGACGACAAAGCTATTTTTTTGTGAGAAAATTATGCAGCAGCAAACTTATGATGTCATCATCGTCGGCGCCGGACCCGCCGGCAGCAGCGCCGCCACGATTTTGGGAAAAGCCGGCAAACGCGTGCTGCTTATCGACAAGGGCAAATTCCCCCGCGAGAAAACCTGCGGCGATGGCTTAACCTACAAATGTGTGCCGCTGCTGGAAAAATTGGGGCTGGCGCTCGATTTTCGTGAGCAGGCTTTTTTCTATTCCAAGGGCTATGGCATTACTTTTAGCGACGGCACACAAATCACCGTGCGGCGGCCGATGGCGGAGCAAGAAGCGGTGGTTTACATGATGCCGCGCTTCGATTTTGACAATCTACTGTTGCAGGGCGCCCGGCAATATGAGAGCGTCACCGTGTTGGAAGAAGCCATGGTGACCAATGTCATTCAGGAGGGCGAACGCAGCATCGGCGTGCAAGTGCACACCGCCAACGCCGGCACACAAATTTTTTCGGCGCCTTTGATTATCGACGCCAGCGGCGTCGGGTCGAAAATCGCGGTGCAAATGGGTTTCGCCAAAACTGACTTAAAAAACTATGCGCTCACCATTCGCGGTTATTTCGACGAAATCGAAAACTTAAGCGATGTGGTGGAATTTATTTTCGATCGCTCCATTTTGCCCGGTTATTTTTGGATTTTCCCCATCGGCGCGCATTCGGCTAATGTCGGCTGCGGCACGTTTCAACATTTGATCGTGGAAAAGGAAATCAACCTCCGGCATTTGTTGGAGGCATTTGTACAAAACCACCCCGCCGGAGAAAAACTAAAATCAGCGCGCTTACGAGGCTCGCTCAAAGGCGGGAAAATTCCGTTGGGATTGGATTTTGCATCGCGGGTGCGCGACGGCCTCCTCTTCTGCGGCGATGCCGGCGGCTTTACCGATCCGATTACCGCCGAAGGCATCAGTTTCGCCATCGAATCCGGCATACTTGCCGCTGAAACCGCGCTCGCGGCGTTAACGGCCGATAACTTTGCCGCAAAATTTTTGCAGCAGTACGACGGACAATGGCAAGCTCGTTTTGGCGAACGTTTTTCAAAGGCCGGTTTCATTCAAGAAACTGTTGGCAAACAAAACCTCCAGGACTATTTTTACAACGCCGTGGCGCATCACCCCGCCTTTGAGGCCGCCATGCAGAATCAGGGAAGCCAATACGAATGGATGTTCAAATTAAAAGCATTGGTGAAAGCCTTGTGATATTTTCCAGAATACTTTTGTCCGTATCGTTGTAATGCGCTCGAGCGCGATTATCTTTTCAACCGCAGCACCACACCACTCGTTGGCTTCACGATAAATCTGCCGCCGGCAAATTTGCCCAATGTCGCCGTGCCGGCCTTTTGCTCATTGACGACAATTTCCCACTTGCCGGCCGGGACTTTAAATTTTGTCGGCAACTTGGGATCACCATTCATGAGCACGACAAAATCGTGAGTATCACCGCTGGAGGCGTGGTGAATACGATAGCCCAAAGAAAATTCGCCTTCGCTGGTCAAAAGCTCAATATCTTTCTTCTCACTCCAACGAAAAGCCCGATGGCTGCGGCGCAAGGCGACCAAGCCGCGATAATAGTCCACCAACTCGCGATTCATTTCCGCATGTTGGAAATTCAGCCAGTTCGTTTCATTATCTTTGTTGTAGCTATTGTGATCGATTTGGCCAGCGTGCGGATCTTGAATATTCGTTTTCGCAATTACTTTGCTGCGCGCAAACTCCTGGCCGGAGTGTATCATCGTCGCGCCTTGACTGGTGAAAAGAAAAAGCGCCGCCAGTTTGTTGATTCGCAATTGCGCCGGAGAAAGGCGCGCATTGGCGTCAATGTCGGCGATGCGTTGCTCCTCCCCCACCTCGCCGCTGGCAATGCGGATGAAATCACCCAGCGTATGATCATCATGTGATTCAAGATAATTGATTGCGTGCGATTTTTGTTGGAATAAGCCGCCGTCTGCTTTCAGTGTACCGGTGACGTAACTGCGCAAATGCGCCATCGTCGTGCCGTTTTTCCATTTGCCAAAAATAAAACCTTGATCGCCCTCGCCGGTCGGCCGCCAGCCCTTCACGCCGTTGCGAATCTGATCATTCCACGCCGCCCACCCGTGCTGCGAATGTTCCGCCGGCGTGTAGCCGCCTCCGCCCCACGGCTCGGCAATGACAATCGCCTGTGGATTAATCTCGCGCGCGCGTTTTAAAATCGCGTCACAAGTTTCCCAATCGAGCATCGCCGCGAGATCGAAGCGGAAGCCGTCGATATGATATTCGCGCATCCAATATTCGACGCTGTCGAGAATCAGCCGTCGCGCCATCGGCCGCTCGGTCTTAAAATCATTGCCGCAGCCGCTTTTGCTCAAAAAATTCTCTTTCGCATCCAAACGAAAATAATACTTCTTGTCAATGAATTTGAAAGGATTTTGATCATAATCCGAGACGTGATTGTACACCACGTCGAGCAACACGGCGATGCCGGCTTGATGAAAACTTTTCACCACTTCCTTGAATTCGCGCACCTGCCGGCCATCGACACCGTTCCATTTTCCCGGCTCCATCGTGCCGTTCGAGGCGTAATAACTCTCCGGCGCAAAGAAATAACTCGTCATATAGCCCCAGTGATTGCGGCCGTAAATGTTATTGGCGATACGATTTTCTTCCGGCCCCGGCTCGAGATTGCCGAAATCGTGAATCGGCAGAAACTCCACGGCATTGACGCCGAGAGACTTGATGTAATCAATGCCGCCTTTGCCGCCGGCTTGAATCAGGCCGGGATAAGTTCCGCGCAGCTCCGCTGCGACACCCGACGAGGGATGCGCTGTCAAATCACGCGCATGCATCTCGTAGATGATCAAATCTTCCATTGGAATTTTGAGAAAAGTATCGCCGGCCCAAGCAAAATTGTCGTCCGGCAGAATCAGTGATTTGGCCGGATGGCGATAATGATTCTGCGTCGCCACCGCGCGGGAATAGGGATCAGCCACGACAACGCGATCATCGAAAATTTCGCCTTTGCCGGCCGGCCCGCTGAGGCGATAGCCGTAATATTTGCCGCTGAGATCTTCCGCGGCAAAAAACTCCCACACGCCGTCGTGATCGCGTTGCATCTTGAATTCTCGCCCAGCCTCAGCGTCATGCCGATCAAAAACTACCAGTACGACTTGTGTTGCCCGCGGTGCAAAAATTCGAAACGCAAATTGGTTCGCTTCACGTTGACAACCGAGCGGTTTCTTGGAATAAAATTGATTGAGCTGCTCATCCTGCAGCCGGGCGCGCGATTTTTTTATAAACAGGGGAAGTTTCATTGCACCGAATGCTTGTGGCAGAAAAAAAATAAATTGGCCCATCAGAAACAAAATCCCCAATCGTCGAGAGAGGCTCATTTTTGCTGTCGCGATCTTCATCTTGAATAACGGTTGATTTTTAGTGGGGAAAATTTTTCAAAGTGCCTTTTGGCAATGCAGCAGAACTTGCGGGGTTTTTTCATCAAATGCGGCAAATTTCTTTAAAACAACATAGAGGCGATACAAATGGTCAGGCTGCCGGTCAAAAACCGCCCTGGCGTTGAATGTGCTAAACTCATTCGTCATAACCGGCGCCACCAAGAACCGCCACGCAAAACCTTAGCGGATGTCGCACGGGCGCACAAGCTGAGGTTTTGCGTTTCAAACTCAATCGCACTTACGTTTTACTTAATCGCGAGTAACTCGATATCGAAAATGAGCGTGGCATTCGGGCCGATCGTGCCGCCGGCACCGCGCGGGCCGTAAGCGAGGTTGGACGGAATAAACAATTGCCATTTCGAGCCCACCGGCATGAGCTGCAACGCTTCGGTCCAGCCGGCAATCACACCGTTGACCGGAAAGCTGGTCGGCTGGCCGCGTTTATATGAGCTGTCAAACTCCGTGCCGTCGATCAACGTGCCGCGATAATGCGTCGTCACTTCGTCCGTGGCTTTGGGTTTCTTGCCGGTGCCGGCCTTGATAACTTTGTATTGCAGACCGCTCGGCAGCGTTACGACGCCTTCTTTTTTGGCATTCTCCGCCAGAAACGTTTCACCGGCGGTTTTATTTTTATCGGACATTGCGCTCGCCTTCTCGTTTTGCTTGTTCATCATCTCTTGCTGAAATTTCTGCATCGTTTCTTGAATTTGCGCCTGGGTCAGCAACGGCGTGCTGTCCGTCGTTGCATCCTTGATGCCGCGCATCAACGCTTCCAATTCGACTTCAATTTCACTTTGCTTCAGGTTCTTGCCGATATCAAGCCCGATACTATAGCTGACCTTTTGCTTATCCGTTTCCAGCGCCATCTTCTTCTCCTGGTTTCCCTGGCAACCCAACAGTCCGATTATCACCGCGGGTACAACCAATCTAAACTGCATCGTTTTTCCTTTCTCAAGATAAGGTGATCACATAAATTTACAAATAGCAATTTATAAAATACAACATTTAACAATAAAAACACAACAATATTTTCGCTCATTTGGAAAAAAAGTAACGTATGCCGATCGCCGCGTTCAGATCGAATTGCGTTTCAGGCACCAAATCCAGCACCGGCACGACTTCGACGAAAATATCCAGCGTCACTTTTTCAAACAGATAGGCGAGACCCAGCGGAATGCGCACCCCCAGGCGGGTTTTATCCTCGTTGTTCTTGTTCTTATCGCCACTGGTGAACTTGATACGGCCGCCGATGCCATAATAAAACGGCAATTGCCCTTCTTCAACTTTGAGGAGAGAAAAATTATGGGACAGATAATCACCATGCAGTTGGATGAAGTCATTGCCGGCAAACGACCAGGCTAAGGCGCCGTCGAGCGCGGTGGTTCTCCCCTGCCAATTTTTCAAGCTGATGCCTGTCGGTTCGCCGATCACGATGCCCAAGCCAAAACCGCGATCTTGCGCCGCCGCATGATGGTTTAAACCCGCGCTCAGAAAAATGGCCAGCAAAAACGTTTTTTTCATTTTAAACTCATTTCCTAAGTTAATCTTTGAGCACTTTCCAGAAACGCCTTGTCCCGTCGCAAAACCAAGTTGCTTGAAAATTTGCAAAAAGTTGAAGCGACGGGTCAATCGCAGTTTCCCTTCCGTTTTGACAGTAAAAAAGATAGGCAAATTCGGCGGAAAAGTCAAGATGCCCGCCAAAAGGATTCTTTGCCAATTGCTATAGTCGTTCAATCCGCCGCTCAACAAAAACTTAAAGATCGCTTGATTTTACAGTAAAACGTCTGTAAATTTTTTGTATCATTTGCCCGATGGACGTGAGCAACAACGCATTGAACAACGAGTAAATGAATCCGGGGAAGTCATACCACATTCCCCAAATAAGTCAATTATTTTTTGCGTCTTTGTAGCATGGTAATTTACGAAATTATGGTTGGCGAGCCTTTATTTAAAAAGTGAGCGTGGTGCAATGAAACTCATCATGTTGTTTGTTGTCCTATTTCTTTCTTCCCTGCCAGCGCAAAGCTCGGACGGCTGGCAGCCGCTGTTCAATGGCAAAGACTTGCAGGGCTGGCGGGTGCTAAATGGTACTGCCGAATTCAAAGCGGAAAATGGCGCCATCGTTGGCGTGAGCGCGCTGAACACGCCGAGTACGTTTTTAGCCACGCAAAAAGAGTACAGCGACTTCATTTTAGAATATGAAGCGAAAATGGATCCGGCTCTGAACTCTGGTGTGCAGATTCGCAGCTTAAGCCGGCCGGATTATCAGAACGGCCAAGTGCACGGTTATCAGATCGAGTTGGATGCCTCGCCACGTGCGTGGAGCGGCGGCATTTACGATGAGTCGCGCCGTGGCTGGCTGTACAATTTAGAATGCAATCCGTCCGCCAAAGCCGCCTACCAGCCGCAAGCGTGGAATAAGTTTCGCGTCGAAGCGATTGGCAACCACATTCGCGTGTGGCTCAACGGCGTGCCCACCGCCGACGTTATCGATGATCTGACCGCAAGCGGATTCATCGCGCTGCAAGTGCACAGCATTGGCAACGACCAAGCACAAGCCGGCAAAACTGTGCGTTTTCGCAATCTGCGCCTCAAAACCCAAAATCTGACGGCCTCGCCCGCCACCACAATTCCGCAAATCAGTTATCTGAACAATCAGTTGACTGTGCGCGAAAAGCAAGAGGGTTGGCAACTGCTGTGGGATGGCAAGACCACGCAAGGCTGGCGCGGCGCCAAGCTCGATCACTTTCCGGAAAAAGGCTGGCAGATCGCCGATGGTGTCTTGTCCGTTTTGAAAGGCACCGGCGCGGAATCCGCGCAAGGCGGCGATATTGTGACGACGGCCAAATACAAAAATTTTGAGTTGGAAATTGATTTCAAGTTGACCTCGGGTGCCAACAGCGGCATCAAATATTTTGTCGACACGGAACTCAACAAAGGCGAAGGCTCGGCCATCGGCTGCGAATATCAACTCTTGGATGATGCGAACCATCCGGATGCGAAACAGGGCACGAACGGCAATCGCACGCTGGCATCGTTGTATGATTTAATTCCCGCCGAGGCGAAGTTTTATGCGCCGAATGAAAGCGTGGCCAAACGGGTGAATGTCAACGGCTGGAACCGCGCAAAAATTATTGTCGCGGGCAATCACGTGCAGCATTTTCTCAACGGCCTCAAAGTGGTGGATTACGAGCGCGGCACGCCGATGTGGCGCGCGCTGGTCGCCCGCAGCAAATATGCGGTGTGGCCCAGCTTCGGCGAATTGCCCGAAGGCCACATTCTCCTGCAAGATCACGGCGATGTTGTGTCATTTCACAATATCAAGATCAAGGTTCTGCCGTAAGCGGTAAATTAATTCACGAAAACAGCCTGTTTGGCAAAGTTGCAGCCGAATATAACCACCGAGGCACAAGGACTCGCCAGGATATTTTTGCAAGATGATTGTGGCAAAATTAAAAACTTTTCAATCATCTTGCCACAATATTTCTGTCTCACATTTTTCTGTCTTGGCTTTTTGTTCGAGCTAACTTAACATTGTCAGATTCATTTTAGGGTTGTGGCAAAGAATGAAATTTGCAGCTCACCAGACGAACCTGCAAGCGATTCTGCCGCTGCGCCATTTATTTCTGCAGGAGAACAATTTTCAGATCAGGTACAACGCCTGCCATGAACGCGGTTGGACGGATTCTTATCTTCTAACGTCCGCTGGTGTCGAGGTGGGTTACGGCTCGATAAACGGACAGGAGATCACAGCGCGGGACACGATTTTTGAATTTTATGTGACTCCGCCGTTCAGAAAATATTCGAATCTTCTTTTCGCGGAGCTGATTTCTGTTTCACGAGCGCATTTTATCGAATGCCAGAGCAATGATGTGCTGCTCACCTCGATGCTGTATGAGTTTGCAGAAAACATCAATGCTGAGGTCATGCTCTTTGAAGATCACACGGTGACTGAACACGATATTCCCGGTGTGGTGTTTCGCCATCGAAAAGAAAACGACACTATCTTTGAGCACCACGTCGAGCCGGTCGGCGAATACGTTTTGGAATTGGCAGGAGAAATGGTCGCGACTGGCGGTTTTATGCTGCACTACAACATGCCGTTTGCCGATTTGTACATGGAAGTGAAAGAGAATTTTCGCCGCAAAGGCTTGGGCAGTTTTATTTTGCAGGAATTGAAGAAGGCGTGTTACCTCGCCGGTCGTGTGCCGGCCGCGCG
>JAJVHT010000155.1:0-3949 GCA_022072515.1 bacterium
TTGAACGTCAGCGGCAGCATCCCCTGTTTTTTCAAATTCGTTTCGTGAATGCGCGCGAAGCTGCGCGTAATCACAACCCGGCCGCCGAGCCAGCGGGGCTCCATCGCGGCATGTTCGCGGGAAGAGCCTTCGCCGTAGTTCTCGTCGCCGATCGCCACCCACCCGGCTAACTTTCCACCGGCCATCAGCGCCTTATAATCGCGCGCGACTTCCGCAAAGGTTTTGACTGCACCGGTAAAAATGTTCTTGCCCTTGCCGGCTTCATCGCTAAACGCATTGATCGCGCCGCTGAACAAGTTGTTCGAAATATTGTCGAGATGGCCGCGATATTTGAGCCATTTTCCCGCCGGCGAAATATGATCGGTCGTGCATTTGCCTTTCGCCTTCACCAACACCGGCATGTCAAGCAAGTCCCGGCCGTCCCATTTTACAAAAGGTGAGAGCAACTGCAAACGATCACTTTGGGGATCGACGAGCACCTGCACCCGCGAGCCATCTTTGGCCGGTTCGACATAGCCCGAATCGCCGGGATCAAAGCCGCGCGCCGGCAGTTCGACGCCAGTGGGCGGCTCGAGTTTGACTTTTTCGCCCTTGGCATTGGTTAAGGTGTCGGTCAGCGGATTGAAACTCAAGCGCCCGGCCAGGGCATACGCCGTGACAATCTCCGGGCTGGCGACGAACGCGAGCGTGTTCGGATTGTCGTCGTTGCGTTTGGCGAAATTGCGATTGTACGAATTGATAATGGTGTTGCGCTCGCCTTGTTGAATATCGTCGCGGCTCCACATGCCGATACACGGGCCGCAGGCATTCGCCAGCACCTTGCCGCCAACATCTGTCAAAGTTTTTAATTGCCCATCGCGCTCAATCGTCGCACGAATTTGCTCCGAACCCGGCGTGATGGTGAATTTCGATTTAACTGTGAGACCTTTCGCCAACGCTTGTTTGGCAACGCTCGCGGCGCGTTCTATATCTTCATATGACGAATTGGTGCAACTGCCGATGAGCGCGACTTTGATCTCGTCGGGATAATTATTTTTCTGCGCATCCGCCGCAAGCTGCGAAACCGGCCGCGCCAAATCCGGCGTGAGCGGGCCGTTCACATACGGTTCGAGCGTTGACAGGTCAATCTCGATGATCTGGTCATAAAATTTTTCCGGCGCTTTCAACACTTCCGGATCGGGAACAAGATGTTCGGCCACGGCGCGGGCGGCTTTGGCGACTGCCGCGCGCTCGGTGGCGATCAAATACGTTTCCATGCGATCGTCAAATGGAAAGATCGACGTCGTCGCGCCGATCTCCGCGCCCATGTTGGTGATCGTCGCTTTGCCGGTCGCGCTGATCGCCCGCGCGCCCTCGCCAAAATATTCGACAATATTGTTGGTGCCGCCCTTCACCGTGAGAATTCCGGCGACGCGCAGAATAACGTCTTTTGCGGCGGTCCAGCCGTTCATTTTACCTTTGAGATGCACGCCGACGAGGCCCGGCCATTTCAATTCCCACGGAATGCCGGCCATCACATCCACCGCATCCGCGCCGCCGACACCGATGGCAATCATGCCAAGGCCGCCGGCATTGGGCGTGTGCGAATCCGTGCCGATCATCATGCCGCCAGGAAAAGCGTAATTTTCCAGCACGACTTGGTGGATGATGCCGGCGCCCGGATTCCAAAAGCCGATGCCGTATTTGTTGGAAACGCTGGCGAGAAATTCATACACCTCCTTGTTCTCATCGCGCGCCCGCGCCAAATCCGGATGCGCACCGAGCTTGGCCTGAATCAAATGATCGCAATGCACCGTGCTCGGCACGACGGTTTGCGGCAAGCCCGCGCTCATGAATTGCAGCAGCGCCATTTGCGCCGTCGCGTCTTGCATGGCCACGCGATCAGGTGAGAGATTGACGTAGGTTTTTTTGCGGACCGGCGCTTCTTTGGGCAATTCCGAAAAATGCACGCACAAAATTTTTTCCGTCAAGGTCAACGGCCGGCCAAATAGCTTGCGCCCGGCTTCGACTTTGGGCTTTATGCCAGCATAAACGCGCTGGATCATGTCAAGATCGAAAATCATTGCAAAACTCCTGTTATGGTCCTGATAACATGAAACATGGTTCGATAGAGATTAGAGTTTTCGTGCCGATTTGCGGCGGCTATATTTCTTGCCGCCGCTATCTTCGCTAACTGTCATTGGTATGTTAGGTTCGGCAGATTTATAAATTTTTACCCTTTTTCCACGATAACGATCAAGAATTTTATTGGACGCATGGTCAAAAAATTGTTCGCCGCAATTGCCGCAACGCTGCCGCGGCACCTTCGGGATGGTTATTTCACCCTGTGGCGTTTTAAAAACCATTTTCCCCGAGATCGGTTTGATTTGATTTGAGTCACAAATTGGACAGATTGTAATTCGCATAGTCTTGCTTAGTCAAAGGTCGAGCGTTTTGACGAGATTAACAAATAAAATGTTTCTTGCCCCTGCTTGTCTCTTTTGATTGTTCCTTTCGTATAGATAAGGAGACCATCATAGGTAAGACTTTCAATTACATAAAGCTTTTCGCCCACTTACCGATATGGGCTTGTTGAACGCAGAATTTTCTTGATTCCATTAGCATTGAGAATAGATTCCAGCACTTGATCTTCGGTGAGCGAATCGGCAAACATCTCCGTTTCCGCTTTCAGCGTGAAACTATATTGCTTTGCTATGATCAGGCGCTTGATTTTAATTAAAACCGATGGCACGTTGGGCTTCCCTCAGTTAGTCCTGTGCACAGCGCATTGACTCTTAAGATATCGGCGGTTGCCAATTATCCTTACGTTACGTCAACCCGCCCGTTTGCAAGCTTTTGCCCAACACGTATTCCACCTCCAGCACGTTACCCTTCAGCCGGCCCTTCACGTCTTTGCGGTCATCAACGACGATCTCGGTCACCACGCGCGCGGCGTGTTGGCGAATTTCCTCGTGGCATTTTTTGACCACAAACATGATCTCTTCCCATTCGCCTTCGAGCAACGTTCCCATCGCTGTCAGTTGATAATCCATCTCACTTTTTTCAACGATCGCCAATACTTTGGCCATAAATTCTTTCAATTCTTCGCCGGCGCCAACCGGAATAACGCGAAATTCGACCAGCATATCTGTCCTTTCTTCTGAATTGGAGTTTTGTAACCACAGATAATATTCAAAGTAGCACAAAAATAAGCGTCGAGAAGTAACAAATTTAATTTATGAATTTCTGTCACTTTGTCAAGCCCAAATCTGTGACGTTTGTGGACTTTGCTGTAACTTTTCAAACGCCGGAGATGGTGTTGGGAACGAGGCAAACTGATCAAACGAGAAAAATCTTGACTTCCGTAAAATATTTGTTAGAATAAAGGCAACATCAGTGTAACTTGACAGGATCATAAATTGCAACAGCCTTATAAAAAATTATTGATAAAATTTTTATGGGCAGCGCTGCTCGTCACCCCTACGCTTTGGGCGCAAGAAAAGGTCGTTCTACGAGTGGCGAATTGGGGTGGCGCCGAGGAAATCCAGCTTGAAGAAGCGATTGCCGCCGCGTTCATGCGGCTGCATCCGAAGGTCACTGTCCAAATTGAATCGATTCCCGCCAGTTATAAGGAAAAAATTTTGACGTACATCGCTGCCGGCACGCCGCCGGATGTGTTTTTGTTGGACAGTGTCATCATTCCGGCGTTGTTGAACAAGGGCATTCTGCTCGATCTCCAACCCTATCTGGATTCACTCCACGTCAACCGCGATGACTATTTTCCCAACGTGCTGAATATTTTTGCAAAAGGCGAAAAACTTTATGCCTTTCCCAAAGATTTCACGCCGATTGTGATGTATTACAACAAGGCGCTTTTTGAAAAAGCCGGCCTGGCTTATCCGCAAAATGATTGGACATGGGAGGATTATCTGCGCCTCGCGCGGCAACTGACGCAAGATACCGATGGCGA
>JAJVHT010000155.1:4049-17554 GCA_022072515.1 bacterium
CGCCGATTGTGATGTATTACAACAAGGCGCTTTTTGAAAAAGCCGGCCTGGCTTATCCGCAAAATGATTGGACATGGGAGGATTATCTGCGCCTCGCGCGGCAACTGACGCAAGATACCGATGGCGACAAAAGCATCGATCAATTCGGTACGGTTTTTTCGAATTATTTTTATCTGTGGCAGGCCTGGGTTTGGATGGCCGGCGGCGATATCTTTGATCCGGCGGGCGTGACGGCCGTTGGCTACTTTGATGCGCCGCCAACCGAACAAGCGTTGCGCTTTCTCATTGAACTGCGCACGAAATATCATGTTGCGCCTGATGATGTTGCGCTGAAAACGGGAACCGGCTCGACCGGCATGTTTTTGTCCAGCAAAATTGCGATGGTTCCGAGCGGGCATTGGTCGCTGCCCAGCTTTAAAAAATATATCGCGCGCGGCGATTTGAAAATCGGCGTTGTGCCTTTGCCGCATCCGGAAGGCAGGCAACTCGTCACGCCGATTTATGCTGCCGGTTGGTGCGTGCCCAAGTCGACACCGCATCGCGAGTTGGCTCTGCAATTGGCGGCATTTTTCGGCAGCACCCAGGCGGCCAGGATCCGCGCACAATCAGGCATTGGCGTCTCCGCGGTTAAAATGGTCGCGCAGGAACAGATGAAGGCTGATTCCTATGAAGTAGAACAGGCTTTCCTCGCTTCGATTCCGTATGGGCGCCAGCCGTGGGGTACTCGTATCGACGAATTTTCGCGCGTTGAGACGATGACCCAAAACGCCGTTGAGGAAGTGATGATCGGCGGCAGGGACATTCACGAAGCTTTTTCAGAAACGGCCCGCCAACTTGATGAAGAACTGAAAGAATTGTCGCGTCTGACCGGGCAAGCGGTGGAATTGAAGGATAATCCGGAAGTCGGACGCTTTCTCGGTGCTGGATTGGTTGCCGCGTTGCTCATGGCGCTGTTGGGATTATTCCTGACCCGTGGGCAAGACCGGCGCGTATTGTTCAAAGCTTATACATTTCTCGCACCCTCATTTTTGATTTTGCTCATTTTTGTTTTTGTGCCTCTGCTTTTTTCTTTGTATTTGAGCTTTCATCAATGGAATATCGTTTCCGCCGATAAGCCATTTATTGGCTGGGGAAATTTCCAGGCGTTATCCCGTGATCGGGCATTTGGGAATGCACTGAAAAATACCGCCATCTATTCGCTGCATGTTCCCGCCGGCATGGCTTTGGCATTGGCCGTGGCTTTGCTGATGAAGCAAAAAATTCGCGGCGTCAATTTTTTGCGCACACTGTTCTTTTTGCCGAGTGTCTCCTCTTTTGTTGCGATTGCACTGGTTTGGCAGTGGATGTACCATCCGCAATTCGGCCTCGCCAACTACCTGCTGAGTTTCTTCGGCTTGCCGCCATTGAGTTGGTTGCGCGCCCCCTCGACGGCGCTGCTCGCCATTATGGTGATGAGCATTTGGATAGGCCTCGGCTATCAAATGGTCATCTTCCTGGCGGGCTTGCAAGGCATTCCTCACGAGCTTCACGAAGCCGCGCGCACCGACGGCGCCAATGCCTGGCAGCGTTTTTGGAAAATCACATTGCCGCTGCTGACGCCGACGACATTTTTTATTTTGGTGACCTCGATGATCGGTTCGTTCCAAGTTTTCTCCGCCATTTATGTCCTGACCGAAGGCGGGCCGCTGCACAGCACCGAGGTGGTGGTTTATCACATTTATCAGAATGCGTGGGAATATTTGAAAATGGGCTACGCCTCGGCCATGTCATGGATTTTATTTCTCATCATTATGCTGGCGACCTGGATACAATTCAGATTGATCGGCAAAAGGGTGGAATATAGCTGATCACCAAATATATTTTCCTGTTATGAAAAAAATTTTTTGACGAAACCGGACATGGCAAAAATCCTGTTAAGAACGCTCGTTTATGGCAGTTTGTTGCTTTTGGCGCTTTCCATGCTCGTGCCCTTTCTCTGGATGGCGGCGACGGCGTTCATGGATGACTTGGAGGTTTACCGTTTCCCGCCTCAGCTCATTCCGCAACAATGGCGCTGGAGTAATTTCACTGAAGCGTTGACGCTACTGCCGTTCGATCGTTTTTTCTTTAATACCCTGATCGTTGCGTTCGGCGCGGTGCTGGGCCAACTGGCCACTTGCTCGCTGGCGGCGTATGCGTTTGCCCGGATGAATTTTAAAGGACGGGAGAAAATCTTTGCGCTGTATCTGGGGACGATGATGATCCCGGCGATTGTCACGTTGATTCCCGCTTTTCTCATTATCAATGCTTTGGGGTGGATGAACACGTACTGGGGGCTGGTGACGCCAGCGCTCACCAGTGTGTGGGGAATTTTTTTGTTGCGGCAGTTTTTTCTCACCATCCCGCGCGATTATGAAGATGTGGCGCGTCTCGACGGCGCTTCGGAATTCATAATCTTCTGGAAGATTATTCTGCCGCTCTCCAAGCCCGCCCTGGCCACGTTGGCCATTTTCGCCTTTATGGGAAGCTGGAAAGATTTTCTGTGGCCGCTGATTGTCACCAGCCGCAATGATATGCGCACGGTCGAAGTCGGCATCGCCATGTTTCACTCACTGCATGCGACGAATTGGCCTTACCAAATGGCCGCGGCGATTGTGGTCATGCTGCCGATTGTTATTGTTTTTTTTTCTGGCGCAAAGATATTTTATCCGTGGCATTACGCTGACCGGATTAAAAGGATGAAATTTTAATTGATATCCTGTTTCGGTAAATTCAAATAGGAAGGAGTGAAAATGAACGTTTTGTTTCTCTGCTTTTCTCTGTGGGCCGCAGAACCGTATGACTTACTTTTTCCGGCACAGATGCAAAACCCGGATCAGAAGAAACCCATTGTTTGCCTCGACCCCGGCCATCCCTCCGAAGTGAGCAGCGGCGCCGAAATGCAAAACGGGACGAGCGAAGTGCATATCGCCTGGAAGGTGGCGCTCGAACTGAAAAAAATACTTGAAGCCCACGGCAGCAAAGTCGTGTTGACCAAGTCGAAAGAAAATGAGCTGGTCAAAAACAAAGATCGGGCGCTTGTCGCCAATGAAGCCAACGCCACACTGATGGTTCGGCTGCATTGCGACGCCAGCCCCGACAGCGGCTTCGCCATCTATTATCCTGACCGGCAAGGAATGAAGGACGGTGTCACCGGGCCTTCCGAAACCGTCATGCAGCGCAGCCGGCAAGCGGCTGATTCGATTCATGCGGCCATGACGCCGGCGTTAAAAGGCATTTTGAAAGACGGCGGCGTGCGCGGCGATTCTCAAACTTTGATCGGCTCGAAACAGGGCGCGTTAACGGGATCAATATTTTCTCAAGTACCAGTAGTCACCATTGAGATGGTTGTTTTGCGAAACAAGTCTGATGCCGAGTTCATTAAAACTCGCGCCGGACAACGAAAAATGGCGCAAGCGATTGCCGCGGGAGTGAGGAAAGTTCTGCCGTAAAATGGAAAAGGCAATCCACTGGCATGGATCGCCTTTTCCTTAGGTCACGCGGGAGGTTCTTTATACCATTAAACTGGTGTCATACTTTTTTCCTGATGGCACCCGTGGTATTCTCAAACAGATTTTACTTCGTCTTCTTACTCTTGTTTTGCTTCAAATCCTATCGTTGTGTTGTTATATTAGACGGAACTCCCCTTAAAAAGGTTGCATCGAAATACAAAAAAATTTTATTTTTTCGCGGTCATTTTCGCTGTCTGTGAGGGCCCGCGGTTCTGGCTTTTCTATTTGCATTCCATGACAAACTTGTTATATTAAAATAAAATCTTGGTCACCGTGAAGAGTGTAAGATTTGGCTTGGTGTGAATAAAGCGCAAGCCTTAAACTCAAGCCCAAAGGTCGGATGAATGGATTCACTTGAGCCTCATAATATGTTGTTTGTTTATGGCTCGCTGCGACGTGGCAGGGAACGGGGGCATTTTCTTTCCCCGGAGAAGACGAAGTTTATTGGTCCGGCCACGATCAAGGGCGCGCTTTATGCTGTTGGCGATTTTCCCGGATTGGTGCTGAATTCTCCTACGCATAATCATTCCACCCCCACCTCTGCCTCCTTGCCGGCGCGGCAAGAGGCTCATGAGGTTTATGTGCAAGGCGAGCTATTCGAAATTTTTGATCCCGTGACATTTTTTGCAACGCTCGATGTCATCGAAGGTTACTGGCCGGATCAAGCCGAACGGAGCCTGTTTGTGCGGCGTTTGATTGCGGTTCAAACCGAAAAGGGAGAAGTTGAAGCCTGGGCTTATGTGTTAAACCTGCCGTTAAGTGGATTGTCGCGGTTTGATTCGGGCGATTAGTGAAGTTGCAACGCAAGTTATGGATTAACCGAGAGCGTCATGTTCGATTCGTTTCTCCAAGGTGCGACGGTGTTCACACTCGACACTGCCGAGGCTGCCACCGTTCTCAGCATCGTGGCTTTTCTCGCGCTCTTTGCGACGGCGCTGGCAGAGCGCGCTTATCGCATGCAAAGCCTTCCCGTGTTGGCGGGACTGTCCACCGCGATGTTTCTGACGGCTATTTTTTTGCTGGCAACGATTGGTCATGCGGTTCTCGGCCTCACCTGGGTGCAAAAACTTTTCAGCGGCGAGTTTTTCTTTTATCTTTTTTGCTTCGGCCTGAGTGGATTGTGGTTCGGCGCCGTCATTTCCCCGTCACGCCTGGTTGAGCCACCGCGATCACGCCGAATTTTCTGGCGGTGGCAATTGGCTTTGGGAAGCACACTAAGCGCCATTCTTTTTTTCGGCGCCGGCGAGGGGTATAGCCTGTTTCATGTGTCGTTAAATGCGGCGTTGCGCCAAATTTTTGCCGGTATTGCCGCTGGAGTTTTTATGATTGCTGCCGGCATTGTGCTGTACCGGTGGTGGCGCGAACGCGTGGCATTGTGGTTTTGGCTGATGCTGGCCTCGTTGATTTTTTCCTGCGGCGTTTCCATTTTTTATTTTGCGGCTGCGGTTCCGTTGCTGGCTTATGCCGCTCTCGGCGCCGCGGCCTTTTTAGTCATCATCGCGCTTTTTACGGATTATGTGCGTTTCCTTCGTTTGGAATCCGAACTGCGCACGGGACTGTTGGAGAATACCCTCAAGCTCGAAGAGGAAAATCGACGGCAAGCGGCCATTCTTGAATTCACCCGGGAAGCGGTTGTGCATCTCGATCGCGATGAGCGTGTTATTTATGCTAATCCGCAGTTTTTACAATTCATCAAAACCGTTGGACCGGCGGCCCCCGCAGGCGGTGCAAGTAAATCTTCGGTTTCGGATAAAACTGCGCGCCGTGACCAACTTGAGACCGTGTCGGCCCACGGACAAAAATTTTCGAGTTTGCTGCCGCGCGATTTTTATGAAAAGCTGTTGCCTTCGGTGCAAGAAGCCCGCCGCAGCCGCACATCGCTCATTGAAATTCGCTATACCAGCGCCGGCGAAGAAAAATTTTTGCAAATCTTTGCCGCCTCGTTGCAGGATAAATATGACAAATTCGCCGGCGTGCATCTGAGCTTGCTCGATTTGACAACGCGACAATTGGCGGCGCGCTCGCTGGAAGACGTGATGGCGGAGAAAAACAAAGACCTGCGCATTTTTCAGCAAGGGGTCGAGAGCGCGATGGACGCCATCGTCATTACGGATACGGACAATAAAATTCTTTATGTCAATGAAGCGTTTGAGCGCATTACCGGTTTTGCGCGCAGCGAAATGATCGGGCGCACACCGCAGTTTTACCGCGAGGAAGCCGAAAATGGCCGCTGGGGTGAAATCAACCGGCGCTTGATTCAACAAAAATCCTGGCGCGGCGAAATCACCGGACGCCGCAAAGATGGCGGCGAGTTCGTGAGCGATCTTTCGGTCATTCCGGTCGCCGATGCCGACGAGAAAATCATTCGTTATCTGTGGATCGAACGCGACATCACCGGCCGCAAAGATCTTGAAGACCGGTTGCGTGTGCAGGCCGAAGAGCTGGAAGCCAAAATTGCCGAGATTGCCCGCGTCAAACAAAATCAGGCTTCGTTGCAGGGACGGACCGGTGAACTGCAGCGCCGCATCGATCAGCTTGGCAAGTTGATGGAAATCGGCGAGGATATTCGCCTCAATGTCGGCCTCGAGTTGATCATGCAAAAAGTCAGCGAGGCCGTCGCTGCCCTGGGCTGGCAATGCGTCTTGATTTTTCAACGCCGCAGCACCGAAAATTTTCAGCTCGTCGCGCAGAGCGGTTTTACCAATCGCGCTGCCGCGCTCTTGCGCCCGCTGCAGCAAATACCGTATGCGGAGCTTTCGCCTTACCTGCTGGAACGCTTTCGCTTGAGTGAATCTTTTTTTATTGATTCGCGCCAACTGGCAGGCGGGCGTCCCGCTTTCATTCCGGTATCGCTGGAAATCGCCACCAACGGCGATTGGCTCGCCAATGACGCCCTGCTCGTGCCGATTCGATCCCGCGATCAACTGAGCGGACTGATCGCCGTTTTCAGCCCCGCCGATGGTTTTCGCCCGAACTTGCAGCAAGTGCGCGACCTCGAAATTTTAGCAGACGATGCGGCCATCGCCATCGAGAACAGCCGCTTGATTGCGTTGCATCAACGCAACGAACGGCAGGCGCGCGTCTTGGCGGATATCGGCAAAGCCTTTCGGGTCGCCGGCACGATTGAGCAAGTGGTGACGGATATTGCCGGCATCGGCGCGCAGGCTTTTTTGTGGCCGTGTCTTGTGCTCGTGCAGCCGTTTGGCGAACGTCGTGTGCTCGGCGCTTTGGGCGTCGCCACCGCCAAAAGCGACCGGCCCAAATGTCGCTTGCTGGAAAAAAATGAATTGTCCGAAGCCTTGCTAACGCGTTTTATGACGGCCGCCACAGCGGATATCGTGCAAATTGATTTAAATCATGCCGACCTGCCGGCGTCCATTCTTGATGACATCCGGAAACCGAAATCGGCGGAATCGGTGTTGGCGTTGAAAGACAACGACAAGCCTGCCGGCAAAATCCAATTGGTATCCCTGCGCTCGCGCGGGCGCAGCATTGGCGTTATGGCTTATCTTTTGCCTGCCAGCGCGGCGGCCACAGCGTTTCAGCTTCCCAATGATATTGACTTTGCCACCGACATCGCCGACCGCGCGGCATTGATTATCGAGAATGCGCGGCTCTTTCATGAGACCGATGAAAAAGCCATGGCGTTGGAGCGCGCCAATCAGTTGATCTCGGAATTTTTGGCGAGTGTCTCGCACGAGCTGCGCACGCCGATGCATTCCATTCTGCAATTTTCTGAAATCCTGTTAAGCGAGGTTCCCGGCAAACTGAACCCCGAGCAAAAGCGCCAGCTTGCCGTGGTGCGGCGCAGCGGCAAAAATCTCCTCGGCCTGCTCAACGATATTTTGGATCTCAGCAAAATCGAAGCCGGCAAAATGGAAGCGGTGATCGAAGAGTTTTCCCCCGCGCAGATTATTCGCGAGGCGACCGACTCGATTCGCCCGCTTTGCGAACAAAAAAAGCTGGCCTTGCGCGTGCGCGCCGGCGAAAATTTGCCGGAATCATTCCGCAGCGATCGCAGCATTCTCATGCGCGTGTTGACCAATCTTTTGGGTAACGCGATAAAATTTACCGACAAGGGCGAAATCGAGGTGTGGGCGCGCATGCGCAGCAACACGTTCGTCATTTCGGTGCGCGATACAGGCGCCGGCATTCCCGCCGCCAAACAAAAAGAAATCTTCGAACCATTTCGCCAGTTGGAGAATTCGGAGACACGGCGGCACGGCGGCACCGGCTTGGGGTTGGCTATTTCCAAGCGCATGCTCATGATCTTGAACGGCGAAATCGAAGTTGAGAGCGAGCCGGGGAAAGGCGCGAAGTTCACGATTCAAATTCCGCCTTCGACGGCCCCGGCGCGTCCGGCGGTGCGCGCCGGCCGTTCCGAAAAAGCCCGCGCCGGCAATGAGCCAAAGAGCAAAAACGATGAGAGCAAAGCCGCGTCGAAAAAGCGCCACAAGCTGCCGTTGCATTTTCCGCTGGGCACTCGCCCCAAATCGCCGCGCATCCTGGTCATTGAAGACGATGAGAACACGCGTTATGCCATGCAATTTATTTTGGAAAACGCCGGCTATAAAGTTGAGTTTGCCGAAGCGGGTGAAAAGGCGTTGTTGGCGGCGCAGCATCAACGCCCGGATCTCATTCTCATGGACATCATGATGCCGAATATGGACGGCTACCAGGTCGCGCGCATGCTCAAAGCGCAAAAACAGCTTGCCCACATCCCCGTCGTGGCGCTCACGGCGCGGGCGATGAAGGGTGACCGAGAAAAAGCCCTTGCTGCCGGCTGCAACGATTATCTCACCAAGCCCTTCGAGAGCAAAGATATTTTGGGCATGCTGGAGAAATGGCTGGGAAATGGGGCGTAACGCTGAAGCTGGACCTGCTATTTGTCGCGCGGCGCTTGCTTCGTGTGGAAGAAATTCTTATGTTGTAGAGTCGTAACTATTCAGCTATTCAACCGCCCGGGCGCTAAATTTATGAGATTTGTGCGATACTTTCAAATTTATTTTCACTTATAGATTTAAGCGCCCGGGCGGTACTGAATAGTTACGTAGAGTCTACAAAAATTGCGAGGCAGATAAATTAAAATAGTTAATACCATGACCACCTCCGAACTCAAAAAACATCTCGACAAACTGGCGCACGACTTGCGCGGGCCGGTGCACACGGCCAAGCTCAATCTCGAAGCCGCCCAAATTCTTGCCGAAAAAAACGGCGGTCCGCAGCAAGAACGCTTGCGGAAACATTTGACGCTGATCGCCGGTGAATTGGAAAAATTGCAAGATCGCGTCGAAGATTTCTCGGCGCAACTCAATTAGGAAGAACTGCAAGCTCATGGAGGACATTCTTGGCCGATTCGCGTGAAAAAATTCTGCTCGTTGACGATGAGCCGGGCGTTTTAGCCGCGCTCGAAACGTTGCTGGACGAAGTTTATCCCGTGGTGACGGCGACCAGCGGCGAGGCCGCCTGGCAAATTTTGCAGGAAGAAGAAATCGCTGTCGCCGTTGTTGATTTATCCTTGCCCGATCTCAGCGGCCTCGATTTGCTGCGCCGCTTGCGTGACAAAAGCCTGTCCACCGAGTTGATCATGGTCACCGGCTTCGGCACGATTGACTCCGCTGTCGAAGCCATGCGCAACGGCACTTACGACTATCTCACCAAGCCAGTCGAAAGCGCGCGCTTGAAACAGGTGATCGCCAAAGCCATCGAGAAAAATGCGCTCACGGTTTCCGTGCGCGCGATGGCCACGCAATTGCGCGAGTTGACCCGCTATGAAGACCTCATCGGGCAAAGCGAGCCGATGCGCGAGATTTACAAGCTCATCGAAGCGGTGGCCAAATCCGATGCCAGCATTCTTATCACCGGCGAGAGCGGCACGGGCAAAGAACTGGTCTCGCGCGCGATTCATCAACGCAGCAGCCGCAGCAAAGCGCCTTTTGTCGCCGTCAATTGTTCTGCGCTGCCGGCAGACATTTTGGAGAACGAGCTGTTCGGCCATGAAAAAGGTGCGTTCACCGGTGCGCTGAACGAGAAATCCGGCTGCTTTGAACTGGCCGATCGCGGCACGCTCTTTCTCGATGAAATTGGCGAAATGCCGTACGAGCTGCAAGCGAAGCTGTTGCGCGCGCTGGAAGAAAGAAAATTTCGCCGCCTCGGCGGCCGCAAAGAAATCGAAGTCGATGTGCGCGTTATCGCCGCCACGAATCGTGACGCCCGCCGCGCCGTCAAAGAAAAAACGCTGCGGGAGGATTTATTCTACCGTCTCGCC
Organism: bacterium; assembly: GCA_022072515.1. Taxonomy (GTDB): domain Bacteria; phylum Zhuqueibacterota; class Zhuqueibacteria; order Zhuqueibacterales; family Zhuqueibacteraceae; genus Zhuqueibacter. The sequence continues at coordinate 13,848 of JAJVHT010000155.1, forward strand.
GTCGTTGAAATCGAATTGCCGTCTTTGCGTGAACGCATCGGCGATCTGCCGTTGCTCGCGCAGGAATTCCTGCAGCGTTACGCTTCCAAATCCGGCAAAAGAATTCAGGGTTTTGCGCGGGAGACGTTGGAGACGCTTTCGCGGCACGCCTGGCCGGGCAACGTTCGGGAATTGCGCAACGTCATCGAGCGTGCTGTGCTGCTGTGCGCCGGCCGTCAGATTACGGCGGCCGATCTGCCCAAATATTTATTCGACCAGGAAGATTCGGCGGAAATTCATATTCCCCTCAACACCACGATGGATGAAGCCGAGCGCCGAATTATTTTGCGCACGCTCGCCGCGCAAAACAACAACAAGACCCGCGCCGCGGAAGTTTTAGCCATCAGCCTAAAAACTCTCCATAATAAGCTCGCGCGTTATCGCCAAGAAGAAACTTGATTCTTCTCTTGCATTTTTTGCGCCGAAAAAGTCAAACTTCGCGAATGATGAGGAAAGTAAAATTTTCTCAGCGACGCCTGATGAGGGTAATTACATCGTGAGTTGGTCTTTATTAAAGCATGCGTTTTTCCGGTTCGTAAGTTTTTCCTGCCTGCTTGCTGTTTTCGAGTAAGATTTACACTCCGCGTTCCCCCCAGCGTGACTTGTTTGAAATTCATCCCATTTTAGCGATTTTACTAAATGATTATTCTCGCTGTTCTTATCGCTAACGCGGAGCGGCCAATCACCATCCTTTGCAGTTTGGCAATGCATTTGCATTATCAGTCAGCATAGGCCGCGCGAAGTAATGAAGCCTGATCACCTTACAAACATATTATTTTGTTAAAATAAGTTTTTACTTGCACCCATGGTTATTTTTTAGACGAGGATAAAAATGCGAACTTTGCCGTTTCTGTTGGCTTCATTATTGGGATGGGTGGTCGCCCATCTACTTGGCGGCGTCGACCGCAAAGAGAGCGCCCTGGCCGGGTGGATGCGTTTGGCGCATTACCCGGTCGGCATTGCCGGCGCCTCGATTGGCACCTGGGTCAGCCAAAATTCGGCCATGCTGTACAACAAGGTTTTTCTCATGGGTATTTTCTTCTCGAGCTTGACCGTGTTGTTATATAAAACTGCGTTTCGATTATTGGCGGCCCGGAGGAAAAGTGTTGCGCCTTAATTGTGTCCGTCTAAACGTGAAACCCCGATTTTCCCTTAGTGATGAAAGCAAAGGGATGGCGGTTGCCGCCTTATCCGGTAAAATCGGGCAATCCATTTTATCCAATCCCTCACCCAAATTTTAGCGAGGTGAATTATGAAGAAATTTTTTCTCACCCTGTTTCTCACCGGCGGAATTTTTCTGCTGCTTTCACACAATGAAGTGTCATGGAGTAAGCGCCGTTTTCTCGATGAACCGCAGGTGCATAAAGTGCGCAAGGGTGAATCGTTGAGCAAGCTGGCGAAGCAGCATTACGGCAGCACCAAACGCTGGCGTGAGTTGGCGCTGGTCAATCGCGCGCCCAAGCCGAACCATCTCGAAGTGGGTGAGGAAATTATTCTGCCCTCGGCGGAGGTGATCAATGAACTGCGACGTTCGCGCACGATTACGCGTGTCAATACGCTGGTCGGCGAACAGGAAAGCGCGGCAACTGCGAAAACTTCGGAGAGTTCAACGCCAGCGCCGACGCCGGCCCCCGTGACCGAACCAACAGCGACGACAGCAGCTCCGGCGACGAATCCGGAAAGCAATGATCTCGTTCCGCAAACCACCCCGGAAAGCATCACCACGCCGGAAGAGGTGGCAACCGGCGATGCGGGTTTCCCGTGGTTCTGGCTGGCCATCGGCGTCATCATGATCGCCGGCGCCGCGGGTTTTGTCTGGTATCGCCGCCAACAAGCGGAAAAAGCCGAGAGCGAAGTGACGAGTGTGGCGCCGCGGCGCAACCTCGACGACCGCTCGCGCGAACGCCAAGCCTTCACGAAACCGGCGCCACAAAAAGAGAATCTCGCGGTCTGAATCGAAAATGTCAAACGCCTGGCGTAAACAGAAGATGGGTTGAATCAACAAAACAAAAATCTTCCACCCTCAAACGCCCTGCGCTGGGAGGTAAGAGAGGCGCGGTTTCCCCTGGCCGCGCCTCATGCAGAGACCTGACCAGCGCAGTCGCTAACCCACCCCGAAGCCCCGATGAAAATCGGGGCTTTTTTTATTGCTTTTGCGCGAAATTGTGTTATAATTCTTTGAAATTGACAGCTTCAAATAGCCACCAGCAGCGAACAACCCGTAATGATGAGCAACCAGCGACCAGCCACGAGTAAGCAGCATGAAACCTCCCGTAGCCAAAATCACTGAATCCTTCACCGAGTCAGTCATTCGCGAGATGACGCGGCTCACGAATTTGTACGGCGGCGTCAATCTCTCGCAGGGCTTTCCGGATTTTCCTGCGCCCGAAGAAGTGAAGGAAGCCGCCGTTGCCGCGATTCGCGCCGACATCAATCAATACGCCGTCACCTGGGGCGCGCCGAATCTGCGCCGCGCCATTGCCGAAAAAGCGCAGCGCTACAATCATTTCCCGGTTGATCCGGATAAAAATATCACCGTCACCTGCGGCGCGACCGAGGCGATGATTGCCACGTTGATGGCGCTCATCAATCCGGGCGACGAGGTGGTGATCTTCGAGCCGTTTTATGAGAACTACGGCCCGGACACCTATCTCTCCCGCGCCACGCCGCGTTTCGTGAAATTGCATCCGCCCGATTGGCATTTCGACGAAAAAGAACTGCGCGCTGCCTTCAACTCGCGCACACGCGCGATCATCATCAATACGCCGAACAATCCCACCGGTAAAGTTTTTACGCGGGCAGAGTTGCAGTTTATCGCGCAGCTTTGTCAGGAATGGGATGCGTTCGTGATTACCGACGAAATTTATGAACACATTCTTTTCGACGGTACCGAGCATATCAGCATCGCCAGCCTCGACGGCATGACCGCACGCACGGTGACGATCAACGGCATCTCGAAAACATACAGTTTGACCGGCTGGCGCACGGGATGGGCGATTGCGCCGGAGCAACAGAGCAACGCCATTCGCAAAGTTCACGATTTTCTTACCGTCGGTGCGGCCGCGCCGTTGCAAGAAGCCGCGGCGGTCGCGTTGCGTTTGCCGGAAAGTTATTATCAAAATTTGGCTCAAACGTATCTCGAAAAACGTGATCGGCTTGTTGATATTTTGGAGAACGCCGGTTTTCGCTGTTATGTGCCGAAAGGCGCTTATTACATCATGACAGAAATCGCCGAACTGATGCAAGCGCACAACCAACCGAATGACGACCAGTTCGCGCGCTGGATGGTGAAAGAAATCGGCGTCGCTTCCGTGCCCGGGTCGAGTTTTTATATGAATCCGGCCGATGGCGCAACACAAGTGCGATTTTGTTTTTGCAAGAAAGAAGAGACGCTGATTGCCGCAGATGAGAAGTTGAAAACGTTGCAAAGAGGCTCGTAGTTACGCCTTATGCGTTTTGACGTTCAAATTCGGTAATCTTTCGTAGTCCCTGCCCCTTGTGGGCGGCTGTCGAAGCCATGAAATTCACGGTTGCAACAATGCCCCACAAGCTAACGCCAAATGGCGAGTCAAGAGTTTTGTTGTAGTTCGTTGATAATTTCGATGTACTGCTTGACCACATGTTTGGCGATTCCAGTTGCTTGTGAGATAAACTCGAGTTCTTTGGTT
>JAJVHT010000029.1:0-2919 GCA_022072515.1 bacterium
CCGCCGGTGCTGGGTGAGAAAAATCGTGCGTAAATCGAGCCTGCGCTCCGCTGTCATTGGTGCCAAGTGCAGTGACATTCTTGCGGTCAATCTGATTCGTTCGCTTTTAATAGTTAGACGACGGAAATAGGAAATTTCTTCCCAAGCAAAAAAAATAGTCGCAATTCAGCTATTTTCCGCCCGGACGCTAATTCTATGAGGCTTGTTCAATCTTGCAAATTTAATTTCGCTCACCGAACGAAGCGCCCGGGCGGTACTGAATAGCTACAAAAATTATTGGAACCGTCGAAGCGGCAACTTATGCCCATCCCGCCGTGTTGCGTTTAACGGCTTGAAATTTTTCAGCAAAATAATTTTCTGCCTGTATATTTTCTAACCGATTATTTTTGCGGGGTCACCCGCGCAGCGTGCCGCGACCAGTTTTTTTCTTGACTTTCAAGGTACCAGCACCTATTTTATTATTTTTCATCTAAAAATGTAATGAGGTTGTTTGAATTGAACGAAGATCAACTTGTGGAGCGCTTGCGGCGCGGCGGCAAATTGCCGGAGCACGTGGCGATTATCATGGATGGCAATGGCCGTTGGGCCAAACGGCGGGGCCTGTCGCGCGTCGAAGGGCATCGCGAAGGCATCAACTCGGTGCGGGAAATTGTGCGGGCTTGCGGCGAGCTGGGAATCGAGTACCTCACGCTCTACACTTTTTCCAAGGAAAATTGGAACCGACCGAAAACCGAGGTCGCGGCATTGATGTCGTTGCTGCTTAAAACGATTCGTGACGAAGTGGCGGAGCTGAAACGCAACAACGTGCGCCTGATGACGATGGGGCGCTTGGAAGATTTGCCGATGTTGGCGCGCCAAGGCATGCAGCACGGCATCCGCAGCTTGCGCCAAAATTCCGGCCTGACGTTGAATTTGGCGCTGAGCTATTCCAGCCGGCAGGAAATGGTGGAGGCCATGCGCCGCATCGCGAGAGAAGTCAAAGCCGGCCGTTTGCAACCGGAGGACATCGACGAGTTCACCATTTCTTCTAATTTATATACGGCTGCGATCCCCGATCCGGATTTGCTGATTCGCACCAGCGGCGAGCTGCGATTGAGCAATTTTTTGCTTTGGCAATTGGCCTACACGGAAATATATGTCACCGAAGTTTTGTGGCCGGATTTTCGCCGCCGCGAATTTTATCACGCTTTGCTTTCTTACCAACAACGCGAACGCCGCTTTGGCATGGTCAGCGAACAGCTTGCCGCTGCGGTGGAAGTGTAATGCTTTGTTGGGCAGATATGTTTTTGCTGCGACTCTCGGTGGCTCCAGTGAATGTCGGCGGAAAGTTCATGAATCAACCGCATGAACTTTCCGTTCACCCCCTGCCTTCTCGCAAGTTTTAAATTTTACAGAACCAATCCCCTTCCCTTAGCGTCTAACCATATAGAACCGTCAAATGTAGAGTCGTCAAATAAAAATCGCTTTACATTCGGCCAAAAAATTATTACCTTATACCTGCTGCTTCTTATTTAAAGTGAACTTAGCGCCGACAGGGCCGTTGGACGTTTCGTTGCCCCGCCTGCCGGCCATAAACAATGAGAGTGAACTTGTCGATGGGAGTACGTTTGTTTTTTTTCGGTAACCGCCGTTCGTTGGGTTTCGCCCGCCACAAACTGTTGGCGGTCATGATTTTTCTGTCCGGCGCTTTGGCCGCCAACCTCTTCGCGCAGCGTCAAGCCAGCTTCAGAATTTTAGGCATCTCGGTTGAAGGCAACAAAACGGCCGATGCCAATTTTGTCAAATTAAGCTCCGGCCTCTCGATTGGCGAGCAAGTAACGAGCGACGATATTCAAGCGGCCGTCAAGCAATTGTGGAAGCTGAATATGTTTGAAGATGTGCAGATCGTGCTGGATCGACAAGTGGGGGATGGCGTTTATCTCACCCTCAAAATCGCCGAATCGCCTCGCCTCGATAAAATTGAATATGAAGGCAATAAAAAATTCAAGAAAAAAGATCTCGAGAAGGACGTCGATCTCTACAAAGGTCAGGTGATCAGCCCCGGCGAGCTGGCTAAAATTCGCCGCAAGCTGCACAAGGCTTATGAGAAAAAGGGCTATTTGCTGGCCGCGATCGAAACCCACACGGAAGCCGCCGCCGATTCCGGACGCGTGAATCTGAAGATTAAAATCAACGAAGGCAACAAGGTGCAGATCAAAGCCATTGCCTTTCATGGCAATCAGGCGTTTGCCGACGGCAAGCTGCGCAAGCAAATGAAGAAGACGAAGCAGGATTCCTGGCTGCGCGGCGGCGATTTTGACGAAAAGAAATATCGGGAAGACCTGGAAAAAGTCGTGGAGTTTTATCGTTCCGAAGGGTATCGTGACGCCGAGCTGGTCCGGGACTCGCTTTATTACGGGGTGGATAAAAAAGATATGTTCATCGATTTGTGGGTGAACGAAGGCAATAAATATTACATCGGCCAAATTTCGTGGGAAGGCAACAAGCTTTTTCCCGATAAGCTGTTGGCGACGTTGCTGGGCTTTCAATCCGGCGACGCTTACAGCTCGACGAAACTGCAAAAGGCGGTGACCGAACGTTTGGGAAGTTTGTATTACGATTCCGGTTACATTTTCGCTACGGTCAATCCGGTCGAAAAACCGGTCGATAGCGCCAAGGTTGATTTGCATTTTTTGATCACCGAAGGCAACCCGGTGACGATCAATAAAATCCACATCTCCGGCAACACCAAAACCAAGGAAAAAGTTATCCGGCGGGAATTGTATTTGCGTCCGGGCGATACGTTCAGCCGTGAGGCGCTCATGCGCAGCCAGCGTGAAGTGTTCGTGTTGAATTATTTTGCCGACGTGAAGCCGGACGTGCAGCCGATTAGTGACGAGAAAGTCGACATATCGTTGGAAGTCACCGAGAAATCGACCG
>JAJVHT010000029.1:3019-9730 GCA_022072515.1 bacterium
GAGGCGCTCATGCGCAGCCAGCGTGAAGTGTTCGTGTTGAATTATTTTGCCGACGTGAAGCCGGACGTGCAGCCGATTAGTGACGAGAAAGTCGACATATCGTTGGAAGTCACCGAGAAATCGACCGATACGGCGAACATGAGCGCGGGGTGGAGCGAACGCGACAAGCTCATCGGCTCGATCGGCGTGGCGTTCAATAACTTTCGCGGCAACGGCCAGAAACTGTCGGTCGATTGGAATTTTGGCCGCTACTATCGCTCGCTGCAGCTTGGCTTCACCGAACCGTGGTTGTTCGATACCCCGACGCTGGCGGGCTTGAATATTTTTGATACCAAGCGCGCCGCGGGTTACGGCTACGAATTCTCGCAGCGCAGCCGCGGTGGCTCAGTCCGCGCCGGACGCCGGTTGCGGTGGCCGGATAATTATTTCCGCACGGATTGGATTTATCGCTTGCAGACGGTGGAGTATGGCGATTTCATCGGCACCTTGGCAGATCCAGTCGAACGCCGCCGCGTCGGCATTGATGACGGCAATTTAACCTCAAGCTCGATTACCCACATCTTCAGCCGCAACAGCTTGAACCGTCCGGAGTTTCCCACCGCGGGTTCGCAAATTTCTTTGTCGACGGAATTGGCCGGCGGCCCGCTGCAGGGCAATGTTGGTTATCACAAACATGTTTTGCAGGCGGATTGGTTCTCGCCCACCATTGGCGGTCTGGTGTGGTACACGGGTTTTCAAATGGGCTATATGAACCGGCTGCACGGCGACAGCCGCATTCCTTATTTGGAATACTTTTTCATGGGTGGCGAAGGCTTGTCCAATTCGATTCCGTTGCGGGGTTATGAAGATCCGCTGCGGGGCACGTTGACCAGCGCCGATTTGACGATGATGAAATTTGGGTTGGAATTGCGCGTGCCGATTGCGCCCAACCCGACGGTTTTTGCCTTGATGTTTGCGGAAGCCGGCAACACGTGGTCCAATTTATCGGCCACCAATCCTTTCGAAAAAACGCATGTCGAAGGCGGCAAGGTGCTCGGCCTGCGGCGGTCGATCGGCATTGGCGCGCGCGTGTTCATGCCGCTGCTCGGCATCATTGGGTTTGATTATGCGTATGGCTTTGACAACATTGCGTACGATTCGTCCAGCCGCACCACCGGGCTGCTTAAAGGCGCGTGGAAGCCGCATTTCGTTTTTGGACGCAGTTTCTAAGGCGTGATTTTAAATTCGTAAAAACTCTATGTTAAATGTTAAACTCTCACTTACGGAGGTTGGTGTGAAAACTGTTCAAACGTGGGTTGGTGTTTTTCTTGCTCTCGTTATTTTGGCCGGGGCCAATTCGGCGTCGGCGCAATTGAAGCTTGGCTACATCGATTCGCAAAAGATTCTCGAAAAATACAAGGAAGCCCAGGATGCCCAGAAGCAATTGCAAGATCTCAACAAGCGTTGGGAAGATGAAGCGAAGGGCATGCAGCAGGAATTGCAAACCAAATTGGAAGAGCTGGAATCGCAGGCCTTGCTGTTGAGCGATGAGCGCAAAAAAGAGAAAGAGACCGAGTTGCAAAATCTCAACATCCGCTTGCAGCAGTTTCAGCAGGAAAAATGGGGCAATCAAGGCGACGTGTTTACCAAACGCGCCGAGTTGATGCAGCCGGTGATCGACAAAATCAACACGACGATCAAGAAAATCGGCACCGACGAGAAGTTTGATTATATCTTTGACGTGGTCAACGGCAATATTCTCCATGTCAGCACCTCGCAGCCGGACTTGACCGAGAAGGTGTTGGAAGAACTCAACAAAACCGTTGCCGCCAAACCCGCCAGCACCACGCCGGCGAAATCGGCGACGCCACCGAAGAAAAATTAGCGAGAAGCAAACCGCAAAAAGAGAAAAGCAAGAGGCCCCGATCTGCAATTGCAGCTTGGCAGGGAAAATCGGGGCGAATTGCTTTTTGTCTTTTTCAACCCGCATGGCAACTTCATTACGTTTCACGGCGGCAGAGATCGCGCGCGCGATTGCAGGGCGTGTCGAAGGCGATGCCGCCGTCATCATTACCGGCTTGGCGCCGATTGATCAAGCGCGGTCGGGCGATTTGTCTTTTGTCGCTCAACCGCGTTATTTTTCTCGTCTCGAAAATACGCCGGCTGCCGCGGTGTTGGTCGAGACGAATGCGCCGGTGTCATCGACGAATGGCGTCGTGCTGATTCGCGTGGCCAATCCGTATTTTGCCTTCCTGCAAATTGCCAAAAATTTTTTTCAGCCGGCGGCGTCCTTCACCGGCGTGCATCCCACTGCGGTGATCGGCGAGCGCGTGCGGCTGGGTGAAAATGTGGCGGTCGGCCCGCACGTGATCATCGAGCCGGAGTGTGAAATCGGCAACGACGTTCGCCTCGGCGCGTTGTGTTATGTCGGCCGGGGCGTGTGTCTCGGTCATCGCACCGTGCTCTTTCCCCAGGTGCATTTGGCCGCCGGCGTGCAAATCGGCAACGACGTCATCATTCAAGCCGGTTCGGTGATTGGCTCGGATGGCTTCGGCTACGTCAAGCATGAGGGTGCCTATCACAAAATTCCGCATGTCGGCACCGTCATTCTCGAAGATGGCGTGGAGATCGGGGCGAACTGCACGATCGATCGCAGCACCTTCGGCGAGACGCGTATTCGCCGCGGCACGAAGCTGGATAATCTCGTCCACCTCGCCCACAATGTCGAAGTCGGCGAGCACACGGTGATTGCGGCGCAGACCGGCGTCTCCGGCAGCACCAAAATTGGCAGCCGCGTGACGATTGCCGGGCAAGTCGGTTTTGTCGGCCATGTCGAAATCGGCGACGACAGCACTATTGGCGCCCAAGCCGGCGTCACCAAATCGATTCCCGCCGGCATGACCGTCTCGGGTTATCCCGCCCGCGAACATAATTTGGCGCGCAAGGAAGACGTCGCGCGTCGCCGCCTGCCGGAGCTGCTCAAACGCGTGCGCGCCCTGGAAAAAGCGCTCGTGAAAATCGCGCCGGAAGTTTGGGGCAAAATTGACGAGACGGAAGTTTGAGCAGGCATGCAAATCGGGGCCGCTTTAGCCGTTTCTTTTTGCCTTTTGCTTTTTTGAAATTTGCTTTTGTTTTTTAACACGGAGGAGGAATGCTCGAAAAACAACGCACAATTGCGAAATCAATTTCAATCGCCGGTGTCGGCCTGCACACCGGCAATACGTCGAATCTGACCTTTCATCCGGCGCCTTCGAATACCGGCATTATTTTCAAACGCACGGATTTGCCGGATAGTCCGCAGGTGAAAGCCGACATCGACAATGTCGTCGATGTTTCGCGCGGCACCACGATTGCAAAAGGGGAGGCGGTGGTGCACACCGTCGAACACGTCCTGGCGGCCGTTGCCGGCCTCATGATTGACAACGTCGTCGTCGATCTCGACGCCAATGAGCCGCCGGTGATGGACGGCAGCGCGCTGCCGTTTGTGCAAGTGCTTAAAGCCGCCGGCATCGTCGAGCAAGATTCGCCGCGTGATTATCTCGTGATCGACAAAACGGTGGTTTATTCCGACGAGAAACGCGGCGTCGACATCGTGGTTTTTCCTTCGGATGAATTTCGCATCACCTTTCTGATTGATTATCATAGCAGCACGCTCGCGACCCAATACACGGCGATTTATTCGCTCAAAGGCGAGTTCGAAAGTGAGTTCGCACCGGCGCGGACGTTTTGCCTGCTTTCGGAAGTCGAACCGTTGTTGCAACAAGGCTTGATCAAAGGCGGCAATCTGGATAACGCGGTGGTTTTCATTGATCGCAAAATTGAGCCGAGTGAGATCGGCCGGCTGAAGCAGCTTTTTAAAATAACGGATGACAATGTTGAAATCGGCATGAACGGCATTTTGAACGGCAAAGAATTACGGTTCAAAAACGAGCCGGTGCGGCACAAGGCGCTGGATTTGCTCGGCGATCTGGCGTTGCTCGGCATGCCGCTGAAAGCGCATGTGCAAGCCGCGCGCTCCGGCCACGCCGCCAATGTCGAATTGGTCAAGCGTATTCGCAAAGAGTATAAAAAAATTCAGATCACCTCAAAGTATCAGGGGAACCGCAAGGGCGATTTTGTGTTGGACGCGCAGGCGATCCAGAAAATTTTGCCGCATCGTTATCCGTTTTTGTTGGTGGATCGCATTATCGACTTGGCGCCGCAAGAACGCGTTGTCGGCATCAAAAATGTCACCATCAATGAGTCGTTTTTTCAGGGACATTTTCCTGAGCATCCGATCATGCCGGGCGTGTTGATTCTCGAAGCGATGGCGCAAGTCGGCGGCATCTTGTTGTTGAATACGGAATCCGATCCCGAAAGCAAATTGGTTTATTTCACCGGCCTTGATCGCGTCAAATTTCGCAAACCGGTTCGTCCCGGCGATCAAATCCGGTTTGAAGTGGAAATGCTGAAATACCGCCAATCCATGTGTCGCATGGCCGGCAAAGCATTCGTTGCCAACGAGCTGGTTTGCGAAGCCGAGCTTTCGGCGGCGGTCGTGAATCGAACTTGAGGCCGACACATTTATTGGCCTCTCACGTGAATGATTTTATTTGTATGTATGCTGCACATGCTTTTGATGACCCCAATTTTTTGAGTTGTAAAGTTCCCGGGTGTTGTTTGGCGGCTCAATGACTTCAACTGAAACGGCATCATGAATCTCACCTCGACCGAAACCGACGCGGTCCGTGTGCATCCGACGGCGTTAGTGGATGCTAAAGCCGAGATTGATACTGGCGTGACGATTGGTCCATATAGCGTTATTGAAGCCAATGTGCGAATTGGAAAAAATTGTTGGATCGGGCCGCACGTGCATTTGGCGGCGGGCACGCGTCTCGCGGCAGACTGCCGCGTTTTTACCGGCGCGGCGCTCGGCAACCCGCCGCAGGATTTAAAATTCGGCGGTGAAGAGACGACGCTCGAAATCGGGGCGCGCACGACGATCCGTGAGTTCGCCACGCTCAATCGCGGCACCAAAGAGCATTGGAAAACCGTTATTGGCAGCGATTGTTTATTGATGGCCTATTCCCACGTCGCGCATGATTGCATTGTCGGCGATCATTGCATCTTGGCCAATTCGGTGAATCTCGCCGGCCATGTCATTCTCGAAGATTGGGCGAGCCTCGGCGGCATGGTGCCGGTGCATCAATTTGTGCGCGTCGGCCAGCATTGTTTCATCGGCGGCGGTTATCGCGTCGCGAAAGACGTGCCGCCGTACATTCTCGCCATGGGCGAGCCGATGACTTTCGGCGGCCTCAATGCGGTTGGCTTGAGCCGCCGGGGTTTTTCCGAAGAGGCGATGATGGCGCTCAAGCGTGCTTATAAATTGCTCTATAAATCGAAACTCAATGTCAGCCAGGCCGTGCAGCGCATTCGCGCCGAAGGTGAATTGACGCCGGAAGTGCAAAATGTTTTGGCGTTCATCGAAAAAAGCGAGCGCGGGATCATTGTGTAAAAAAGATTTTCAGAAATCTTTGTTTACGATTGTTTGAAGAGAGAATTTATGCAACCAGTCATGACCACCACGACCTTTACGCTCGACGGTTTTCGCATCACCAAAACGCTCGGCCTCGTGCGCGGCATCACCGTGCGCTCGCGCTCGATTTTCGGAACGATTGGCGCTTCGCTGCAAACCCTGGTCGGCGGCAATATTACTTTGTTCACGGAATTGTGTGAAAAAACCCGCGCTGAAGCTTTTGACATGATGCTGCTGCATGCGGAACAGATGGGCGCCAATGCCGTGGTGGGAATCCGCTACGATGCGAACGAGGTGATGCAAGGCGTGACCGAGGTGTTGTGCTACGGCACGGCAGTTGTAGTCGCGCCGGCGTGAAGCCGCGTTTTTTTATTGTGGCAAATGTAAATTCTTTTAGCTAAATTTGAAGGCGTGTCGTTATTGTACACAAGCGTGTTTAGCACGGAGTCAGAGTTAGGTCTTTATGCGTTGGCGTTTTCTCGACACCGGGGCACAGGCCGGCGATTATAACATGGCGCTTGATGCCGCGCTTGCCCAAAGCGGCGCGCGCTCGGAGCCGACCTTGCGCGTTTTTAACTGGCAGCCCGATTGTATTTCACTTGGCTATCATCAAAATGCCGCGGAAGTCGATTTGGAAAAAAGCCGGCAGGCAGGCATAGATGTTGCAAGACGTCCAACCGGTGGCCGGGCGATTTTGCATGCGCAAGAATTGACCTACAGCGTCATCATTCCGGCTTCACATGCATGGTTCGAGATCTTGCCGCTTGATATTTATCGCCGCCTCAGTGAAGCCATTGCCGCCGGTTTGCGCCACCTCGGCGCGAATGTCAATTTTGCCCCCGGCGAAAAATTACACGTCGATGGCCGGCCGTTGCGCCTGGCTTGTTTTGCAAGCGCGGCCCGCAACGAGTTGTTGGCCGGCGGGAAAAAAATCGTCGGCAGCGCGCAACGGCGGTTTCGGCAAGGAATATTGCAGCACGGCTCGATTCTACTTGATGCGGCGCACGAACATTTGCCGGAATTTTTAACCGGCGACGACACGGCGCGCGAGATTGAGCGCCAGCGTTTAAAAGAGCACACGGCGACCTTGCGTCAAGTTTGCGGCCAGCCGGTGGCCTTTGCCGCCGCCGTACAAGCCTTGCGCCGCGGCTTTGCTGAAACCTGGCAAATTGATTTTGTTGACGGTGTGGTGACGGCGGAAGAAAATAAACTGGCGG
>JAJVHT010000029.1:9830-17491 GCA_022072515.1 bacterium
GATTTCCCGGATTTGAACAAGGATTATAACGTGACCTACCCGAGCGGCACCGTCGGGCTGGCGATCACGCCGTTCCCGTTGGTGAAGGTGAATGCCGATTATAATTTTGGTGAAGTGAAAAATATCAGCGTCGGCGTCGGCGTTAGCATTCGCTAACTACTATGAAACGTTTGGCGATATTGGGCTCGACCGGCTCCATTGGCGTCAACAGCTTGAACGTGGTCGAAACTCATCCCGGCGCCTTTGAAGTCGTCTATTTGGCGGCCCATAGCAACGCGGAGTTGCTGTACGAGCAGGCCCAACGCTTTCATCCGCGCGCCGTCGTTTTGGTGCAGTCGCCGGTCAGTTCCGATTGGAGCGAGCGTTTCAAGAAGCTCGGCGTCGAATTTTTAACCGGCGCCGCGGCATTGGTGGAAATTGCCGCCGGCGCCGATATGGACGTCGTGGTTAACGCCATTGTGGGCGCGGCCGGTTTGCCCGCCACTTTGCGCGCGTTGCGGCAAGGCCTCACCGTCGCCCTGGCCAATAAAGAAACCTTGGTCGTTGCCGGTGAATTGGTAACATCCGAGGCGCGGCGCCACGGCGGCACGTTGATTCCGATTGACAGCGAGCACAGCGCGTTGTGGCAATGTTTGGTCGGTGAATCACGGCAAAGCATCGAGAAGCTCATTCTCACCGCTTCCGGCGGGCCGTTTCGGCAGCGCGCCAAGGCGGACTTCGCCCGCATCACACTCGCCGAAGCGCTGCGGCATCCGAACTGGACGATGGGCCGCAAAATCACCATCGACTCGGCGACGCTGATGAACAAGGGACTCGAAGTCATCGAAGCGCGCTGGCTTTTCGACGTGCCGGTCGAGCGCATTCACGTCTTGGTGCATCCGCAATCCATCATTCACTCGATGGTGGAATTTGTCGACGGCTCGATCAAAGCGCAATTGGGCGTTCCGGATATGCGGCTGCCCATTCAATATGCGTTGACCTATCCGGAGCGTTTGCCGAATCAATTTCCGCGGATGAATTTTCAGCAATGGCGCCAGCTTGATTTTCAGGAACCGGATTTGGAAAAATTTGTGTGTTTGCGTTTGGCGTATGAAGCCCTGCGCGAAGGCGGCACAGCGCCGGCGGTGTTGAATGCCGCCAATGAAGAAGCCGTCCATGCCTTTCTGCGGGAGACGATTCGCTTCGATCAAATTCCTCACTTGGTTGATGCGGCGTTGCAGCGGCACGAGAGACATGGGCACGCCGATTTTGAGCGGGTGCTCGCCGCTGATGGTTGGGCGCGCGATTTTGTGAAACAGCAGATTCGAGGTTAAAGCCGTAATCTAATGAGGTCAAGCATGTTTTTAGAGCAAATCATTAATGGTTTAAATATTTTAATCATTTTCATTCCGGTTCTCGGGTTGTTGGTTTTTATTCACGAGCTGGGGCATTTTCTCGCGGCGAAATGGGCGGGAATCCGGGTTGAACGTTTTTCCCTGGGCTTCCCCCCGCGACTGTTCGGCAAAAAAATTGGCGACACCGACTATTGCATTTCCTGGATTCCGCTCGGCGGTTATGTGAAAATGGCCGGCATGATTGACGAAAGTATGGATTCGGAGATTTCCGGGCAGCCGTGGGAATTCATGTCGAAGCCGATTTGGAAGCGCATGATCGTCATCGCCGCCGGGCCGGTGATGAATGTTTTGCTGGCGCTGTTTTTTTTCACCGCCGTTTATTCTTTTTATGGCATGCGCGAAACCACGACGATCATCGAGCAAGTCATGCCGAATTCGCCGGCCGCCGCCGTCGGCTTGCAGCCGGATGACAAAATCCTCATGATCGACGGCAAAAATATTTCAAGCTGGGATGAGATCACGGCCGTCATTCATCCGAATGCCGAAAAAACGCTGGCCATTGAATGGGAACGCAATGCGCAGCGCATGCAGAGCTTTGTCACCCCGCGCCGCGACTCTGCTTCCACCCGGGGTTTGATTGGCATCGCCCCGAAATTGGTGACCCGGCAAATGGGTTTTATGGAAGCCTTGCAGCGTTCCGGTCGTGAAACCTGGGGCATGACGCAAGCGACGTTTCAATTTATCGGACGCATTTTTACCGGCAAAGAATCCGCGCGCGAAGGCTTGGCCGGCCCCATCTTCATGGCGAAAACCGTGAGCCAAGCCGCGCAGCAGGGCTTTGATACGCTGCTTTATCTCACCGCATTCATCAGCTTGCAACTGGCTATTTTGAATGTATTGCCGATCCCGGCTCTCGATGGCGGCCATCTGCTTTTTCTTGCCATTGAAGGGATTTTGCGCCGGCCGATTTCCCTCCGCCTGCGGCTGGTCATTCAGCAAATCGGCATGGCCCTTCTCCTCGTGTTGATGGCGTTTGTTCTTTTCAACGATGTGCAAAAGCTCATTACGCAGTAGCTGCAGCATGCAAACTTAAGGATTCACAGAGAGGTGCACTTATGCAATTTGCCAAACGGATGGAACGGTTGGGCACGGAGACCGCGTTTGAAGTGTTGAGTCGGGCGAAAGCATTAGAAGCACAGGGCAAAAAAATTATTCACCTGGAAATTGGCGAGCCGGATTTTGACACGCCGTTGTTCATCCGCGAAGCCGCCAGGAAAGCTTTGGCAAACGGCCGGACGCATTACACGCCGGCGGGCGGCATACCCGAGTTGCGCCAGGCGATCTGCGAAGAGGTCAAGCGGCGGCGTGGCGTCACCGTGCGTCCGGAAAATGTCGTCGTCACGCCCGGCGCCAAACCCATCATCTATTTTCCCATCACCGCGTTGATCGAAGAAGGCGACGAAGTCATTTACCCCAACCCGGGCTTTCCGATTTATGAATCCGTCATCGAATTTGTCGGCGGCAAGGCCGTGCCGCTGCAATTAAAAGAAGAGAAAGAGTTTCGCTTTGATTTGAATGAATTGGCCGCCCTGATCACGCCGCGCACGCGCCTGCTGATCATCAATTCGCCGCAAAATCCCACCGGCGGCATTCTGACGCGCAACGACGTTCGCGCCATTGCCGAAATTGTCCGCGCCAAAAATATTTTGGTGCTCTCCGATGAAGTGTACAAAAATATCGTTTACGAACACGAGCACGCGAGCATTCTTTCCGAGCCGGACATGCTGGAGCGCACGATTCTGCTCGATGGCTTTTCGAAAACTTATGCGATGACCGGCTGGCGCCTCGGCTTCGGCGTGATGCCGGCTGCACTCGCGCAAAAAGTCGAAAAGCTGATGATCAACAGCAACAGTTGCACCGCCACGTTCGTGCAGGATGCCGGCATTGCCGCGTTGCGCGGGCCACATGATGAAGTGGACGCCTTCGTGGCCGAATTTAAAACGCGGCGCGACATTATGGTTGACGGCTTGAATAAAATAAAAGGCGTGCGCTGTCTGAAACCCGGCGGCGCGTTTTATTGCTTCCCGAATATCAGTCGCGTGCCCATGAACAGCAAGCCCCTCGCCGATCTGCTGCTCAATGAGGTCGGCGTCGCCGTGCTCTCCGGCACCGCGTTTGGAAAATTCGGCGAAGGCTACTTGCGGTTGAGTTATGCCAATTCCATTGAGAATATCCAACTCGCGTTGCAAAAGATGAAACAGGTGATCGAAGCCTTATAAATGGTAACACGGGCTTCTATATCCTATAAATCAAGGGAATCAATCATGGCTGAAGCAGCGGGAACGACGACGGTCAAAAAAACCGCTTTGTACGACCTCCATGTGCAGCACGGCGGCAAGCTGGTTGAATTCGCCGGTTACTGGATGCCGGTGCAATATCGCGGCATCATCGACGAGCATCGCCAGGTGCGCCGTTCCGTCGGCGTTTTTGATGTATCGCACATGGGCGAGTTTGAAGTTCGCGGCCAGGGCGCGCTGGATTTTTTGCAGCGCGTCACGATCAACGATGTCTCCAAGCTCGCCATTTATCAAGCCCAATACTCGGCGATTTGTTATCCCGACGGCGGCATTGTGGACGATGTCATCGTTTATCGTTGGCCCGATCATTACATGCTGGTCGTCAACGCCTCGAATATTGAGAAGGATTTCAACTGGTTGCAACAACACGCTGCGGCGGACGTCGCGCTTATTGATAAAAGCAACGACTACAGCCTGCTGGCGGTGCAGGGGCGAAATGCGCAAGCGACTTTGCAAAAAATAGCCAGTCGCAATCTCGCCGAGATAAAATATTACTGGTTCGCCTCGGGAGAAATTGCCGGCGTGCCGGCATTCATTTCGCGCACCGGGTACACCGGCGAAGATGGTTTTGAAGTCGGCTGCCCGCCGCCGCATGCGGAAAAGGTTTGGAACGCCATTTTCACGGCCGGAAAAGAATTCGGTATCGAGCCGATCGGCCTCGGCGCGCGCGATACTCTGCGGCTGGAAATGAAATACTGTCTCTACGGCAATGACATCGACCAGACCACGAATCCGCTCGAAGCCGGACTCGGCTGGATTACCAAATTGGACAAAGGCGATTTTATTAGCCGCAATGTGATGATCAAAATGAAAGCCGGCGGCATTCCGCGCAAACTCGTCGGCTTCGAAATTGACGGCAAGAACATCGCTCGCCACGGCTATCCGATTTTGAAAGACGGCGCCGCGGTCGGTCACGTCACCAGCGGCACTTTTTCGCCAAGCCTGGAGAAATCGATTGGCCTGGGCTATGTCGCGAGTGCGCACAGCGCCATCGGCACCGAGCTGAGTATTGACATTCGCGGGCGAGCGGCCAAAGCGAAAATTGTGAAAACGCCGTTTTATCAGCGGCCAACAACGTAAGACAACAACTGTTTTTTGCTTTTACGCGATAGGTTGCACCCATTTGTTGTTATGAAGCTAAAGTTCTGGCTGCCGGCATTTTTGTTTGTCATTCCAAATCTTGCCGTCTCGCAATCCCCGCTCGACACGCTGCAACTCCTATATGATGTCAAAGCGCTGTCGGCAGATTCCATGCAGGGGCGGAAGAGTTGCACGATTGGCAGCCGCAAAGCGCAGCAATACATTCTCACCGCTTTTCAAAAAAATCAGCTCCAGCCGTTTAATGGCAGCTTCAAACAGTACTTCTCTTTTTCCACTCGCGGATCCCCATGTGACAGCGCGGCGAATTTGATCGGATTTCTCGCCGGGACGGCGCCCAATTGCATTGTGCTCTCGGCGCATTACGACCATCTTGGCGTCGTGAATGGAAAAATTTATCACGGCGCGGATGATAACGCCTCCGGTGTTGCCGCCTTACTGGCGCTGATGAATTATTTCAGCCGCCACCAGCCGCAGCACACGCTCATTTTTGCCGTTTTTGACGGTGAAGAAGCCGGCTTGCTGGGCGCGAAGGCGTTTGTCGAAAATTTGCCTGTCGCTCAATCCAGGGTCGCGCTGAATATCAACCTCGACATGGTGAGCCGGAACGAGAAAAATGAGCTTTATGCCGCCGGCTGCAGCCATTACCCGTTTTTGCAGCCGCCCCTGAAAAAAATTGCCAAAACCAGTGCGGTGAAATTACTTTTAGGGCACGATAAAGGCGGAAATTCTTCTGACAATTGGACCAACGCTTCCGATCATGCGGCATTCCACGCCAAAGGCATTCCGTTTCTCTATTTCGGCGTTGAAGATCATGCGGATTATCATCAACCCACGGATATTTTTGAGAAAATTTCCTCCGGATTTTTTATCAACGCGACTGCGGCGATTCTCGCGGCCGTGCTGGCGCTTGACCAGAGCCTGGAGGCGCTTCGCCAAGCCGGAATGAACAAAAGCACGCCGAGCGGCCATTAAGCACCTTCCGGCGATTCCGCCATTTCTTGCGATCAGCATTCCGACGCGCGCACTCAAAATAGCAAATCTCTTGCAAATGTGAATAAAATTTGCCATATTAAACTTGTTAAGTAAGAATTGACTAATAACGATGAAATGAAAGCGAAAGAGTGATTCGTTGACCAGGACAACAGGAGCAGCAAGCCGTTTTATTCATCACTTTCAGGAGAGGAGACCATGTCGGAAAAGCAAACAAGTGTGAGTAATTCCCGCCAGCAGGAGGAAATCCTCGGCATTCTCTTGATCACGCTGGGCATGCTCATTCTTGTAAGCTTGATTTCATATTTCGTTTATCCGGAAGAAACGCCGCAAGGCGCGGTGATGCAGCGCGTCGAGAACGCCATGGGCGTCGCCGGCGTTCATATCTCCAATGTGTTGGTGAAATACCTGTTTGGCTATCCCGCGATCGTGGTGCCGTTGTTGCTCATCGCGTGGGGATGGAACCGTTTTCGCAACCTCGAAACGAAAAGCCTGCAACGGGCGACACTGTATGGCTTGGTCGGCGCGTTGTATTTCGCCACCGTCTTTGCTATGCCGCATGTCATTAATCCGGAGGGGACGACCATCGGCTATTCGTGGTCGGGTTTGGTAGGCGGTTTTATTGCGGAACATCTGCATAAAGCTTTTGGTGATTATGGCAGTCCGATCATTCTGCTTACTTTGGCCGTGGTGATTTTCATGCTCTTGACCGAAGTGAGTCTCGCCGAAGCTTATGAGAAAATCCGTTCCGGCTCGTTGAACATCCGGCAGTGGTTCGAAAAAACGCTGGCGGGGATCGTCTCTTGGCGGCCCCAATTTCCGGAACGCGACGCCGAGCCGGCGAGCAAGCCGAAAGCTGTCTCATTAGCCGGTTCGGATGAAGACGACGCCACTGCTGAAGATGAGCCGGCCGAAGAAGCGGAGCCGCGCTGGAAACGGTTGGCGCGATTGCGGGAAATGAATGAAAAACCCGCCAGCCCCTCGACCATCATCCCGGGGAAAGCGCCTGAAAAATTTTTTGAGCCAATGCCGGAACCGGCGCCGCCGGAAACAACGCCGGTACGGTCGGCGCCCGCGGAAACTGCCAATACGATTACCATTCCGAAAAAGCCCAAAGACGAGCCGCTTCCACCAGCCGCCGGCGATTATATTTTTCCACCGCTTGATCTGTTGGCGTTTCCCACTAAAATCGATTCCGTGCAAACGCGCGAGGAATTGCTCAATCATGCGCACACGCTCGAAGAGCGGTTGGCCGAATTTGACGTGCAAGGCAATGTGTCCGAGATCAATCCCGGCCCGGTTATTACCCGCTATGAATATCAGCCCGATCCCGGCATTAAAGTGAGCCGCATCACCGCGCTCGCCGATGATTTGGCGCTGGCCATGCGCGCCAAACGCATTCGTATCGTCGCGCCGATTCCGGGCAAAGCCGCGGTTGGTATCGAGTTGCCCAACCCGGAACCGCAGGTCGTCTATTTGCGTAAACTCATTGATTCCGACGCGTTTCGCCAGTCCGCTTCGCCATTGACCATTGCCCTCGGCGAAACGATTTCCGGACAAGCCTTCGTCACCTCGCTGGATCGCATGCCGCATTTGCTCGTGGCCGGCGCCACCGGCTCCGGGAAAAGCGTTTGTTTGAATACCATCATCGCCAGCATGTTGTACAAAGCACATCCCAGCCAGGTCGATTTCGTTTTGGTCGATCCGAAACGCCTGGAGTTGTCAACTTATCGCAAGCTGCGTTTTCATCATTTGACGTTTCGTGAAGATCTCGACGAGGAAGTCGTCACCACGGCGGCGAATGCGTTGGCGGTCTTGAAGAGCCTGGAATGGGAAATGGAAAATCGTTACACGCTCCTGGCGCGGGTCGGGGTGCGCA
>JAJVHT010000207.1 GCA_022072515.1 bacterium
GCGATTCCAGTGTCAAAGCGCTGGCAGAGCTTTACGTGCTCAATGCGCAAAGAATAAAATGGATCAGTGCTTTGAAACCGAACGGCAAATTGCTCGATCTCGGCTGCGGGCGAGGTTACTTTTTGGCGACGGCGCGCGAACACGGCTTTGAAGTAACCGGTATTGATGTATCAGCGCGCGCCATCGAATATGCCCGGCGTTCTTTTGGCGTCGAGGCCACCGCCAAAACTCTCGATGAATTGCAAAAAGATTCGCAAAAATTCGATGTGATCACGCTCTGGCATGTGCTGGAACATTTCACCGATCCCGTCAGCACACTGAGAAAGATCAAAAACTTGTTGCAGGAAAATGGCGTTTGCTGTATCGAAGTGCCGAATTTGCACAGTCTGAAATTCATGTTGTCGCGCTCCAAATGGGAAGGCGGCAATCATCCGCGCTATCATCGCACGTTTTTTACCAGCACGACGTTGCAACAGACGCTGCTAAAAAGTGGCTTCACAAAAATGCGGCGCGTTAAGCTCGACTACGATCTCCCTGGCCGCCGCCTTGGTTACAAAACATTGAAAAGGATTTCCAACTTGTTCGCCCTGGATGCTTTTTTAGATTACGTTGCTTGGAAATAATTGGCATGCCGCTTACCGATCAGCCGGAAACCAAGTTTTCATTTCACGTTCTTTCTCAAGATCCCAACACCCGCGCGCGTTGCGGCAAAATCACGACGGCGCACGGTGAGATCCTCACGCCGGTGTTTATGCCAGTCGGCACCCAAGGGACGGTGAAGACGCTAAGCCCGCAAGAGTTGGAAGACGTTGGCTCGCAAATTATTCTTGGCAACACCTATCATCTCTATTTGCGGCCCGGCGAGGCGCTGCTGCAGCAAGCGGGCGGCTTGCACAAATTTGCGAATTGGCGCAAGCCGATTTTGACCGACAGCGGCGGCTTTCAGGTTTTTAGTTTGGCGGAGTTGCGCAAGATTCATGAGAACGGTGTCAAGTTTCAATCACACATCGACGGCTCGTATCACGAGTTTACGCCGGAAAGCGTCGTACGCACGCAGCGTTGCCTCGGCTCGGATATTATGATGGTGTTGGATGAGTGCCCTCCCTACCCTTCCGAGCGCAGTTACGTGGAGAAATCAACCCAGCTCACGTCGCGGTGGGCGGAACGCTGTTTTCAGGCGTGGCAAAATTCGCCGCCGCTGTACGGCCACTCGCAGGCCCTCTTCGCTATCGTGCAAGGCAGCATCTTCATCGATCAGCGGCGATTGAGTTGCGAGCAACTGCTGACCTTCGATTTTCCGGGCTACGCGCTGGGCGGCTTGGCCGTCGGCGAGCCGAAAAGCGCGATGGGCGAGATGATTGAAGTTTGCAATGAACTGCTGCCGGAAAATAAACCGCGTTATTTGATGGGCGTCGGCAAGCCGGAAGATTTGGTCGAGGCTGTGAGCCGGGGCGTCGATATGTTTGATTGCGTGATCCCGACGCGCAACGGCCGCAAAGGCCAGGTGTTCACGGCCAACGGTCCGATTAATTTGACGAATTTAATTTTCCGTGAGGATTTTCGCCCGATTGCCGAAGATTGCGATTGTTATGCGTGTCGCACGTTCACGCGCGCTTATTTGCGGCATCTATTTCACGCCGAAGAAATTCTCGCTTTGCGGCTTGGCAGCTTGCACAATTTGCGTTTTTATCATAAATTAATGGAAAGCATGCGTAGCGCGATTGCCGCGGGCGGTTTTTTGCAATGGCAAAAATCTTTTTATGCAACCTATCAAATCAAACCAACAGCGGCTGAAACGGCGAGCATAGATTAAAAACCCTGTGTAGTCGCCGCAATCTGCTGTTGAACGAGTCATTAACTGTGGATGGAAAATCATCAACCTCAAAGGAGGAGTAATGCCAGCGTTGTTGTTTTCATTTATGGGCGCACCGGGAGGCTCGGGCGCCAATCCCATGGCCGGGATGCTGCTACCGATGATCGCCATTTTTGCGATTATGTATTTTTTAGTGATGCGACCGCAAGCGAAACGCCAGAAAGAACATCAAAAAATGATGGAGAGCTTGCAAAAAGGCGATAACGTCGTGACCGCTGGCGGCATTTATGGCACCATTGTCGGCACGAAAGACAAGGACACGGTGCTCATTCTCGAAGTCGATAAAAATGTCAAGCTCAACGTCTCGCGGTCGAGCATCGCGCGCAAGATTGTTGAAGAAGAGAAAAAGGGATCATGATTTATGGCGGTTTGGCCCATTCGCAAATATGGCGATCCCATTCTGCGCAAAAAAGCGATAAAAATTGAAGTGATCGATTCCGCTTTGCAGCAAGTCGCGGCGGATATGATCGAAACCATGCAGGCCGCCAAAGGAATCGGCCTGGCTGCGAACCAAATCGGATTGCCCCATGCCCTGTGCGTCGTCGATATCGGTCTCGTTACCGAAGGGGCGGCGCCGCAAGCGTTCGTGAATCCGGTGATTGTGCAGGAAAGCGGCAAAGCGACGCCGTATGAAGAAGGTTGCCTCAGCATTCCGGAAATCAACGAGGACGTGATGCGCAAAGAGCGCGTGCTCGTGCGTTATCAAGATTTAGCCGGCGCACCGCACGAACAGGAATATGAGGGAATGCTGGCGCGGGTGCTGCAGCACGAGATTGATCATCTCAACGGCGTCTTTTTTGTGGATCGTTTAAGCCCGTTGAAGCGCAAACTGTTGAGCAAAAAGCTCAAGGCCATTGCCGAAGAGGCCGCCGCCGAAGCCCAGGAGAGAAATAAAAATGCGTCAGGCGTCCGAGCTTAAAACAGTTTTCATGGGCACACCGGAATTTGCGGCGGTGAGCCTGCAACGGCTGCTGGAAAATCATATTCCGGTGGTTGGCGTCGTGACCGGACCGGATAAACCATCCGGCCGCGGCTTGCAGGTGCACCCGACACCGGTAAAAAAATTGGCACTGCAGGCCGGCGTGCCGATTTTGCAGCCCGACAAATTGCGCGATCCGCAATTTGTGCAAAGCTTGAACGCATGGCAAGCCGAGCTTTTTGTGGTGGTGGCGTTCCGAATTCTACCGCCGGAAGTATTCACGCTGCCGCCGCTCGGCACGGTCAACGTGCACGCCGCGTTGTTGCCCAAATATCGCGGGGCGGCGCCGATTCAATGGGCCCTCATCAACGGCGAACGTGAAACCGGCGTGACTACTTTTTTTATTGAGGAAAAAGTCGATACCGGTGACATGATTCTACAGCGCTCAACCGCCATTGGCGAATTTGAAACTGCCGGGGAATTGCATGATCGCATGGCGTTGCTGGGCGCGGAACTGCTGCTGGAGACCCTGACGCAAATTGCCAATGGCGCCGTGCAACGGCAGCGCCAATCCGGAGAACCCAGTCTCGCGCCGAAAATTACCAAAGAGCAGGCGGCCATCGCTTGGAAAAAATCGGCGCGAGAAATTTTCAATTTCGTGCGGGGCATGAATCCCGTGCCGGGAGCATTTACCAATTGGCAGGGGCGCCATCTCAAAATTTTCCGCACCCGGGTTATCGACGAAATCAGTTCCGGCGGTGCAGCCGGAGAGGTGTTAAAAGCCAACTTTAAAGAGGGAGAACTCATCATTCAAACTGGACGCGGCCACCTGGCCATCGACGAACTGCAAATCGAGGGCAAGCGCCGGATGTCCGCCGCAGAATTTTTGCACGGCCATCAAATCCAGTGTCATGTTAGACTAAATTAAATCAAAAATCACATGCCAAAAGTCAACAGTAAAAAAGCCTCCTCAAATGTTTTGCTTTCCCCCCGCGCCATTGCCGCGCAAATTCTCAGCGAAGCCGAGAGCAGCTCCGTTTATGTCGATCAGGTCATGGAGAAACATCTCCAGCGGTCGGCATTTCCGGCGCGGGATCGCGCGCTTGTTACCGCCTTGGTGTATGGCGTGGCGCGCTGGAAAGCCCGGCTGGATGCAGAGATTCAGCAACATTTTCGCCATCACTTCGACGAAGCCCAACCGTTTGTGAAAAACGTGTTGCGGAGCGCGGTTTATCAAATGCTGTTTATGGATCGCATCCCCGCTTATGCCGCCGTCGACGAAGCCGTCGAAATGATTCAACTACGTTTCGGTAATAATTTTTCCCGTTTGGCGAACGGCGTCTTGCGCAACATTCAACGGGCACCGATGGAATGGCCGCCGATCGAAAGCCTGGTGGAAAAGAAAGAGCTGAAAACTCTGGCGCAAATGCTCAGCCATCCGGAGTGGCTGCTGAAACGCTGGGTCGAACAATTCGGCTGGAAAGAGACCGCCGCGCTGGCCGAGGCCAATAATCGCATTCCTCCCATCACGGTGCGCGTCGTGCGCCCGCAAGAAAATCTCAAACCCTGGCTGGAGCAAATGGCGGCGCACGAAGTCAAGCCGGAACCGATCAAACACGCGCTGAATTTTTATACCCTCCCCCATCTCGATGATATCACGGCGTTGCCCGGATTTGCCGAAGGTTGGTTTACCGTGCAAGATCCCAGCGCCGGTTTGGTGGCCCGTTTGGCCGCGCCGCAAAAAGGCGAGACGGTCATTGATCTCTGCGCCGCGCCCGGCGGTAAGGCGCTGCAAATGGCGGAAATGGCCGAACCCGGAAAAGTGATTGCCGTCGATCTGAATCCACAACGTCTGGAACTGCTGGTGGAAGCGGCACAACGCTTGCATTTTTCCGTTCAACCAGTGATCGCCGATGCCCGCACTTTTGCCGCCACCCCAGCCGAAGTGGTGCTCGTGGATGCGCCTTGCTCCGGTCTCGGCGTGCTGTCCCGGCGCGCTGATTTGCGCTGGCGGCGGCGTCCCAAAGATATCACCGATATCGTCGAATTGCAAAAAGAAATTTTGACCGACGCTTCGGAATTGGTCAAATCCGGCGGACGATTGATCTACAGCACGTGCACAATCGATCAGGAAGAAAATGAGAAAGTGGTGGAATGGTTTCTCGAGCACCACAAAGAGTTTCGCCTGGAGCCGGCGAAGGGTTTCGTGCACGTCATGTTTTGCGACGAACGCGGCTACCTGCGCACGTTGCAGAGCCGCCATAACATGGATGGCAGTTTCGCGGCACGCCTGGTCAGAGCGTAAAACGCTAAACGGCAACCTTGCGAGTTTAAATTTTTGAATTGAAAATTCGCAATTTTCAATTTTGCTCTGGAACGGAAAAATGAGTCAGCCTTGGTTTCGTAATTTTATTATCGCGGTTCTCAGCAATCGGTTCATTAAATTGGTGGGAGGCATCATCGCGCTTTTTCTGGCCTTCGGGCTGTTGGTGGATTGGGTCTTCATGCCGATTTACACCAGACATGGCCAGGCCCTCGAAGTGCCCAATGTGGTGGCGAAGCGCTACGAAGAGGCCAAAAGCACACTCGAAGGCGAGGGTTTTGAAGTCATTAAACAAGAACGCATCGATGCCAAATACCAAGCCGGATATGTCGTCGAACAAATTCCCCGCCCACATGCCAGCGTGAAAGGCGGCCGTCCGATTTATATCGTCGTCAGCCAGGGTGCGCGCAAAGTGCCGATGCCCAAATTGGTCGAAGGGTCGGTGCGTGACGCGCAATTATCGCTGGCGCGATACAATCTTGTGCTCGGCCGAGTCGATTCCGCTTACTCCACCGAACCTCCGGGTGTGGTGATTGCACAATCGGTGCCCTATTTTTCCCGAACGGCCTCCGGCAAAGATAGTCTGGTGCAAGTTGGCATTGGCACGGTGGTCAATATCACCGTCAGCCTGGGCGACGCTTCGACCGACGTCACGGTGCCATCGGTGGCCGGCCTCACCTACGATGCCGCTCGTGAGTTGATCGCCAAAGCCGGGCTGATTGTCGGGCAAATCACTTTCAAAGAAATCGACAGCTTATTGCCGGAAACCGTGATCAATCAATCGTTGGAAGCCAACACCTTGGTTAGACGCGGCTCCAAAATTGATTTGGAAGTGAGTCAATTGCCCAGCAGCTCGAGCGATAATCAGCCATGATCAAAATCGCCCCTTCGATTCTTGCCGCCGATTTCGCCTGCTTGCGCGAACAAATTCGCCGCGTCGAAGCTGCCGGCGCCGACATTATCCATTGCGATGTGATGGATGGACATTTTGTCCCGAACCTCACCTTCGGTCCGCTTGTCATCAACGCGGCGCGCCGCAGCACCAGCCTGCCGGTCGAAGTGCATTTGATGATCGCACAACCGGAACGTTATATTTCAGCATTTCGGCAAGCCGGCGCCGATCGCATGATTGTTCATGCAGAAACCTGTCCGCATTTGCATCGTGTCGTGCACCAGGTCAAAGAAACCGGCGCGGGCGTCGGCGTGGCGCTGAATCCGGCGACTTCACTCACTACTGTTGAAGAAATTTTGCCGGATATCGATGTGTTGTTGCTCATGACCGTTAACCCTGGTTTCGGCGGGCAGACATTTATTCAAGCCGTCACAGAAAAAATTCGCCGGGCGCGTCAAAAGCTTTCGACACTGCGCCAAGAAATTTTAATCGAAGTGGACGGCGGTATTGACCAGAATACAGTCGCGACCGTGGTGGAAGCGGGGGCGCAGCTTCTCGTTGCCGGCTCGGCGATCTTCGGTGCGGCTGATCCGGGCCAAGCCTGCATCGCATTGCGGCAACAGGCGGAAGCGGAATTCATGCGAACGATGTTCTCTGCTCATGCGTAACTTACAGCGCAAAAACTTAATCCGGTTCGGGCGCCGGGCCTTTTCTGTTTTGGGATTGCTGCTGTATCTCGCTTGCGCCTCCAAACCCGATGCGCCGCTGCACAATCCGCAACGTTTTGCGGAAGTCTACGCACAAATTTTGCTTGCCAGCCAGATGAATGGCAATCCCCCGTTGCCGCCGCAGGATGAATCGACTGTAAAACTGGCCCGCGCCGATTCCGTGCTGCATGCGCTTGGCGTCGAGCGCCGGCAATTCGAAGCGGCCATCGAGCACTTCCGGCAGCATCCGGAGCTTTGGCAAAAAGTTTACACCCATATCGTTAAAATAATAGAAACACAAAATAGCCTTTCCGACACAACAAAAATTTCAACACCTTGATTCCTATCTTGCTCAGGAGATGAAAACTTCATGTTCATCGGCCATTATGCCGTTGCGTTAGCCGCGAAAAAAGCAGCGCCCCGGGTTTCGCTGGGCACGCTTTTCTTATCCGCCCAATTCATTGATTTGTTGTGGCCTTTCTTTCTCTTGCTCGGCCTCGAACATGTGCGGATCGCCCCGGGCAATACCGCCTTCACTCCGCTTGATTTCTATGATTATCCCATTTCCCACAGCCTGCTCACCGTCATCGGCTGGGGATTGGCTTTTAGCCTGATTTATTTTTTCCGGCGGCGCGATAAAACCAGCGCCTTGATTCTCGGCCTGGGGGTGATCAGCCATTGGCTGCTCGATTTCTTCACGCATCGTCCGGATCTGCCCATCGCGCCAGGGCAGCAAACTTATGTCGGTCTCGGTTTGTGGAATTCGGTTGCCGCGACGGTGATCGTGGAAAGTGCATTGTTTGTGCTTGCCATCATTTTATACGTACGAACAACACAAGCCCGCGATCGCACGGGAAAATATGCTTTCTGGTCATTCGTGGCGTTTTGCGTATTGATTTATGTGGGAAACATCATGAGTCGTGAACAGCCGCCGTCGAATGTAACCGCGTTGGCGATTGGCGGGCTGGCACAATGGCTGATGGTGCCGTGGGCCTATTGGATTGATCGGCACCGCGTTGTTACCACCATGCCACAATATGATTCGATGGTTTTAAAACATGTTTGATGATCAACCTTGACAAGGAGTTTTATTATGCACAAGCTCGTTTTGCTGCGACACGGTGAAAGCACCTGGAATAAAGAAAATCGATTTACCGGCTGGACGGATGTTGATTTATCCGAAAAAGGCCTGGAAGAAGCGCAAAGCGCCGGACAAGTTTTAAAGGAAAACGGTTTTGTTTTTGATGTCGCGTTTACCTCGGTTTTGAAACGCGCCATTCGCACACTGTGGATGGCATTGAGTGAAATGGATTTAATGTGGATTCCCATCCATAATTCCTGGCGTTTAAACGAACGCCATTACGGCGCGCTGCAAGGATTGAACAAGGCGGAGACCGCGGCGAAATATGGTGAGGAACAAGTTCACGTTTGGCGCCGCAGTTATGACATTCAGCCGCCGGCATTGGAGACCACCGATGCGCGTTATCCCGGTCATGATCCGCGTTACCGTGATTTGACGGCGAAAGATCTGCCGCGCACGGAATGTCTGAAAGATACGGTGGCGCGCTTTCTCCCCCATTGGCATGAAACCGTCGCGCCGGCGATCCAATCCGGCCAACGCGTGATCATTGCGGCGCACGGCAACAGCTTGCGGGCGTTAGTCAAATATCTCGATCATATTTCGGATGCCGATATCGTCGGGATGAATATTCCCACGGGGATGCCCCTCGTTTATGAATTGGATGATCGCCTGAAACCGATACGAAATTATTATCTCGGCGACGCCGAAAGCGTAAAAAAAGCGATGCAAGCCGTGGCCAATCAAGGCAAAGCGAAATAACGCTTTTATTGCGTTTGATCAGTCGTTTGCCGGTTTTGCCGATGCAGCCAGGTTAAAATCGCGCCGACGATTCCAACGGGAATCAACGACATGAAGGCGATGCTCACATAATAAGCATTGAGCACTGGTTTGGCGGTGGCGGCAAAGCATTTGGGACAAGCGCCGCTGCTGTTCGGAAATATAAAAAGCATAAGAACAATTCCGAGCAGCGGCACATATAATCTTGTTTTCATGAAGTGACTCCAAGAACTGCTGGCCGTTGGCTGCTTAAGCAACCGGCGGCCGGCAATCGCTTTTCAGCTCAGATACACCAGACCATACAGCACCGGCCAAATTCCCACTACAAAATACCAATAGATTTGGCAGAGCACCAAGCCGTCGTGATTTTTTACGGAATAGCGTTTTTGTAATGCACGAATAAAAACCACCATTAAAACCAGCACCGCGGCGAGAACATGCAAGCCATGCGCGCCAATCAGCGTATAAAACGTCGCGCCATAATTGCTGGACGTAAAAGTCAAACCGTAACTCAGCAAGCGCCCCCATTCCACTCCCTGCACACCGAGGAAAATCGTTCCCAACACGCCGGTGAGCGCCAGCCAATTGGTAAGCGCCGATTGATTGCCGCTTCGAGCACCGCGAACCGCGCGATGCATCGTGTAACCGCTGGCGAGCAAAACCAGCGTGTTGAGCGCCGTAACGGCGACCGGCAGGCGCGGCTGATCGACCGGCGGCCAAACCGCGCTGCCGGCTTTCAAAATAAGAAACGCACTGATCAAGCCGGCAAAAAACATCGCCTCAGTGCCCAAGAAAATCAGCAGGCCTAACAGCGAGCGATTGATCGATAGTTCAACAGTGGGCAGTGAACCGTTTTTTTGAGGGCGGGCGTGACTCAGCGTGCCGTTGCTTTTAGCCAACAGCTTTTCAGAAATCGTATTTTCCATGCAGCAACTCACCGGTTATAAACAATATCAGGAATCAAGGCCATGGTCATGATAATAAAAAAGATCACCGGGACGATGGCAATGAGATGCACCAAGCGGTGTTCCATGCGAATGTGCATGAAGTTCACCACGACGAGAAAAGCCTTGACGGCGGCAACCACAAAAATAAGTGAAACGGTGACAGTTTGTGAAAACGGCAAATAAACCGCGGCCAGGCTGATGATCAATAAAAAAACCAGCCAAGCCCAAACGGCAACATAATTGGGGCGAGCGTGGGCGGTGTTTGACATAAGAATTTCCTCATAATTTCCGTGGTCGCGCCTTCAGGCGCCGCGCGGATCAATTAAAAAGCCCCGCGGTTATTGATTTTACCTCTCTACGGTTTACGTCTGAAGGCGTCACTACGCACAACATCTCAATAAGAAAGATAAAGCAACGGGAACAAGAAAATCCAAACGACGTCGACAAAGTGCCAATAAAGGCCGCAATATTCGACGCGCTTCTGCGTGTTCGGCCACAGCGTGCCGCGCGCGGCCATCACAAAAAGTGCGAGATTGGCGATGATGCCACCGATCACATGCAAGCCGTGCAAGCCGGTCATGGTGAAATAAAACGACCAAAACGTTCCGGCCAAGGGCGTAAAACCGTGACTAATTTCAGTGGTATACTCAACTGCTTTGAAAATTAGAAACAAAATGCCGCCCAAAACCGTCAAGCCCAAATACAGCTTTGCGCGTTGGCGATTTTCATCTTCTACAGCAGCATGGGCCAGCACCATCGTCAAGCTGCTGGTTAATAGCACGACGGTATTGATCGCGCCAATCGTGGTGCTGACGTGATGCGCCATCTCCGCCCACGCGCCGGCGCTGGCCAGGCGATAAAGAATGTAGGAGCCAATCAGCCCGCCGAAAACCATGATTTCGGAGGCGAGAAACCACCAGATGCCCATCTTGCCGATGGGCATCACATTGTCAGAGTAGTTTTCCGTTGCGGCAACGGTGCTCATGTATGAATCTCCTTTTGAATGTGCGCAAGTTCTGGGAATTTGCCGGTTAACCGGTTTGCCAGCTATTCGAATAAACGGCGAACTGGCCAACCGCAAACTGGCTAATGCGGTTGATGCTGCGGCTGCCAATCTTCTTTCCTCTCCGGCGCGCTGTAAACATAAGGGCCGTGATAGACGCTGGGGGCGGTGTCAAAGTTCCCATGCGGCGGCGGTGACGGCGCCGCCCATTCCAGCGTGTTCGCTTGCCACGGATTACGATCGGCTACTTTGCCTTTAAACATGCTCCAGAAGAAATTGACGAGAAATGGGAGTTGGGCGATCATCAACAGAATTGCCGCAATCGTGGCAAACTGGTGCAACCCTTGATGCGGCTTGAGAAAATCATATTCAAAGGGATTGTAGAGCCGGCGCATTTCGCCGCCGAGGCCGGCTTTGAAGAGGGGAATAAAAACCAGATTGAAGCAAACCAAAGTCAGCGCAAAGTGAATTTTGCCCCACGTTTCATTCATCAAGCGGCCGAACATTTTCGGAAACCAGTAATACATCGCAGTGAAACCGCCGAAGAATACCGCCGAGATCAATGTATAGTGAAAATGCGCCACCACAAAATAGGTGTCGTGCAAATAAATATCCGCCGAGGCTGAACCGAGAAAGATACCCGTGAGGCCGCCGACGATAAAGACCATCAATGTTCCCAGTGCGAAGAGCATCGGCGTTGCCAGACGAATCGCGCCTTTCCACAGCGTCGCGATCATCGCCAGCAAGATGATGGTGAACGGCACCGAGATTAATATTGTTGTAATGCTGAACGGCATGACGAGATCGAAATCCATGCCGCTGACGAACATGTGATGCGCCCACACAATGAAGCTCAAAAAACCGGCAGCAATCGTGGAATAGACGATGGCTTTATAGCCAAAGATGGGTTTGCGCGAGAACACCGGCAAGACTTCCAAAACGGCGCCGATACCCGGAAGCAAAACCACATAAACTTCGGGATGGCCGAAGAACCAGAAAAGATGTTGCCACAACAGCGGATCGCCGCCTTTTTGCACGGCATAAAAACTGGTGCCGACAGTACGATCCAGCAAGAGCAACACAGCGCCGGCGATCAACGGGCCAACCGACAACATGAAAATCACCGCCGCCACGATTTGCATCCACACCATTAACGGCAGTCGCATCATTTTCAAACCGGGCGCGCGCATGCTCACCACCGTGGTGAGAAAATTAATGCCGCCCATTAAAAACGAAGCGAATTCCAGCGCGAGACCGAGAATCCACAACGTAATGCCCCAATTCACGCCGGTATAAACCGCATCGGCGGAAAGCGGCGGATAGCCGGTCCAGCCTGCCGAAGCGGCGCCGCCCGGAACGAAAAATGACGCGAGCATGATCATCGCCGCCGTGAAGATCGTCCAGAAGGACATCATGTTGAGGCGCGGAAACGCCATGTCCGGCGCCCCGACCATGAGCGGCACTAAAAAATTGCCGAAAGCGCCGAGCAAGATCGGCATCGCCACGAAAAACACCATAATCGTGCCGTGCATCGTCACAATGGCATTATAAAACTCCGGCGGAATGATGCCTTGGAACATCGTCGGTTCGGGAATCCAACTCATACCGGGCACAGCCGATTCCGGCCAAGCAAGCTGCCAGCGCAACAAATAGGCGAGCAGGCCGCCAGCCAGCGCCATGAACATGCCGAGAAAGAGATATTGCTTGCCGATGACTTTGTGATCGAGTGAAAAAATGTATTGACGCACAAAACTCAATTGGTTTTCATGAGCTGGGTGTGCGGCGGCGGATGATGACATGCGATTTTCCTCCTCGAAGTTTTCAGAGTGGTTTATTTTGCCAGTGCTTTTCTCGGTATTCAGAAGTATTGTAAATTTCAATTTTAAAATTTACAATTGCACAACGTTAGTCGAATCCGCTGAAGGCGCCGCCGGCGGCCAGCGCTCTTGAATCCACTTGGCATAATCTTCCGCCGTGTGGACAAATAAAAAACCGCGCATGGTGTAATGACCGTAGCCGCACAACTCGGCGCAACCAATTTCATACTGTCCGGTTGCCGTCGCCTCGAACCAAGCTGGAATAGAGCGGCCGGGAATCGCATCCTGTTTCAACCGCATCACCGGCACAAAAAAACTATGCAGCACGTCTTCGGATTTAATCGTGATATCAACAACCTTCCGCACCGGCACATGCAGTTCATTTTCCAGCAGGAGATCGTCGTCTGTCCCGAATGTGCCGTCGGGGCCGGGATAAGTAAAATTCCAATTGAATTGCTTGCCGGTGACAATGACTTTGATATCGCTCGCTGGCGTTTCACCTTTGACTTTACTCCATGCTTCACCGCCGGCAAATTCAATCCCAAAATCCAATATCAAGACGATCGCCGCCGGCACCATAACCCATGCCAGCTCGGACATTTTTTCGCCGGTAATAAACGCGGCGCGCCGTCCGGCTTTCCGGCGATAACGAATGGCGCAATAAATAATCACCGCCTCGCCGAGAATAAAGCCGGCGCCGACAATATAAAAAATCAACCAGAACACCGAGTCGATATCTCCACCGAATGTCGAGATATTTTGGGGAAACCAATCAAACATGTACGTTTCTCCTCAGTTGATTTGAAGCGAGTGTTTGAAGATGAGTTTTTGTGTGAATTGAAACTCTGCGTCGCGAAGCCAAAGGCGTTAAAAAAATAATTGATGCAGTAAGCAAATAAAATGCCGTCAATTTCACAAAATAGACGCGTTGTTTTTATGGAAATTATCTCCACGTCAAAGATGAATTATATGACCATTTTTCTCATCTTTGCAAAAATAGGAGTAAAAATTCTTAAATTTGCGAAAATTTTAAAAATTACTTTTGAAAAAATAGGGTGAAATTACTCTTCGTCAAACTTCTGCTTGCAATCCGGACAAAAGCTGTGGGTGAAATCAGCTTCCGAATGTTGGACAATATAATCTTCGAGAATATTCCAATAACCGCTGTCGTCGCGAATTTTTTTGCAGGAAGCGCAAATTGGCACGAGACCCCGCAACGTTTTGACATTGGCCAATGCGATCTGCAGTTCGGCAATCAATTTTTCCCGTTC
The DNA here is from genome assembly GCA_022072515.1 of bacterium. Classification (GTDB taxonomy): domain Bacteria; phylum Zhuqueibacterota; class Zhuqueibacteria; order Zhuqueibacterales; family Zhuqueibacteraceae; genus Zhuqueibacter. Next base: position 13,611 of record JAJVHT010000207.1, read on the forward strand.
GGCAATGTGATTTTGGAGGCGGTGAATCATCGGCCGAAACACAAAATGGCCGATTATTAAAAGCAGCAACAAATTGGCGCTGAGGACGAACATTTCCAGATGTTGGAGCTGCGCGATGCCGGCTTCACTTTCCCGCTGATATTGTTTCACCGCAATGTCGAGCGCCTCGGGCATTTCCGATTCCGCCATGGCGAGAATATTTTTGAGATTGGAATTCTCCGGCGTCAAATCAGCCTCCGGCGCGCGTAAAAGCGCCTCCACTTCAGCGATATAATGGCGCACCCGCTTTTCCAAAGAAACCGGCGGCGAAAAATAAATCGCCCGCAATTGCGCGGAAGGATTGCCGGGCAGATTCGCCAGAGTATCGCCCCGAATCAAGCCGTTGGTATAAGTATCCATTAATGCCGCCGCGTCCTGCAATTCCCGGCGAATTTGCTCGCGCTGCGGCGGCGTGTGGCTATCGATCAACTGCAACGAAAATAGCGCCAGCCGTTGCGACAACATCCGTTGGCGCCCGCTCACGTTGATCAAAGCCGCATGGCTCTGCTTCGCCCTGGTTTCTTCGCGCAAAATCCCAAAGGTGATCGTTGCCAAAATCGCGATCAATCCCAACGCCAACCAAAAGCGAAGCCGCATACTTTGGATGAAATCTACTTTCATATTTTTTGCAGACCTTTTGCCTGGGGCTCCCGCCACGGCACCAGAATCTCCAATAATTTCTCGAGTGTTTTGCCCTTGCCCTCGAGCAAACGCATGGAATTGCCCACCACCGACAAACTGCTCACCAACATCGCCGAAACCGCCATGAGCGGATTCAACCAACCGGCGATTGCAATGACGATGCCGATCGTATTATAGAAAAAGGCCCAGCTCAAGTTTTGCTTGATCGTACGCACGGTGCGACGCGAAAGCTGGATGGCTTCCGGCACCAGTGTGAGTTCGTCGCGCATCATCGTGATGGCACTCGAGGCAATCACGATTTCGGTGCCGCTGCCCATCGCGATGCCGACGTCGGCCTGCGCCAAGGCCGGCGCGTCATTCACGCCATCGCCCACCATCGCCACAATATGATTTTGTGATTGCAGAGTTCGGATGGCGGAAATTTTATCTTGCGGCAGGGCCTGCGCCGTGTATTCGGCAATGCCGGCTTGTTGCGCCGCCGCGGCCGTGGTGAGTTTCGCATCACCGGAAAGCAACAGCACCGACGGGCCAAGTTTTTTGAGATCGGCAACAACCGTTTTGACGTTCGGTTTTAAGGAGTCGCCCAATACGAGATAACCGGCGCTGGTGTGGCCGGCAATTCCAAAAAAAACTATCGTCCAGCCGCGCTCGGCCGCGCGAGGTGTGCAGAAACACGCCTTCTTCGACGCCCTCGTGAATTTCAACTTCGTCTGCCGGCATTTCTTCGCGCGATTCCAAACAGACGAGATGCACTTCTTTTGCGCCAGTGCGCAGCGCCATACGCGCGGCGTCTGCGGCTTCGTAAAAATCTTTCGCTTCCGAACGATAAGAACCTTTCACGCGTAACGCCGAGCGCGCCACGTCGAACGCCACGTTGCCGCCGCCGATCACGATCACGCGCTCGCCAAGCGGCACCGGCCGGCCGAGATTGACTTGTTTGAGAAATTCAATGCCGTGCAACACGCCTTGTGCGTTGAGGCCTTCGAGATTGAGTTGGCGGCTGCGCTGCAATCCCGCGGCAATAAGAATCGCGGCAAAACCTTGCGCGCGCATTTGCGGAACGGTGATATCGACGCCGACCGTGGTGTTGAGGCGCAACTCGACGCCCAGGCTGAGTATCGCGTCGATTTCGGCCTGCACCAATTCGCGCGGCAACCGATACGTCGGTACGCCGACCATCAACATGCCGCCAGCCACGGATTCCGACTCAAACCCAGTGACTTTATAACCGAGCAGCGCGAGATCATGCGCTGCGGTGAGGCCGGCCACACCCGCGCCATGATTGCGACCTTTGTTCCGGCTTTCGGATTGTTCGGGTCGCGTCGCGCGGTGGAAAATTGAATCGTCGCCGTCGGACTGCCGGCTTCCGCGCCATGCTGCTCGGTGACAAATCGTTTCAAGGCCCGGATCGTGATGGCGTCATCAATATCGCCGCGGCGGCAGGACATTTCACCCGGCGCACCGCAGACGCGACCGCAAATCGAAGCGAACGGATTCGGCCCGCGCGCATGGCGATAGGCATCGAGATAACGGCCCTCGGCAATCGCGATGACGTAACCGCGCGCATCGGTGTTGACCGGGCAGCCCCATTGACATTTGATTTGTTTGCGCCAGTAATTCACGTCGGCGACTTCAACGTGAAATTGATCAATTGGCATGAACGGCACTCCGCGGCTCAATCAGGGTCAGCGGCAGAGGTTGCACAGCAAACTGCTGGCGGCGATGAAAATTTTGTTGCGCCAATTCCGCGATCGATTTGTGGCGCAAAATTTCTTTCATGGCGTCTTGCACTTCGCCCCAGACCAAATGCACGGCACACCATGAATCACGCGGACAAAAGCCTTCGTGAATCAAACATTTGTTGAGCGCGAGCTTTCCTTCGGCGGCCTCCATCACGTCCAGCAACGTAATCGAAGCTGCGGGCCGGGCCAGTTCGATGCCACCACCGACGCCGCGATGCGAAAGCACGAGACTCGACTTCGTCAACAACTGTACAATCTTGCGCAAAAAATTTTCGGGGATATCCCATTGCTGGGCAATATCAGAAATTTGAGCAATCGAACCGGGCGGCAAGGCGGCCAAATGCAACATTGCGCGCACCGTATACTCGCCAGTCATTGTTAGCTGTAACACAACCACCTCGTCAAAAAAGGGTTCAATTTGCAGCACAAATAAGTGAAAGAAGACGATTTTTATCTTTTTAATGCTGTGATCAGTATTCCAAATTTGTGCCACGTTTTTGCTAGATTGATTTTTATTAAGATGGGTGCAAAAGACCGGGAGAATTTTTTGCAATTGTGAGAAAATTCTCGGAAAATTTCTTATTTCTTGGAAAAAATGGGCAACGCAAAATTTTGCCGACCTCTTTTTCCAACGCCAGTCTTGAAAAACAGCCTTCGTTCGGGCGGCAAATCAACTTTCCGAAGCGCTGTCGCTGCTGGAATACTTCTTGCGAATGGACGTTGTAAAAAAAGATGAAGTAGTTTTCTGGCGTCGCCGTCGCTTGCGCTGGGAACAATAAGCGGCAGAGTTCTGTTCTTTGAATGATTTTGAAAAATCCGCTTGACAGTCTCGCCGCCGATGTGTTGATTAGTGTACGTGATGCGCTGGACAGCATGTTTCATCGTAACTATTCAGTACCGCCCGGGCGCTCAAATCTGCGTGCAAAAAATAAATTGGCGCGATATAACAAATCGCAAAAAAAAGCGCCCGGGCGGTAAAATAGCTGAATAGTTACGTTTCCTCAAGATCAGGCGATTCTGTCGATGACCGCATAAGGGGTTGGTGGATTCGGGATTGAACCTCGTGAACGAGGTGACTTTGTTTAGATCCGTATGAGACCGAACTGGCTCCGCAGGAGCTACGTTCGTGCAAGAAAACAACCGTAATCAGCAAGAATCATGACTCGAATCGGAGCTCTCTTATGAAAAATTTTTTCGTGATCTGCATATGCGTTCTTCTGGCAATTCCGGCAGCGGCGCAAAAGCGCGCGTTCACCATTGCCGATCTGTACAAAGCCAAAGACGTCAACGAGCCGCAGTTCTCGCCGGATGGCCGCCGGATCGCTTTCGTGGTGACGG